>JBILTX010000030.1:0-15642 GCA_044371315.1 Alphaproteobacteria bacterium | reverse complement strand
TAACCAACGGCAGCAGCTATATCCTCAAAGCCCGCGCCACCGACAACCTCGGCAACGTCAGCAGTATTCTGGATATCGACACCTTTACCGTGGACACCACCGCGCCCACCATCACCAGCATTGCCTTCAGCAACACCGGCTGTGCCAGTAATCTTTGCGGTCCCACGGATGTGGTGAATGTGGATGTGACGTTCAGCGAAGCCGTCACGCCGTCCGGTTTGGCGGCCACCATCCCCGTCACCATCGGGGCCACCACCACCTACACGGCGGCCTACGCCAGCCAGCCCAGCGCCAACACCCTGCGCTTTAGCAAAACCATCGCCGCCACCGGCAGCGGAGAAACCGGCGCCCTCAGCACCCCCGCCAACCCCACCATCACCCTAACCGCCGGCACCCTGCAGGATAGCACCGGAAACACGGCCACCCTCACCTCCACCCTCGCCGCCGGCAGCAGTGGCTATACGGTGGATACCACGGCACCCAGCGGCACCGTCGACACCCTCAGCACCACCGACACAACGCCGCCGCTGTCGGGGACCTTGGGCGAAACAGGCCTGACCGTAACCGTGAGCGTGAATGGCCAAGGCCCCTACACCGCCACAGTTTCAGGCACCAATTGGACCCTGGCCGATAACACCATCACCCCCGCCTTGGCCGCGAATACCTATAACGTCACCCTGACCATCACCGACGCCGCCGGCAATGTGGGGACTGATAGCACCAACAATGAATTGACGATTACGGCGGTCCCCATTGTTACCGGTGGACTTGTATTTCATGTGGATGCCGGAAATCCTGCCTCCTATCCTGGGTCTGGAACCACTTGGACGGATTTGAGTGTCACTGCAAACAATGGAACATTAATAAATGGACCGACTTATAGCGCTGCGAATGGAGGGTCTATTGGTTTTGATGGTACAAATGATCGTGTTATGCTTTCATCGGAATATGGAACAATAACTAATAACTTTTCAGTAGAACTTTGGGTTCGTCCGGAAGCAACACATCAAATAGATCCCGAAAACATTGGGTTTATCGGTGGCACTAGTGGCCAAAAATACATCATTAATCCAGCGCAAAAGGGTATCAATGCTGGATTTGGACTATCAATAGGAACTAATGGAGTGAGTGTTTATGAGCATGGGGATGGTTATATGCCTTGTCTTTTATCTGAAAGCAGGACAATAAGTTCATTTACACATGTTTTAATTGTATATATAAATAAAAGGCCTTCATTATATGTAAATGGGCAATTCGTAAAGAATGGACTCACAGGCCCTAAAACTCTGGTATATTTGTCGGCAAATCAGATTGGGTTTGGAAACTACGGTAGTTATAATGGCAAACTTGCTTCTCTAAGATATTACAACCGATCACTAACAGCTCAAGAAATCAAACAAAATTTTAATGCCCAGAATGACCGTTTTGGTTTGGCGGATATTCCATAAATGCAAAGGTTTTTTGGGTGGTGGGTCGCCTGATCCACCCCTTGATACCCCACCCCCATTTTGTTATAACATAAGTCATAACTTTAATCAGGGAGGCGCAGAAACACTAGTCATTCAGAATACCCTTACCGGAGATAACCGCCAGAAAATAGAAGGCTACCTCGCCCACAAATGGGGTTTGACGGCGAATTTACCCGCGGGACATCCGTATAAAACCAATCCGCCTCCGCCCACCGGGCTATAGGGTGTGATGACAGGTTGATGATGGCGGCGGCATATGCCGTGGGCATTTCCCGCAATCGTCCCTTCTTGGATGCCAACAAACGAACAGCGATCATCGCGGTGGAATTGTTTTTAGAGCTGAACGGTTATCATTTTGTGCGCACCGACGAAGAGTGCTTTGACATCATGCCCCGTATCGCCGCCGGCGAGGTTAACGAAACCGACATGGCCAAATGGATTGCCGGCGGCATCGTGCGGGCGCAAGAGGACGAATAGAGTCCCCATCCCCATAGACAGCCCTGCCCATTGCCTTTATAAAGAATCAAATCAATCATGTTTTAGGATGTGTGTATGACCATTCACAGCAGTTTTCTGGATACCATTGGCAAAACCCCTTTGGTGCGTTTTCCCAAATTGACGGCGCAGATGGCGCTGCAGGGTGATATTGTTGGAAAGCTTGAATTTTTTAACCCCCTGTCATCCGTCAAAGACCGCATTGGACGGGCGATGGTTGAATCGGCGGAACGGGCGGGCATCTTAAAAAAAGGGGGCATTTTGGTGGAGCCCACCTCTGGAAACACCGGGATTGCCTTGGCCTTTGTGGCGGCGGCCAAAGGGTATCGTCTGATTTTGACCATGCCCGAGAGCATGTCCATGGAACGCCGCAAAATGCTTCGTTTGCTGGGTGCTGAGCTGCATTTAACCCCCGCCAGTTTGGGCATGAAGGGGGCCATTGCCAAGGCGGAAGAGCTGTTGGCAGCCTTGCCGGGTGCTGTGATGCTGCAACAGTTTAAAAATGAAGCCAACCCCGACGTTCATCGCCGCACCACCGCCGAAGAAATCTGGAAAGACACGAACGGCGCCGTGGATATCATCATTTCCGGCGTGGGCACCGGTGGCACCATCACGGGCCTTGGTGAAACCCTGAAAGAGCGCAAGCCCACCCTGAAAATGGTAGCCGTAGAGCCCAAAGACAGTCCCGTCCTGAGCGGTGGCACCCCAGGCCCCCACAAAATTCAGGGGATTGGGGCGGGTTTTAAGCCGGATATCCTAAACACCGGCATTATTGATGAGATTATTGGCGTTAGCAACGATGATGCCTTTGCCACCGCCCGTTTGGTGGCCCGCAGCGAGGGTATGCCCGTGGGCATTTCCTCTGGCGCGTCCCTGTGGGCGGCCATTCAGGTGGCCAGTCGTCCTGAAAACAAAGGAAAAATGATTGTTGTGATCCTGCCTTCTTCGGCAGAGCGCTATTTGTCCACGGCCTTGTTTGATGGCTTGGATGATTAGGGATGTTCGGGGTTTCGTGGACAGAATTGCTCTTGGTCGCTGTGGGGGCTTTGGTGCTGTTGGGCCCCAAAGATATGGTGATTATGGCCGGAAAGGCAGGGGCATGGATCCGCTCGCTGCAAATGCACTGGCACGATGTGAAAACCCAGTTTCATGAATCCATGGATCGCTCGGGCGTTTATCGCGATGTGAAAGGGTTTTACAGAGATGTGACCCCCGATTCCCCCTTAAAACCCCCTGCGTCCCCAAAGGACGAGGGGCCTCAGCCGTGATGTTTTATGAATACCACGCCTGAAGCCCCTTTGGACTCCGATTTGCCTCAGCAGCCTCTGTTGGCCCATATGCAAGAGCTGCGGCGCCGCCTGATGGTGGCCGTGGGGTCATGGATGGGGTTTGCTTTGCTGTGTTATGGCTTTGTTCAGGATATCTATCAGATGCTGGCGGCACCCCTGCGCCGCGCCTTTGGTGATGAAGTGGGTCGGCGTTTGATGTATACAGGCTTGACAGAGGCCTTTGTGGTGTACCTCAAAACGGCCCTTTGGGGGGGGCTGATTTTATCCCTGCCGATTTTCCTTTATCAGATTTGGGCCTTTTTGGCTCCTGGCCTTTATTCCCGTGAAAAAGGAATTGTGCGGGGATTTTTTATCGCGGGCCCCATTTTGTTTCTCATGGGGCTATTGCTGGCCTATTTTGGGGTGATCCCCTTGGCATGGCATTTTTTCCTGAGTTTTCAAAGTCAAGAGGGCCTGCCCATTCAGATTGATCCCAAAATGGATGATTATTTTGGATTGATTTTGCATATTCTTTTGGCCTTTGGGCTGGCGTTTTTGTTCCCGTTGGTTTTGGCCATTTTGATTTACCGCAACGTGATTGATCTGAATGGTTTGAAACGGTATCGCCGTCACGTGTTTGTGGCCATTTTGATGGTGGCGGCTGTGATTACACCGCCGGATGTCATCAGTCAGTTGGCCTTGGCTTTGCCGTTGTGGATTCTTTTCGAAGGGACCCTTTGGCTTTGCGGGTGGATGCAGCGCCGAGGACCCCAAGCCTCAGATTCCGAATCTGAGGGTCCAATCCCTGAGAAGAAGACGGGCCTGTATGATTGAAAAAGATGTTTTTCTGGCCGCCCTGCCGGACGTTTTATCAGGGTTTGTGCAAACCATCTTGCTGGTGTCTGTATCGTATAGCGTGGCTTTTATGCTCAGTCTGGTTTGGCTGGCCTTTCGGTTTTCAGGGGTCTCTTTTTTAAAAGAAATGGTGCGGGCTTATAGTTTCTTTTTTCGGGGCACGCCCCTGTTGGTTCAGTTGTTCCTTTTGTATTATGGCCTTTCCCAGTTTGAAACCATTCAACGCAGTTTTTTATGGCAAGGAGGCTTGGCGGAGCCCTGGGTTTGCGCTTTGGTGGCACTGACACTTAATGCCAGCGCGTATATTTCGGAAATTTTGTACGGTGGGATTCAAGCTATTCCCAAAAACAGCTTGGATGCGGCGCGTGCCTTTGGGATGTCTCCCGTTGTGATGGCCCGCCGGATTGTCTTGCCTTTGGCACTGCGTAACAGCCTAGGGGGGCTTAATAATGAATGGATTTTGCTCATCAAGGGCAGTGCAGTGGCCAGCACCATTACGTTGATGGAGCTCACAGGGGTCACCCGTACCCTGATTGCTCGAACCTATAGTCCTTTTGAATTTTATGCTTTGGCGTGCGTGCTGTATTTCGCCCTTTCCCTTGTCAGCAATCGTATTTTTTCTTGTTTAGAGCGACGCTTTCAAAGACAAATCTCACGTCATGCGTGACAAATAAACAACAGTTTTCATCCTTTCAGGGGATCAGGGGTATCAAAATTCGTTGCAAGTTGGTGCAGAATGCCTTATGCATCTAACCCAAAGCTTGTTTTTTTCAAGCCCTATATCCATTCACAAAGAAAAAATGCAGGGGTTTCTGTTATGTCAAAGTTAAAATGTTTATGTTTGGGCCTTGTTATGGCACTGGCCTCTGTCGTGGCCGCCAAAGCAGAAGGTGCTAACCGCGATGCTGTGTACGATAAAAATGGTCAACCTGTTTTTGCAAAATCCGGTAACTGTGTTCGCACAAAATGGACGCAGGCTAACGATCCTTGTGCCACCGCTCAGGAATCCACCAAAACCCAAGATAACCTGTTTGCCGGCGGCGCTGTGACCACCGAAGAAGCCACCGTTTACTTTGATTTTGACAAATCCAACATCAAGCCTTCTGAAAAAGAAAAATTGGATCGCGTTCTGGCGGCTCTGAAATCCGGCACCATCAAAAATGCCCGCATTATTGGTTACACGGACCCCATCGGAACCCGCGAATACAACCAAAAACTGTCTGAGCGACGTGCCCAAGCTGTTTTGGATTACTTGACCCAGAACGGTTACAAAGACGTTCAGTCCACCGAGCTGAAAGGTTTGGCCTATGATGACTTGGTTGTGCGTTGTGATGATGTGAAAAAACGCGTTAAGCGCATTGAGTGTCTGTGGAAAAACCGTCGTACAGAGCTTGCTTTTGAGTTCTCTGCTGCTGCTCCTGCTGCTCAGTAGGTTTTCTTAGACACGCTGTTCTTTATGAGAAAGGCCAAGGGGTATAATCCCTTGGCCTTTTTTTCGTTCAAGAGAGTTTGTACTGAGCCGGGAATAAGCCTATCCGAGCGATGCCTAATGAATCTAGGTGCGCGACGCTAGGGGCTGTTTGGAGGTCAGTATAGAATTGAGAGGGGTAAGGCCAGAGCGTGTCTTCACCTGCCCTAAGCATGCCCCGCTTCACCGGAAAGGGTGTCCAGAGAGATTCCCGCCGCGTTCAAGCAGTCCTGCCATTTTGTTTGCCAACGGGTTTGAAACAACAAATCAGGATCATTAAGATTGGCATGGATCCATTGGTTATTCAGAATTTCTTTTTCCAGCTGCAGAGGATCCCATCCTGCATAGCCCAAAGCCAGCAGAAAGTGATGGGGGCCCCGTCCTTCCGATCGTTCTTTTAAAATGTCCAAAGTGGTGGTTAATCCTAAGGACGTGCTAGGGATAACAAGAGTTTCCTCGGCTTGATAATCCAGACTGTGCAAAACAAAACCACGATGGGTTTCCACAGGTCCCCCGTAAAGAACCGGCGTTGGGGGGAGGGGGCTTCGAGAGGGGATGTCGGTTTGTTTGAGAAGTTCGTCAAACGTCACGTTCGTCATGGGTTTATTCAAAATCAAGCCCATAGCCCCTGAATCAGCGTCGTGGATACACATGTAAATGACTGTTCTTTCAAAGCGGGGATCATCCAAACCAGGCATGGCAATCAAACATTGACCCACAAGGTTAAAAGAAGCAGGGATCATCAGAAGACCAAAAAGAAGGGTTGTGAGGAATAGGCTTTGTGTTTTATCATGATTAGGGCGATTTACCTTAGAGGTGTTTTCTTTATGACACAACCTTCCTTTGATGCGCAGTTTGCAAAGATTCAGGGCTTGCTTGAACAGATGCGCCAAAACAGCGCAGAAGAGACCGATTCTGCTTTGCTTCATGCATCGGTTGCCGATTTGTGCGACATGGCCAAAAGCTTGCCATCGTCCGATAAACCTTATGCGGCGGCCCAAATGGAGGCTTTGCTGGGGGAAATGGATGCTCTGATCGCCAGCACGCGGGATATTCAGGCCAATCTTGCCAAAAAATTGGATCACGTGCGCCCCCACAGACAAGCGGTGGCCGCATTTTTAAAAGCCAGCAAGACGGATTAACAGTATGCAGGGGGCATCCTATCTTCAGGTTATCGTGTCTCTGCTTACTGTTTTGGGCTTATTATGGCTGGTGTCGTGGGGTATGCGGCGCTATTTGGTGCCACAGGCGCTGCGCACGCCCAGCCCCCACCTTCTCATCACCGGCCATTTGGCGCTGGATGTCAAACACCGCTTGATCGAGCTGTCTTTGAACGGAAAGCGTCATTATGTTGTTCTGGGCGGCGCCCAACCCGTTGTGATTTTGGAGGAAGCGGGTCAAGAAATACCACCTGTTTCGGTCACGGATAACAGGTAACAGGTAACAGAAGGCCTTGATCCCTCCCAATCAATCGGCGCTTTCTTTTTTCTTTTGAAGCGCCATGATGTAATTAACGCCCGTGTCGTTTCCCGTTGTCCACACAGAAAACAGGGGGTTGTAGGATAATCCTGTGACATCCCGCAGGGTCATGCCCTCTTGCATCAAAACGGCGGCGATTTCTGAGGGACGCATAAACAGACGCCAGTCGTGGGTTCCCTTAGGGACCCAGCGCAGGATATATTCAGCCGCCACTTTTGCCAGCAAAAAAGCCTTCATGGTGCGATTCAGTGTGGAAAGAATCAACACGCCCCCAGGTTTGACAAGGTTGGCACAGGTTCGTAAAAACAGCATATGATCATCGACATGTTCAACAACCTCCAAAGCCAGAACAACGTCAAAAGACGTTTCGGGGGGTAGGTCCTCAGGCCCGCCTAAGCGATAATCAATCACAAGCCCTTGGGATGCGGCATGATCCCGCGCCACCGCTAGGGTTTCTTCTGAGGCATCCAGAGCCGTCACGTTTGCGCCCAGACGGGCCATAGGTTCGGCCACCAACCCGCCCCCGCAGCCAATATCCAATATCGAAAGACCGGAAAAAGGCTGGGCCATATCCTCTTCTTTGGAAAGATTCAGATTTTTATGGGTTGTAATTTGGCGGCGAATATACGACAGACGCACAGGATTCAAACGATGCAGGGGTTTAAAGGGGCCCTGTGGGTCCCACCAGCTTTGCGCGATGGCCCCAAATTTCTCGGGCTCGTTGGCCAAAATGGTGCTCATGCTTTCTCCTGTGTATAGCAATACCGTAGTAGAGTTTTTAGGAAACCATCCCAATTTTGGTTCTGTTCCTCAGACAGAAGGTCATTCCACAGGGCCTGCTGTACATGGCGACGTTCCTGAGGGGGGGCATCCTCCAAATCCAAGGCCCATGCCAGAACCTCAGGATCATGGGTTACGGTGGGCACCGTTTGGCCCGTGGCCCGTTCATAAAGCGCCAAGGCGCGGGTATAGGGGGCAAGCAAATCGTGATACGCCTGATTCACATCTTCTGGGGTGAGAGAGGGAGAAGGGTTTTTTGCTTTGAAAACATCCGGATGAACCTGCTGAATAAGGCGGTGAAAGGCCTCTTCCAAACCCTCCGCCCCTAAGGCAAGTGTGGGTTGAACGCCCAAAATCGCAAAAGGAGAAGCCACCTGCGCCGCACAGCAATGGGGATCAAGGCGGTGGCAGGCATAGCAGGGAACGGTCATTGGGGAATCTCAGAAGGGGAGGGGGCCGGTTTTTTCGCAGGTGGGGTAATGATGCCGCCTGAAACCACCATTTTAATCCCTTGCTCTACGGTCATATCCAGCGGCAGCAGATCCGATTGGGGAACGATCAATAAAAATCCAGAGGTTGGGTTGGGCGTTGTGGGCACAAAGACATTGACGGTGGGGTTCTTGAGTTTTTCCTCAGCCTCGCCCATGGTGGTGCCTGTGACAAAGCCTAGGGTCCACGCATCGCGTCGCGGAAATTCCACCAGAACCACTTTGCGAAAGGCCTCGGACGTGTTGGTGAGCATGGTGTGGAAAATTTGTTTAAAGGCCCCATAAAGACCCCGCATAATGGGAATACGACCCAGCATCGATTCCCCCATTTGAACCAGCATTTGGCCCAAAACGCTGCGGGCGATGGCCCCAATAAGCACCAGAAAAACCAAAGCAATCCCAAGGCCCATGCCTGGAATATGATAAAAAAGATCGAATTGTTGTTGATACTGCTCGGGCAACACCGCCCCCACCAAGGCATCAATCCATCGCAACAACATGACAATGACATAAAGGGTTAGCGCCACAGGCGCCACCACCAAAATCCCTGCCAGTATGTTTTTGCGTAAAAATCCCATGTCTGTATCCTAAGGCGAAACGGCGGTGGGGACAAGACAAATCACATGAAAATCATAGGAAAGGGATCGTGACGCTTGCCCCCAAAGCAAAAATCCGCTAGGAACATGGAACGATGGTCGCATTTTTTAGGAAAAACACCGATGACACAATGGGTTTATGCATTTTCTGAAGGTAAAGCGGATGGCCGTGCCCATATGGCCAATTTGTTGGGGGGCAAGGGTGCCAATTTGGCGGAAATGTGTGCTTTGAACCTGCCTGTTCCCCCTGGCTTTACCATTACCACGGATGTATGTCGGCACTATTATGCCCACGAGAAAACCTTTCCCACCGATCTTACCGAACAGGTGGACCGGAACATCAAAACGCTGGAAGGCCTGATGGGCTGCCGCTTTGGGGATGCCTATAATCCTTTGCTGGTTTCGGTGCGTTCGGGCGCGGCGTCCTCTATGCCAGGGATGCTGGATACCGTTTTGAATTTGGGCCTGAATGATCAAACGGTGCAGGGGTTGGCACGGGTCAGCCAGAACCGCGTTTTTGCTCTTGATAGCTATCGCCGCTTTATTCAAATGTTTGGCAACGTGGTTTTGGACATGGGCCACGATGATTTTGAGGACATTTTGCAATGGCACAAGGACAACAAAGGTGCCACTTACGACACCGAGTTGGATGAAAACGATTGGCAGGCCGTTATTCGCGATTACAAAGCCAAAGTTCACGAAATCACCAAGGAACCCTTCCCCCAAGACAGCCAAGATCAGCTATGGCGGGCCATTCGGGCAGTGTTCAACAGTTGGGAAAATCAACGGGCCCGTGTTTATCGCCAAATCCACAGCATTTCTGGCCATTTGGGAACGGCGGTCAACATTCAGGTGATGGTGTTTGGGAACCGTGGTCAAGATTGCGCCACGGGTGTGGCGTTTACCCGCAACCCCTCCACCGGCACAAAGGCTATTTTTGGGGAGTACTTGATCAACGCCCAAGGGGAAGATGTGGTGGCGGGCATCCGCACCCCTTTGTCTTTGTCCATGGCCACATCGGATGAGCCTGAAACCAGCATGGAAGCCACCATGCCCACGGTCTATCATCAGTTGCTGTCCGTCAGTCATACGCTGGAGCAGCATTTTAAAGACATGCAGGACATTGAATTTACGGTTCAAAACAAAAAATTGTGGATGCTGCAAACTCGGAACGGAACACGGACGGCGGCGGCCAGTTTAAAAATTGCCGTGGACATGGTGGCCGAGGGCTTGATTACCAAAGAAGACGCTGTTTCACGGGTAACCCCAGAATCTCTGGATCAACTGTTACACCCCACATTGGATCCCAAAGCCAAGAAAACCTTTTTGGCCAAGGGCTTGCCTGCATCCCCTGGCGCGGCCTGCGGCAGCATTGTGTTTACCGCCGATGAAGCCGAGGCCCGCACCCGCAAAGGCGATGCTGTGATTCTGGTTCGTGCAGAAACCAGTCCCGAAGATATTCACGGCATGCACGCCGCGCGGGGCATTTTGACCTCCAAAGGCGGCATGACGTCGCACGCGGCTGTTGTGGCGCGGGGCATGGGTAAGCCTTGTGTGTCCGGCGCATCCTCTGTGCGCATTGATGCCAAGAAAAAAGTCCTAACGGTGGCGGGTCAGACCTTTGGCGAGGGGGATTTTATTACCCTCGATGGCGCCACGGGAGAGGTGTTTGCCGGCAAAGTCCCCACCGTGGATCCTAACATTTCCGGCGATTTTCAGACCTTTATGACATGGGCCGATGGATTTAGAACCCTGAAAGTCTTAACCAATGCGGAAACCACCGTGGATGCCCAGACGGCCCGCGATTTTGGGGCTGAGGGCATTGGATTGTGTCGCACAGAACATATGTTTTTTGCCGAAGACCGCCTGCGCTTGGTGCGGGAGATGATTTTGGCAGATAGTGCGCAGGAGCGTGTTCGCCCTCTTCAGGCCCTGCAAACCATGCAGCGTGATGATTTTGTTGCCATCCTGAAAACTATGGCGGGGTATCCTGTGATGATCCGTTTGCTCGATCCCCCTTTGCATGAATTTATGCATCTGCATGAACACGAGCTGGCCGATTTGGCCCAGCACGTGGGCAAAAGTGTGGATGCCGTGCGCAGCCGTCTGGAAAAATTAAAAGAATCCAACCCCATGCTGGGTCATCGGGGATGCCGTTTGGGGATCAGTTATCCCGATATTTACGAAATGCAGGTGCGGGCCATCTTTCAGGCCCAGCACATCGCCACTCAAGACATTGGCACCGCGGCCCAGCCCCAGATTATGCTGCCTTTGATCGCCAATCGGGCCGAAATGACCCTGTTGACCACCATGATTCATGGGGTGGCGGCGGAATGCTTTCAGGCTTTGGGCCAAGACCTTCCCTATGTCGTGGGCACCATGATCGAGCTGCCCCGTGCGTGTCTGGTGGCCGATGAACTGGCGGAATCTGCGGACTTTTTTAGCTTTGGCAGTAATGATTTAACCCAGACAACGTACGGTTTGTCCCGTGATGATGCCGGATCGTTTTTGGATGCTTATTACAGTCAGGGGCTGTTGTCCCATGATCCCTTTGTGACGTTGGATCAGCAGGGTGTTGGCGCCCTGATCACCATGGCCATTGATCGCGGACGCGCCACAAAACCCACCTTGAAAGTGGGCATTTGCGGCGAACATGGGGGGGATCCTGCCTCTATTCATTTCTGTCATCAGCAGGGGATGGATTATGTATCCTGTTCCCCCTACCGCGTGCCTATCGCCCGTTTGGCGGCCGCCCAGGCAGCTCTGAAAACCCCCAAGGGACAGGATCAAAAACGACAGGTGGGGTGATCTATCCCTTGTTATGCCGGATAAGTTGAAAAGGCGGGGTGGGGCAGCGGGATTTGCCTTAAAGGTCAAGGGCGAGGGGGAAAAAATACCGGACCGAGCGATAGCGAGGGAGGATGATTTTTTTCCTCTCGGCGAAGCGGACCCTTGAGGTTTAAGGCAAATTCTGCTGGGTGGGAGCCTTTTCCTCGCGGGCCGAACGCGGCTCCCACCCCCACAGTTATAATTTTGGGTCCAGGGGGGTGGGGCGGCGGTGCGAAAAAATCATCCTCCCTCAGCCCGCGAAGCGGTCTTCGGTGCGGTTTTTTCCGCCCCGCCCCTTGACCCCAAAAGACAACCGTCCCGCCCCGCCGCGTTCATGATGGTAAAGAAAGACCCTTCGGGACTTGCTTTGAGAGAGATTGTTTTTTCTATTGCGAATGATTCTCAATTCGCGTAGGGTGGGTTATCGTTAGTGATGCTTAACAGAGGTCCCCTGATGCGTTTTGGTTTGTCTTGTTTGTCTGTCTTATTTTTGGCTGGTGTAGCCTTGGCCCCGTTGGCGCAGGCTGAAAACCCCACTTATACCCTTGACATCAAAGATCATACCTTTTCCCCTGAAACAGTCACGGTGCCCGCCGATACGCCGTGGACCCTGATCATTAAAAACCATGACAAAACCCCAGAGGAATTTGAAAGCGAAGGGCTTAGCCGCGAAAAAATCATCCCTGGCGGGGCACAGGTTCGTATCAAGATGGGGGCCCTAAAGCCCGGAACCTACCCCTTTATGGGGGAATTTAACCCTGACAAAGCCAAGGGTCAGGTTGTTGTGAAATAAATTTTGATTGGGGAATGCTTTGCCATGTTGCCTGTTGCCACCATTGTGTTTCGTGAATTTTTGGAAATTGCCTTAATCATCAGTTTGGTGATGGCAGCAACGCAGGGCCTGAAAGGCCGTATTGGGATGGTTTTAACCGGTCTTGGCTTGGGATTTCTGGGGGCGGCCGTGATTGCCTTTTTCACGGATACCTTGGCCGCTTCGGTGGAGGGAACGGGTCAGGATATCTTTAACGCCGCTGTGCTGTTTGTGGCTGTGGGTTTTCTGAGCTGGACCGTGATTTGGATGAAACATCATGCCCAGCACATATCCCATCGCATTCGCAAAGTGGGATCTGAAATTGTGGCCGGTGAAACATCCCACTGGGTTTTGATTCTGATTGTGGCGCTGGCATCTTTGCGCGAAGGGGCTGAGATTGTTCTTTTTAGCTACGGCATGTTGGCCTCGGGTCAGGTGACATGGTCATCCATCATCATGGGGGGGCTTTTGGGCGGCGTTGGGGGCACTGTGGTGGGCGTTATGCTGTATTTGGGCTTATTGCGGGCGGCCCGTCGTCACCTTTTTGCTGTGACCAGCTGGCTTTTGGTGCTGTTAACCGCCGGTATGGCAGCGCACGGGGCATCGTATTTGATTGCAGCCGGTGTATTGCCTGACTTGGTGCCCCAAATGTGGGACACGTCCCACTTGATTTCCGGTCATAGTTTGGTGGGGGAAATTTTGGGTGTTCTGATTGGTTACACGCCCCATCCTTCGGGGATGGAGGTCCTTTTTTATGTCTCTGTCGTGGTTCTGGTTTCTCTGTTGATGTACCGCCCGTGGGAGAGAAGGGGGGTATAGTATTTTTATGTACCGTCCCCTAATTGTATGGTCAATCTGAAATTAACAACCCTAGAAAGTGAAGATGTCCTTCCTTTTCCCTATAAAAAGGGCTAGGATGCCTTCATGCATTTTTCACATTACCATACAGATGAATTTTATGATGAGCTGTTCCTTCGTGATGGGCAGCCCAGACCAGAAGCAGCTCCTCTGATTGCCCAGATAAATGCCTTGTCCAGCAAGGATTTACGGCGTCGTCAACGGGCCGCGGAATTGGCCATGTTCCAGCAGGGCATTACCTTTAGCGTGTATGGGGACCGCCAAGGACACGAAAAAATCATCCCCTTTGATATCTTGCCCCGCATTATCACGGCCCCAGCTTGGGCGGTTTTAGAGCGGGGATTAAAACAACGTATCATGGCCCTGAATGCCTTTATCCATGATATTTATCATGACCAAAAAATTTTGCGTGATGGGGTGGTTCCCCGTGACCTTGTCCTTTCCAGCGCCTGTTATCTGCCCGCATGTCAAGGCTTGACCCCACCCAAAAATATTTGGGCCCACATTGCCGGCATTGATTTGGTGCGGGATGAACACGGGACGTTTTATGTTCTGGAGGATAATGTTCGTTGCCCCTCTGGCATTTCCTATGTTCTGGAAAACCGTACCATGCAAAAACGCACCTTTCCCCGTGCGTTCGAGGCCATGCGGGTCCGTCCCGTATCCAATTATCCCAACCAGCTTTACCAGATGCTGCGCGGACTTTCGGGGGCCGAGGATCCCACCGTGGTGGTGTTAACCCCTGGAATGTACAATTCTGCCTATTTTGAACATGCCTTTTTGGCCCAGCAGATGGGGGTTTTTTTGGCAGAAGGGGCCGATTTAACCGTATCTGGCAAGTGTGTTTGGTTGAAAACCACACGGGGGCTGAAAAAGGTTGATGTGATTTACCGCCGCATTGATGATATTTTTTTGGATCCGCTGGCCTTTCGTCCGGATTCCCTGTTGGGGGTTCCGGGGCTTATGGACTGTTACCGGCGTGGTACCGTCGCCCTCGCCAATGCTCCAGGCACGGGGGTTGCTGATGACAAGGCCATTTATGCCTATGTGCCGGCCATGATTCGTTATTATTTGGGTGAAGACGCCATCATTCCCAACGTCCCCACCTATCTGTGTTCGGATGATGCGCAGCGTCAATATGTTTTGGACAATCTGGAAACGTTGGTGGTGAAGGCCGTTAATCTTTCCGGTGGCTATGGCATGTTGATTGGGCCCAAATCCACGGCGGAGGAACGCAGCACCTTTGCCGATGCCATTCGCGCCAACCCGCGGGATTACATTGCGCAGCCCACCCTGTCCCTGTCCCGCGCCCCCACGTTGACCCCTGAGGGTATCGAAGGGCGTCACGTGGATTTTCGCCCCTATGTGTTATCCAGTGACGATGTTTTTGTTCTGCCCGGGGGCCTGACCCGCGTGGCGTTGGTGAAGGGGTCGCTGGTGGTGAATTCCTCCCAGGGGGGCGGCAGCAAAGATACATGGATTTTGGGAGAATAGCACAATGCTCAGCCGCGTGGCCAATGCTGTTTATTGGATGAGTCGGTATTTAGAACGGGCCGATAACGTCGCCCGTTTTATTCATGTCAACATCCACCTGATGCTGGATTTGGGGTTGGAGCATGACAATGGCCGATGGGCCCCCTTAGTGGCAGCCTCAGGCGATGATGAGGATTTTCGTCGCCGCTATGATGATCCTAATGAAAAAAACGTCCTGCATTTTTTGACCTTTGATGAGGACAATCCCAACTCCATCCTGTCTTGCATTCACCGCGCCAGAGAGAATGCCAGAACCGTGCGGGAAATCCTGTCTTCGGATTTATGGATGGCCATTAACGATGTTCATCATTTGGCCCAAAAACAGGCCAGACGCCGAAAAATTGGGGATTTGCAGGATTTTTATCTGTCCATCCGCCGCGCGGGATATGTGTTTACCGGCCTTTTGGAAGATACCATGACCCACGGCGAGGCTTGGCATTTTGCGGATCTTGGCCGCATGCTGGAAAGGGCCGATAAAACCGCGCGTATTTTGGATGTAAAATACTTTTTGCTGTTGCCCAGTTTGGAATATTTTGATTCCCCCTATGATGCGGTGGAATGGAGCGCGGTGTTAAAATCCGTCAGTGCTTTTGAGATGTACCTGAAGCAACACCACACCATCAATTACAAGAATGTGGCTGATTTTCTGATTTTTAATCCCTCTTTTCCTAGGTCCATCCTGCGCTGCACCCATCAGGCGGCGCGGTCTTTGC
>JBILTX010000074.1:0-4551 GCA_044371315.1 Alphaproteobacteria bacterium | reverse complement strand
GCAGGCTTCAGGCACAATGCGGGGGATATTGCCATGAAAGCCCCCCCCTGTGATGTGCACCATCCCCTTCACAGGGGTGGTTTTCAGCAGATTCAAAACAGGTTTGATATACAGCTTTGTGGGCGTCAGCAACGCTTGGCCCAGCGATTGATCAGGATCAAACGGCGCAGGATCATCATAGGAAAGACCCTCGTTTTCAACAATGGCCCGCACCAGAGAAAAGCCGTTGGCGTGCAAGCCAGAGGACGGCAAACCCACAATCATATCCCCAGGCACAATGGTTTTTCCGGTAATGATGCCTTCTTTTTCCACAACGCCCAGGGCAAAACCCGCAATATCAAAATCGCCATGCCCGTAAAGGCCCGGCATTTCGGCGGTTTCCCCGCCGATCAAAGAACATCCTACCTCTTGGCAGGCTGACGCAATGCCCGCCACACTCGCTGTCAGGGTATCGGGCTCCAGTTTGCCGGTGGCAAGGTAATCCAGAAAAAACAAGGGCTCCCCCCCATGGACCAACAGATCATTGACGCACATGGCCACGGCATCCACCCCAATGCCGTGATACTGCCCCATGGCTTTGGCCACCAACAGCTTGGTGCCCACGCCGTCTGTGGCCGACAGCAAAACCGGTTTTTTGTAATTCAGGGCGGACAGATCAAAAAACCCGCTAAACCCGCCCAGCCCCTCCATGGATCCCAGACGGGCCGTGGCTTTGGCCAGCGGGGCAATGCGGGATACAAAGGCATCGCCAGCCTCAACATCCACACCAGCAGATTTATAGGACAAGGTTTGCGTCATAATGATTTATCCCCTATAGTCAACAGCACTTTTTTCCTATACCACATGCACAGCCCCCATGAAACGCTTTTTTCCCCTTTTTTTTCTGATGGTTTTTTGGCTTGGGATCCCGCCAGCATGGGCTGTGGATTTGATGAGCATTGACAACCTGTCTTTGGATGCCTCTGCTGATAAAGCCACAGACGCCCGCGCACTGGCCCAAAAACAGGGCGTGCAAGAGGCCGTTAAGCGAGCCCTGCAACAAATCGCCAGCGACCCATCCCGTGTGACGGATGCAGCCCTTGCCTCGGCCAACATAGACAATCGGTATCTTTATGCCACGGATATTGTGTGGGAAAAGGTCTCCGCCCATCGCTACAGGGCCACGGTAACCATGCATCTGTATACCGCAAAGGTCCGCGATCTCGCCAGTCGTCTTGGCCTGAATCCTAGGGAGCAGTCACGGGCCACCACCCTTGTGATTCCTTTTTGGCAGGATGCATCCGAGGCTTGGCACACAACCTTTCCCGCTGATCAGGCTCTGGCCATTCAAGATGCCGCCGCCTCATCTGGGGTGATTGTGTTGGGTCCTCAGGACCCATCTCAGGTCCAACTTCGTACCTTAACGGCACTTCCCCTTTCCAGCCATCCGGTGATCACAGACCTAAAGGCCCGTTATCCCAGCGCCGATATACGGTATGTGGCGTTTCAGCCCCAAGACACAGCCCTTCATGTCAGCGTGTTTGTTCCTGAATCTGGGGGCATGCGCACCTTGGGGGAATTTGATCAACCTCTGAATGCGGGGGAGGCTCCCTCAGCCCCCACCTACAAAGCGGCCATGACCCAAGCCATGACCCTTTTGGATGGATCTCCTCAATCTGCTTCCATAACGGGGCAGACCTCTTTAATCCTTGATATCACAATCCCTGATGTTAAGGCCCGTTTTCAGGCCCTGAGCACTGTGCGAAGCATCGCCAACGTCGCCTTTGCCAACGTGCAAGACATCACGCCGAATGGACTGCGCCTGAGTGTTGGGTTGAGGGGGGAGGCCGCAGCCCTTCAAGAGGCCCTGATTTCTTCAGGCTATACCCTCAAAGCGGTGGATGACAATACGTGGGAACTGGGGCATGAATAAATAAGATTGATTGTATGGTTGGAGAGGTGGATACGAATCCCCCCTCTCTCCCGAAGGGGAGAGAGGGGATTCTCAAGCTAAACTAAAAACCGTAGCGTACACCCACGTTGAATTTGTTTTGTTCGTTTTGGATGGATGTATTGTTGCCTACAGCTGTTTTGACATCCAGATCTTCTGTTGCAAAATAACGATAATCCGCCGTTAGGGTCAGGTTTTCTTGGATTTGATACCCTAAACCGATAATACCTTGATAGGCCAATCCCCCATCAGAATCATCCAAAACGTTGGGAATGGCGGAAACCCCAAAATCGTTATAGGAAACGTTGGCATATCCCAAACCTGCACCCAAATACGGCACAAATTTTGTCCCTGTGTCAAAATCATGAATCAGGTTTGCCATGATGTAAAATGTGTCCACATCACCGGCCGATCCATCCAACGTCGCACCGCCATTAAGGCTGTGACTATCAACATCAGCTTTGTTGTAACCCACTTCTATTTCGGGGCGGAATCCTCCCAAAGACCAGACTTTTCCCGTGTCATAACCATATGACCCAGAAATGCCGTAGCCTGTGTCAAAAGATGTATCAATTTTGGCCCCAGGGGCATAGTCAAAATCGGTATCTTTTTGATCCACCACGGATAGGTTCAGGGCTCCGTAAAACCCTTCCTCTAGAGCAAAGGATGGGGATGATGCGCTGCAAAGAGCAACACCGAAAACAGCAGAAGAGAGAAGAAGCGTTTTGGTAGACATTGTGACCTCAAAATTAAAGATTAACGATAATATTTTAACTCTAAAGGGTTTAGCGCCAGTTAATACCTTTTGCAATTGTTTTCTAGGAATTGTTTGCATGATTGTCATAAGTGGATGTTTTTATTTGTGGCGTTTTTGTTGTAAACATGCTTTGCCTTTGCATCATAACCATGTAGGGTTCATCTGTTTTCGTCAATTTTTTATGGAGCTTTTGCAATGATGACGCGGCCTTTACTCGCAGAATTTATAGGAACGTTTTGGTTGGTTTTCGGGGGGTGCGGTAGTGCTGTTCTGGCCGCTGGCTTCCCAGAGCTGGGCATTGGATTGACAGGGGTTTCTTTGGCTTTCGGTCTTACCGTTGTGACCATGGCCTATGCCCTTGGGCACATTTCCGGTGGACATTTTAATCCGGCGGTTACCATTGGCCTTTGGACGGCGGGGCGTTGTCCTGCGTCTCGTGTTGTGCCTTATATCGTTGTTCAGGTTTTGGGGGCTGTGGCTGCCGCTTGGATTTTGTATCTCATCGCATCAGGTGCCCCTGGTTTTAATACGGACGGTGGATTTGCATCCAATGGGTTCGGCGATCATTCCCCTGGGGGATATGGCTTGGTTTCGGCTGTGTTGATCGAGGTGGTCCTGACCGCAGGCTTTTTGATTGTGATCTTGGGATCCACCCGCGACGGTGCCCCCGCTGGTTTTGCCCCCTTGGCCATTGGTTTGGCCCTGACGTTGATTCACCTTATCAGCATTCCCGTGACCAACACCTCTGTCAACCCCGCGCGGAGCACAGGGCAGGCCTTGTTCACAGGGGACTGGGCTATCCAGCAGCTTCCTGTCTTTTGGATTGCCCCCATCGCTGGGGCCATTTTGGGATCATTCCTTTATCGCCTGTTGGATCAAAAAGACTAAAGCCACGATTATGTTGGCTTAAGAAGGGGCCTTAGGCCCCTTCTGTTTTTTTTCAGGGGCGTCCACCATTTACAACACCCTATTTGCCCTGATTGCGGTGGAGGTGGTGAGGGATTTTTACCGCGATCAAGCTCTGTTGTGGGTGGCGATCCGTCCTTGGGCCCTGGCTCTTGTGGCCCTTACGGTGGCCCTGACCGTGGTTAAATTTTACAAAAAGCGTCTTTACAAAAAACACTCCTGATACAGGCGTCGTTCTGATGTCAAAAGGGAAGGGGCGGGGCTTTGTTCTGCACAGAGGATAAAAATCCTTGCCTGCCCTAAAAAAACCAGCCTTTATGGAGACCATCCATCACCTCTGCGTTATGACCCAGCCCCGCGTGACCCTGATGCCCTTTGCGGACAATCCCTTTATGCGATGTATGGGGGATTTGCAGGGCTTGGCGGGGGGTGATCCCCTGATTTTGCGGCGGCATCTGGTGTTGCTGCCCACCCATCGGGCGGCCCGTTTTTTTCAGGATCAGGCGCCGGCAACGTGTTTTTTGCCCCATATCGTGACGTTGGGGGATGTTGACTCGGCCCTGCCTTGTGCATGGCGTTTGCATCAGGCGGGGGCCCCGCGGGTTTTGGGGGAGGCCGAAATCCTGCTGCGTTTAACCAGTCTGATTCACCAGAACCGCGCCCATGAGGATCCGGCGCGTGTGGCCCCTTTGGCGCGGGATCTTTTGCGGGATGCGGAAACCTACGGGGTGTCAGAATCGGCCCTTGAGACGCTTGCGCATTACCCCTTGGCCAAACACTGGCAACAGAATCGGGCCTTAATCACGGTGGTTTTGCGCCACTGGCCCCAGCATGCCAAGGACCATAACCTCATCACCCCCACACTGGCCCAGCGGCTTTGGCTGCAGGATGTGGCGGCGTTTGTGGCGGCGGGCGGCTATACGCTGCACGTGGTGGGCTTTTTAAACGACAGCCCGCC
>JBILTX010000002.1:0-50106 GCA_044371315.1 Alphaproteobacteria bacterium | reverse complement strand
CCTGATCCGTCAGATCCACATCCACCCAACCGGTAAAGCGGTTTTCCAGATTCCAAACACTTTGACCATGACGAAGAAGAATGAGGGGCATGGAAAAATCCTTGCTTTTTAAATAAACATGACCTAATCTTAGGGGTAAACAAAAACCTCTGTTGTTATGCGCCCTTTTTTGAACACTCTTTTTTTTACGGTGCTTTGTGTTGCGACGCAAGGGTCTTTTGCGCTGGCCGAGGAGGGAAAACCCCTATCCATTCGACTGGATGATGCTTTGCGCTATGCCTTGCTCAGCACCTATCAACGGGCCGAGGAAGGCTATCAGGATCAGGCCCGCTACGGGGATATGGGCCCTGTCTTGCAGGACAATGCAAGCCCCAAGGTCCCTGTTATGGATCCTGTTGCGGACACCTTGGCCTATCCATGGATGTATGTGGGGCAGCTGCAAATTCGCTTTGGCGTGGCGCAATACAATGGATGCACCGGCACCATGATTGCCCCCAAGGTGGTGTTAACGGCCGCCCATTGTTTTTATGATGCGGCTCAGGGGTATTACCAAGACGGCAAATTTTTTGCCGCGCGTAATGGGTCACAGATCCCCTATCCTCCTGTTTCGATTGCGTCTGTAGAATATATGCGCTCTTCGGGGCCAGCACTGGATAATAACGAAGATGTGGCGCTCGTGCATTTAGAATCAGCCCCCTACGGCGAGGCCTTTTGGAAAAAATGGGGCAGCGTACCTGTGGCTTTGGTGACAGATGCCCATTTTCATCCCAGCGACGTGCGC
This sequence comes from Alphaproteobacteria bacterium, assembly GCA_044371315.1. Taxonomy (GTDB): domain Bacteria; phylum Pseudomonadota; class Alphaproteobacteria; order JAJTHO01; family CANGYM01; genus CANGYM01. The sequence continues at coordinate 49,325 of JBILTX010000002.1, read as the reverse complement.
TCTGCCATGGCCCTAAGCGTTGCGGGCTATCCGGTCAAGCCCCCCTTGGGCGAAGACGGAAAGCTGTATCGCAGCACAACCTTAACCTATCGCAATGCCGAGTCCCCAGGCAAAGGCAATCAGTTTGAACATGGGGCCCTGTCGTTTGAGGGGACCTCGGGCGGCCCTATTTTTGCCTATGACCCTCTGTATGATACCTTTGCCATGGTGGGCGTGATTTCCAGCCAGCGGGAATGGCAAAATGGGGATACCTGGGGCGTAGGGGTCAAGTTGAATCAAGCCGCCATCGACCGCATTCATCAGGTGATGGTAGAAGACACCCCCAACGCCGCCCTCACGCCCCCGATTTTGGTGCAGTTGAAACGATAAACCTTCGGTCAAAAAACAATTGTCCTGTGAGGGATTCCCCCCTATAGTCATATGCAATTGTCCTTTTGTTTTTTAGGGGGGTCTTATGATCATCGTTCGTACACTGGTTTTGATGCTGGCTTTGGTAACGGCGTCTTGGGCGGCCGCACCGCAGGGGGCAGACAAAAATCGCCCTATGATGTGTAAATCTCCGTTTGAACGCTCTCTTGAGGCCCTTAAGCCCCCCGCAGATCTTGAAAAGAAACTTCGCGCCATTGATGAAAAGCAAGGGGATGTCCTACGGCAGGCCCGTTCTGATATGCGTGAGAAGAAACGCGCCCTCTATCAGGGCCTTGAAAACACCGCCACAAAAGAAGATGACCTAAAAAGATTGTTTGGGGATTATAACGCCGCGTCCTCTGCCATGAACAGTGCCCGATTTGAATCAGATCTTCAAGTGTGGCGTATTTTAACCCCTGAGCAGAGAAAAATATGGTTTACTTATAGAAAATGTTCCCGTGACGGCATAATGAATCCTTCATCCCACGGCATGGGCAAAGACCCTGTGATGCAGCACAAAAAAGGGGATTCTGCTGCCCCTATGACCCCCCCCATGGACACCCCGATGGATCCTCAATAATCGTTGATTTTCAGGATGACACCCCAGCGTATTCTGGTCATTAAGCATGGAGCTTTTGGCGATTTTGTCCAAGCGATGGGGGCCTTTGAATCCATACGATCCCATCATCCTCATGATGGGATCACTTTATTAACCTGTGCCCCCTATCACAACATTGCAGCCGACGTTCCTTGGTTTGATGACGTTTTTGAGGATAAAAAGCCTAAATTTTGGGACATTCAAGGAATCAAAGACCTTCGATCTTGGTTTTTGTATCAACAGTTCCACCGCGTGTACGATTTACAAAACAGCGACCGAACGGCGTTTTATTTTTGGATGCTTTGGCCCCATCGCCCCAATGAATGGTCGGGGGCAGTGGCGGGCTGTCGGTATCACCATAATACACCCCACCGAAAAACCATGCACACCATTGAACGATTAAACGAACAATTGGCACTGGCCGGTTTGACGCATTTTTATCCACCACGGGTGGATTGGGCTTTATCGTCTGATGTTGTTTGCCCGCAAACGCCCTTTGCCCTTTTGGTACCTGGCGGGTCAGCCCATCGCCCTGAAAAACGTTGGCCTGTATCTTATTACACCGATATAGCATCGTATTTGGTGGGGCAAGGCATCACACCCCTTTTAATAGGGACCCATATCGATGCCCCCCTTAATGATCACATCAAACAGGCTGTTCCTGAATGCATTGATATGACAGGAAAGACGCAGTTTCGCGACTTGGCCACCTTGGGCAGCCAAGCCACGGTTGCTATTGGCAATGATACAGGACCCTTACATCTTCTTAGTATTGCTGGGACACCCACTGTGGCTCTTTTTTCTCATGCTTCGGATCCTGTGCGTTGTGCCCAGCGAGGACCATGGGTAAAAATCTTTAGGGAAAAAAATTTGGCGGATATTTTCCCCCACTTAATTATTGAATCCATTGAATCCTTTATAAAAAAAGAACTCCCGCGATGAAAGCCTTCTTTAGCTCCAAAAAAGGATTTTTTATAACCGCAGGCTTCATGGTCTTTGTGACCTGCTTGGCGGTCTATCTGACAAGCACCGCAAAAACCTTTTTATTTCTTTATGTCTGGTGTTTTTTTCTGCTAATGGCCAGTGTAACGCTTTTCGGGGTTGTTTTTTTTCAAAGTTATAAACGAAAACAAAACACAAGATCCCGCTTTTCAGAACTATCCTATACACGGGGTCAGCAAATCATTTTGCAGGACAAAGATCTCCTTCAATCCTATTTCTTTAATGCCCCTTTTGGATTAGCCCTTTTGGAAGAGAGTCGTAAAATTAAAAGCATGAATCCTGCGTTCTGCGATATGATCGGACTGGAAGAGGATCGTATTTTTAATCAGGATTTTCTTGATTTTATTGATGAGTCACAAAAGTCCTACATTGCCTCTCAATTTGAAACCTCTGTTGCCGAAAAACGTTATGCTCGTTTTGAAATGCCTTTAAAATCCTTTAATGTGTTGAAAAAAATTGATCTTTCTGGCCCTGAAAAAACATTGTTGGTTCATTTGCAATTGTTGTCATCGGACAAAAAAAACCTGCCTGCGGAGTTTTTGGTGTATCTGATGGACATTACCGATCGTAAACTCCTAGAAATGCAATTTTCCCAGTCCCAAAAGATGCAGGCCGTGGGGCAGTTGGCGGGGGGCATTGCCCATGATTTTAATAATTTGCTCACAGCCATCAGTGGATTTTGTGATCTTTTGTTGCAGCGTCATATTGCGGGCGATCCTTCTTTTGCCGATATCAACCATATCCATCAAAATGCCAAACGGGCCACGGCCTTGGTGCGTCAATTGTTGGCATTTTCCCGTCAACAAAAACTGGAACTGCAGATTTTAAAAATACCCGATGCCATTGCAGAAATTACCCATTTGCTTCAGCGATTGATTGGTGAATCCATTCAATTGGATGTTCAGCATGTCAGAGAGGTCTGGAACGTCCGCGCCGACAAAACACAGCTAGAACAAGTGATTGTCAATTTATGCGTCAACGCCAGAGATGCTATGGAACATGGGGGATCGTTGTTTCTACGCACAGAAAACGTGACATTGACAGAGGCTCTGAATATCGGGAATGACACCACCCCTTCAGGGGATTATGTCATTCTCAGTGTAACCGATACAGGTAAGGGCATTGATCCGACCCATTTAAACAAAATTTTTGATCCCTTCTTTTCCACAAAAGAGGTAGGCTCAGGCACAGGCTTGGGTTTGGCCACCGTTTACGGAATTGTTCGCCAAAGTGGGGGCATTATTGAGGTGAATAGCACCCTAGGACGCGGCACAACCTTTAAAATTTATTTGCCCCGCTATACAGGACCTGAACGCGTTGCTGAGGTTGTGGCCGAAGAAAAAACCGGTGATCTGACAGGTATGGGCACCATCATGCTGGTTGAAGATGAAGATCCCGTGCGCATTTTCAGCTCTCGTGTTTTGAAAAACAAGGGTTATACAGTCATTGAAGCCCGCAGCGGTGATGTGGCCTTACAGATCCTGCAAAACGATCCTGATTTGAAAATCGATCTTTTGCTGACGGATGTGATGATGCCGGTCATTGATGGGCCAACTTTAATTGAAATCATGCGCAAAAAAGATCCCCATCTAAAAGTGATTTGTGTTTCTGGTTATGCGGAAGAAAACATCCGAAAAAAATTAGAAAGCTTAGATCACATCCATTTTATCCCCAAACCCTTTAGCTTGAAACAATTGGCAGGGACTGTTAAAACCGTGCTGGAATCTTAAAAAAATAAGAAAAAGAAAAACCATGAAGGCCACACTATGGTTATTTTTTTTGATTTTGGCCTTTGGGGTTAGAGCCAACGCCGATCCCAATGCCCTGATGGCGGTAAAGGTGGGCCCAACGTCGATCCAGATGACCTTTTTAGAAAAAACAAAGCCAGAGATGCGGGTTTTTACGTTGACCCATCCCGACCGTTTGGTGATTGATTTGAAAAAAACAACATGGAACGCCCAAAATCCTTCTCTGCCTAAGGGAGGTTTCATTAAATCCTTTCGTCGGGCAAAAAATACACCTGATACCTATCGATTGGTTTTTGATTTGACAGGAAGCGCCTCGGTTGAGGCCGGTTACCGCCCCCCCATCCTTTCCATTACCTTTTCCAAAATCCGCCCTGCCAATCCCATAGTGGCAAAGAAAAAACCTGTTATTTCTCAGGAATCTCCCCCTCGGCCTTTGATGATGACAAGGCAAGATTCGCCTCTTCAAGATACGCCGGATCATGAAAAATCTTTAAGGACATCTTTGAAAACACCGTCAGCAACCACTTTGCCGCCCGTTATGTTATCGTCCCCCCAAAGCTCTGAAGCGATTCAAGAAACCGTGAAGCAGGAAAAACAAACCGCCGCTTTGGATTCTTTGGAACCAGAAAAAAACACCCCTTTTTCCCCTGTTTCCAAAGAGCCCATTGTTATTGTTTTGGACCCAGGTCATGGAGGGAAAGATCCTGGGGCCACAGGGAAGCGCGGCACGCAAGAAAAGAATTTGGTTTTAAAAGCAGCGCAAGAATTGGCCGCAGCCTTTCGAGCGTTGCCAGGATACAAAGTGGTTATGACGCGCAATGGCGATCAATATGTATCCCTGAGAGGGCGCATTGATGTGGCCCGATCAGCCAAGGCGGATTTGTTTATTTCTCTGCATGCGGATTCCGCCATCAATACCGAGGCCACGGGCATGTCTGTCTATACCCTTTCTGAGCGTGCCTCTGATCGAGAAGCCGCCAAGCTGGCCAACAAAGAGAACCAATCTGATATTATTGCCGGCGTAGATTTGTCAGGGGAATCTCAGGACGTCAGCAACATTTTGATTGATCTGGTTCAACGGGGTACCATGAATGCTTCGGCCGATTATGCCACACGATTGGTGACAGAGCTGTCTTCTTCTGTTAAACTGAAATACGAATCCCATCGTTTTGCAGGGTTTGTGGTTTTAAAGGCGCCAGATGTGCCATCAGTTCTAATTGAGATGGGTTATTTATCGAATCCCAAAGAGGAATGGCTTTTGCTGCAAAAAAGCCATCGAGAAAAGCTCGTAAAAGGGATTGTCGCAGCAACACAGTCTTATTTCAGGGATCATCCTAAAAATTCTCAAAACGTATCTTGGCAGCCGTGATTATGCGAAGCCCCCGCCGTTTTTTGGTTTTAACACTTTCTATCCTATTGTCTTTGGGAATGGTGGGGGCTGTAGCCCTTGGCATTGGATATGTGTATTTCAGCCGTAATTTACCGGATCATGAAACCTTAAAACAATACACCCCAAAGATCACAACGCGCCTTTATGCGGCTGATGGACAAATGATCACAGAATATGCAGATCAGCGGCGTGTTTTTGTGCCCTATAGTATGATGCCGCCCCTAGTGGTTCATGCGTTTTTAGCATCCGAAGATGCAGATTTTTTTCACCACAAGGGTGTCAGTTTTCGGGGTGTCACGCGGGCTGTTTTCCTGAATGCTTGGTCGTGGGTCAATCATACAGGGCGACGTCAGGGGGCGTCCACCATCACCCAGCAAGTTGCCAAAAACTTTTTGGTTGGCAATGAAAAATCCTTAGAGCGGAAAGTCAAAGAGGCCATCGTGGCCTTTCGTATTGAAAAGGCCCTTTCTAAAGAAACCATCTTAGAATTATACCTTAACGAAATTTATTTTGGATTAGGCAGTTATGGCATTGGCAGTGCGTCCCAGCGGTATTTTGGCAAAGCGTTAACAGAATTAACCCCTGATGAAGCTGCTTTTCTCGCCGCTTTGCCCAAGGCCCCCAGCAACTATCACCCCGTTAAAAACCATGATGCTGCCTTGGCTAGGCGCAATTGGGTTCTTTCCCGCATGGCGGAAACGGGGGTTTTAAAACCAGACGCGGTGGCGTTGTATCAAAAAAAACCTCTTTTGCCTCCCAAACCCTTTACCCTTTCCTATGTCGATGCCCCCTATTTCGCTGAAGAAATCCGGCGGGATTTGGTGAATCGTTATGGGTCTCAGGCCCTGTATACAGGCGGTTTGTCTGTGCGCACAACCCTAAACCCCATGATGCAGGAACAGGCGCAAAAGGCTTTCATGCGGGGAGCTGTGGCTTTTGATCGTCGCGCTCGGGCTTGGGATGGCGTTGTGGGGCATGCCCCGTCTTTGCCAACGGCCTGCGATGATCCCAACAATGTCCTTTGTTGGCGTCACTATGCCCATGCGTTTCAGCGTTTGGGGTGGACGCTTTTGTATCTTCAATCCGTGGAAAAAGAATCTGTTTCTGGCACCACCGAAGGCGGCGATATTCTAACGTTGCCTCGTTCCGCCTTGGCTTGGAAAATGCGAGTGGTCAAAAAAGGCCAGCCTTTTGCCCCTATTACATCCTTTAAAGATGTCTTCTCTGTGGGAGATATCCTTTGGATTGCCAAAGAACCCCCTGTCCCCGTTGAAGGTATCGCCGAAAAAATGGAACCCTCCAAGGAATCCGTGAGATGGATCATTCAGCAAGTGCCCAAAGTCAATGGGGCCATGATGGCTCTGGATCCCCACACAGGGCGTATTTATGCCATGGTGGGGGGGACCTCCTTTGATGGCAGTGAATTTAACCGTGCCACGCAGGCCACGCGGCAACCTGGCTCTTCGTTTAAACCCTTTGTGGCTTTGGCCGCGATGGAATCCGGCTATGCCCCTAATAGTCGCCTTTTGGATGCGCCGGTGGTGATGGAAATTTTGGGTGCGGATCAGGACCGTATCTGGAGACCCAGCAATTATTCCGATGATTTTTATGGTCTCACCACTTTGCGGCGGGGCATGGAACTTTCGCGTAACCTGATGACTGTGCGTCTTGCGCTGGCCATAGGGTTAAAGCCTATACAGGATGTTGCCCATCGGTTTGGGATTTATGATAAAATGCCTCCTTACTATTCTTCGGTTCTTGGGTCCAATGAAACTACGCTTTTGAAAATGACACAGGCCTACGGCGAGCTGGTCAATGGTGGTAAAAAAATCCGTCCGTCTTTGGTGGATCGCATTCAGGATCGCTATGGAAAAACCATTTTTCGCCATGACAATCGTCCTTGCGACGCATGTTTGAATCAAACGTGGCAAGATCAAGATCCCCCGCTGTTGCCCGATGATCGGGAAACGTTGGCGGATCCCCGTCATGTTTATCAGGTTGTGAATATCCTCAGCGGGGTTGTGGCACGGGGAACGGGGGCCAAAATTGGCGCGACGTTTCCGGGCTATGCCTTGGCGGGAAAAACGGGAACCACCAACGACAGCCGCGATGTTTGGTTTTTGGGCTTTTCCCCTGATCTGGTGGTGGGGATTTATTACGGCTATGACCAGCCCCAAACCCTTGGCCGTAAAGAAACCGGTGGCAGCGTGGCGGTTCCGGTGTTTATTGATTTTATGAAAAGCATTTTGCCCACCATGCCCTCTGTGCCATTTCGGATGCCGCCGGGGATTCGCTTGGTGTCCACAGATTTACAATCGGGGGTGGTTGTTCCCCCTGATACACCTGGCAGCATTATCGAAGCCTTTATCCCCGGTCAAGATTTAGAGCAAAAAACCGTGGAGGTTCCTGGGGATAGCACGGGGCCGTCTCAAGAAGGATCTGGAGAATCTCCTGAGAGTCTGGATGGAATGTATTGATGCGTTTCTATAAGGTTTTTTCGTTTGTTTTTGCCTTGATGCTGGTTTTAACGCTAAGCATTAACCCTTTGTTGTCGGCCCAAGCGGCGGGACCCAGTTTGATTCGAGATGCCGAAATAGAAGCTGTTTTGCGAGATTTTTCCACACCGGTTTTTGAGGCCGCAGGGCTGCATCCCCAAAGCATTCGCATTTTTATTGTTCATGATCCGGCGGTGAATGCGTTTGTGGCGGGGGGGCAAAATATTTTTTTTCATACGGGCCTTTTAACCAAAGCCAAACGCGCCGACGAGGTAATCGGTGTCATTGCCCACGAAGTCGGTCATATTTCCGGCGGCCATCTGGCACGCACGAAGGATCAGCTGGATAAACTGAGCACCCCCCAAATTTTAACCTATGTTTTGGGAACCACCACCGCCCTTCTTTTGGGCAGTCCGGAAGTTGGATTTGCCATTTTAACCGGCGGTGCCCAGTTGACGCTGCAAAATTTTCTGCAATACACACGCACGCAAGAGCGTTCGGCGGATGCGGCGGCCGTGACGGTTTTAGAGCGGCTAAAACTGTCTCCGGAGGGGCTGTATGATTTTCTTAATAGTCTTTCCATTTCCAATCAATGGCGGGAAGACGGCAGCCCCTATATGCGCACGCACCCCACAGACACCGAGCGGCTGCATTTTTTAGAAAAAGCCATTGCCCAATCCCCCTATCGTGGCATACGCAGCACCCAGCGCCAAGATGATCAGCTTGCGTTTGTGCGGGGAAAATTGGCGGGTTTTTTGACGGCGGAAAATGAACTGAAACTCCTTTCGGCTTCTGATAAAAACACCCTAGACGCCCTCTATGCCGGCGCCATCGCTGATTACAGGCAGCATCTTGTGGATCAGGGACGTTTGGGGATGAAAGACCTTATGGCGTCCCACCCTTGGCATTCTTATCTTTACGATACCATTGGGCAGCTTGAGGCCATGAATGGTCACGAAGACAAAAGCTTTGCTGCGTATCAAAAAGCCTATCAAGCCCTTCCGTTTGATGCCTTGATCCGCCTTTCTTTTGGCAATGCTTATATCAATCAGGCCAAAAAAGAAACCAACGACGCCAAAAAACAAGACCTTTACCGCAGCGCCGAAGAGCATTTGGGCTTTGCTGCGCAAAAAGAACCCTATAATGCTTTGGCGTGGCGATCGCTCAGCATCGCGCAGGCTGGTTTGGGCAAAAAGGGACTGGCAGAACTTTCTTTGGCGGAAATCGCCCTGTTAGGCAATGACCTAAAGCAAGCGGATATTCATATCCAACGGGCATCCTTAACCCTTAAACAAGGGGATGAGGGGTGGATCAAACTTCAAGACTTGCGGCAAGCCCAAAAAATGGCCCGCGATGAAAAAAAATCTTTATAGAGAAAACCAGCCTCAAAGATCGAGAAAACTCTCCACAACCACAGAGCCTCCAGCAGCCTCTATTTTTTTAAGAGCAGCCTGCGAAATACCCTGAATCCTCAGAGTGATCTTTGTTGTGATGTCCCCTTGGCTCAAAACCCGAAGACCGTGGGTGGCCTTAGACGCAATCCCCAAGCGCACAAGATCAGCGGTGGTTACAGTCTGAGATGCATCCAAACGTCCGCTGGCGATAGCGGCCTGCAGGGTGCCCACATTCACAACAGCGTACTGCTTTTTAAAAATGTTCGTAAAGCCTTTTTTCGGCAAACGACGATGCAGGGGCATTTGGCCCCCTTCAAACCCATTGATGGCGACACCGGTACGGGCAGTCTGGCCTTTTCCGCCACGACCACAGGTTTTACCTTTTCCGCTTCCAATACCACGACCCACGCGCATCAGGCCGCGACGGGCGCCTTTGTTATCCCGAACAGCGTTTAATTGCATAGCGAACCACCCTCAACACGAATTAAATGACGAACTTTGGTAATCATGCCGCGAACAGACGGTGTGTCCTGAACGACGGATGTGGAATGAATTTTTCTTAATCCCAAACCAATCAAACAAGCCTTTTGATTGGGCAAAATCCCAAAAAAACTGCGAACCTGCGTCAAACGCAGAGCAGAAGAAGCGTGTGCGGCAGGGGACCCAGCAGGAGCTTTTTTAGGCGAGCCCTTAGAAACAGCAGAAGACTGCTTCTTTTCCGATGACGGAGCTTTACGCTTCGTGGCTGTCGTTTCCATAACCTTGCTCCTGATCTTGATCGTGTTGATCTTTGTTGTCACCACGGCGACGCACCAAGTCACCAATTTTTAAATCCCGTTTGGCGGCCACCAGCTTAGGAGCGGCTGTTTCAGTCAATCCGGCCAACGTCGCACGAATCATGTTATAGGGGTTGGAGGACCCCAAAGATTTGGCCACCACATCGTGAACCCCCAAAGCCTCAAACACGGCGCGAGACGGACCACCGGCAATAATCCCCGTACCGGCTGGGGCACTGCGCAGGGTGATTTTGCCCGACCCAAAACGACCCACAACATCATGATGCAGGGTGCGACCCTCACGCAAATTGATGCGAATCATATTTTTCTTTGCACTTTCAATGGCTTTCTTCATAGCCTCAGGAACTTCTTTGGCTTTACCAGATCCATAACCCACGCGGCCCTGACCATCGCCAACAACCACAAGGGCAGCAAAGGCAAACTTACGGCCCCCTTTAACAACCTTGGCCACACGGTTAATGGCAACCAGTTTTTCAATGTAATCCATAAGGCTTTCCGTTTTTCCTAAAATAATAAACCGCCTTCACGGGCGCCCTCAGCCAGGGATTTGACGCGTCCGTGATAACGGTATCCGCTGCGATCAAAATACACCTTGCTTACGTTTTTTTCCAAGGCACGCTTGGCCAAAAGAACCCCAACCTCTTTGCATGAGGCCACATTCACAGAACGTTTTTGGGGCGCGGACTGATTGTTTTTAAACGCTTCATCCCGAGAACACGCAGAAGCCACCACCTGACCCGAGGCCATATCAATAACCTGAGCATAAAGAGATGTGTTCGAGCGGTAAACACTCAAACGATGCGGCACCGTAGCCGTTGTCTTTAACTGACTACGAACACGGGCCCGACGCTTTTCAAAAGAAGATATTTTCTTAGCCATGATGCAAACCTACTTCTTTTTCCCTTCTTTACGCAAAACAATCTCACCTTCATAACGAACACCCTTACCTTTATAAGGTTCAGGGGAACGAAGAGAACGAATTTTGGCTGCAACTTGGCCAACAATTTGTTTATCATAGCTGTGCAATTGAATGCTCGTCGGCTTTTCGCACTTGGCGGTTACACCCGCAGGCAAGTCAAAGACAACAGGGTGACTGAAACCCAGCTGCAGATCAATCGCATTGCCTTTCAGGGCCGCACGATATCCAACCCCTACCAGCTCCAAAGTCTTTGTAAACCCAACAGTGGTTCCTACGACCATACCTTGAATACGGGCCCGAATGGTACCCCACAAAGCGCGGCTTTGCTTGCTGGCAGAGGACGGTTTAACGGTAATCAGATTATCGTTAATGGCGACCTCCACACCTTGAGGCACAGACAGAGCCAAAGCGCCCAGCTTACCCTTGACGGACAAGACCCCCTGATTCAGGGAAACAGAGCAATCTTTAGGAACAATAACCGGATGCTTTCCAACGCGGGACATAGCACAAAACTCCACAATTTAAAATACAGTGCAAATCCATTCGCCGCCCAAACCCGCCTTGCGCGCTTCGGCGTCAGAAAAAATGCCCAAAGAGGTTGAAACAATCCCAATACCCAATCCATTATGAACCTTGGGCATTGCGGAAGCCCCGCAATACACGCGACGGCTGGGCTTGGATCCGCGAGAAATTTCTTTAATCACAGGCTGGCCCTGATAATACTTCAGCTCCACAACGATCTCTTGGACACGAGGACGGACATCCCGAACCTCATAACCGCGGATGTAGCCTTCACGTTTCAAAACATCCAAAATGGATTGCTTCAAACGGGAGGCTGGCACAGAGACTTGGGTCTTTTTGGCCGCAGCACCATTGCGCAGGGTGGTTAACATAGCCCCAATAGGATCGGTCATGGTCATAATGGCTTACCAACTTGATTTTACAACACCAGGAAGCTGGCCCGCAGAAGCCAGTTCCCGCAATTTAATACGAGACAAACCGAATTTACGATAAACACCCCGAGAACGGCCCGTTAAGGCGCAACGGTTACGAATACGAACTTTGGCAGAATTGCGAGGCATCTCAGACAGCTTGCGCACCGCCATCAGACGATCTTCCATAGGAAGAGAGCGATCTTTGACTTTTGCCACAAGGGCTGTGCGACGGGCCAAAGCATTCTCAGTCTTGCGTCGACGACTCTTGTCACGTTCTTTCATGCACAGTTTAGCCATGAATCAGTCTCACTTTAATTATAAAACGGGAAACCAAAGGCCTTCAGCAAGGCTTTGGTATGATCCGCACGGTTACTGGTTGAAACGAGGACTATATCCATTCCAAAAACTTTGTCAATCTTATCATAGTCAATTTCGGGAAAGATAATGTGCTCTTTAATCCCCATGGCGTAGTTACCTTGGGCATCAAAAGATTTTCCTGAAATACCCCGAAAGTCTCGGATACGAGGCATGGCGATGGTGACCAAGCGATCCATGAATTCGTACATCCGTTCGCGGCGCAAGGTGACTTTGCAGCCCATAACCATGCCCTCACGAACCTTAAATGTGGCAATAGATTTCTTAGCCCGAGTAATCACAGGTTTTTGGCCCGCCAAAAGCGCGAGGTCAGCCACAACCTTATCCAGTTTTTTGCTGTCTTGAACCGCATCACCAAAACCAACATTGATGACGATTTTTTCCAGACGGGGAGCTTGCATCACGTTAGACAAGCCAAGCTCTTTCATCAAAGCCGGCCGAATGTCGTTAAGATACTGTTGTTTCAAACGGGGTTGAGTCTCAAGCATCGATCACTTCTCCTGACTTTTTCGCATAACGGACCTTCTTGCCATCGATGATCTTGTAACCCACACGGGTGGGAACATCCAGTTTAGGATCCAAAATGGCGACATTGGAAACGTCAATCGCTTTCTCAAAACGGCGAATACCGCCAGCATCGAGCTGCGTAGGCTTTTTGTGTTTGGTGACAACATTCACGCCATCAACAATCAACTTGTTTTCTGAGGGCAGAACCTTCAGAACTTTGCCGCGCTTGCCTTTATCTTTTCCAGCAAGCACAACAACGGTATCATCCCGCTTAATTTTAACTTTCTGTTTCATTATTATAGGACCTCCGGGGCCAGCGATATAATTTTCATGTAATTTTTTGAACGCAGCTCACGGGTTACGGGGCCAAAAATACGGGTTCCCACGGGCTCGCCCTGCTTATTGATGATCACAACAGCATTGTTATCAAAACGGATCAAAGAATCATCGGGACGACGAACACCAAAACGGGTGCGCACGACCAAGGCACGGTGCACATCCCCTTTTTTAACTTTACCCCGAGGAATGGCGTCCTTAACAGACACCACGATAACGTCACCAATTTCGGCCGTTCTCTTTTTGGAACCGCCCAAAACCTTGACACACATGACAGTCTTCGCCCCAGAGTTATCCGCAACATCCAGGCGGGTTTGCATTTGAATCATACAGAAGCTCCTTGCGTTGGCAGACCTGCATCATCCAGCAGAACCCACGTTTTTCTTTTGGAAAAAGGACGAGACTCCACAATGGAAACGACGTCACCCTGACGGGAACGGTTGGTTTCATCATGGGCCAAGAATTTCTTGGAACGCTTAACATATTTTTTATAAACAGGGTGCTTGACCGAACGCTCCACCAAAACACTGATGGTTTTATCTTTAGCGTCCTTCACAACAACACCTTGCATCACACGACGGGGCATAACAAGAATCCTTTAGGCAGGGTTATTCAATAGGGTCTTAATCTGGGCAATGCGACGACGCACAAAACGAAAGCGGGTTGTGTTTTCCACGCCACCACTTTTCTTTTTAAAGCGCATACTCATCAAATCACGCTGGCAGTGACGCAGCATGTCGGTCAGTTCATCTTTGGTTTTGCCCCGCAACAATGCGGCCTTTCGTTCCGACAATTTCATAATCTCTACTCACACGGCAAGCGTTTAACAAATTTGGACTGAATGGGCAATTTGGCGTGGGCCAAGGCAAACGCTTCACGCGCTTGCTCTTCAGAAACGCCCTCAATTTCAAAAAGAATGCGCCCAGGGGCCACACGACAGGCCCAGAACTCTGGCGTTCCTTTTCCGCTTCCCATACGTACTTCGGCAGGTTTACGGGAAACCGGTAAGTCTGGAAACACGCGAATCCACAGCTTGCCCGCACGACGCAAATGACGGGTGATGGCCCGACGAGCAGCCTCGATCTGGCGGGCCGTAATCCGGTCCGCAGCCAAAGCTTTTAAACCAAACTGGCCAAAGTTAAGACGGTCTCCGGCTTTGGTCTCGCCTTTGATGCGTCCCTTGTGGGCCTTGCGGTATTTTGTTTTTTTAGGGCTAAACATGCCTAAACTCCGTTATGGTTATCTATGCGGCGGGGCGCAAATCTTCGCGCTCGCCATCTTTGAGAATTTCACCTTTGTAAATCCAGACCTTAATACCAATAACGCCATAGGTTGTCAAAGCCTCTGCTTCCCCATAGTCGATATCAGCACGCAGGGTGTGCAAGGGTACCCGACCCTCGCGATACCATTCCATACGGGCAATTTCCGCGCCCCCCAAACGACCACTGCAGTTAATCCGAATCCCTTCGGCGCCGAAGCGCAAAGCCGACTGGACCACACGGCGCATGGCACGACGAAACGCCACCCGTTTTTCAAGCTGGGAAGCCACGTTCTGGGCCACCAACTTGGCTTCAATTTCAGGTTTGCGAATTTCAACAATGTTGATTTGAACATCGCGCCCCAGAAATTTGGCTAAATCTTTGCGCAGCAATTCAATATCGGTCCCTTTTTTACCAATAATCAATCCAGGACGACCCGAGTAAAGATTCACGATGGGCTTATTGGCTGGGCGCTCAATGACAATTTTGCTGATATAAGCCGATTTCAGGCGCTTTTCCAAATACTTGCGGATTTCAAGATCCTGAAGCAAGGTTTCCTGATAAGACTTGCCGGCAAACCAGCGGGAATCCCAGTCTTTATTCACTTTCAAACGAAACCCGATGGGGTTAACTTTCTGACCCATAACCTAAATCTCCTCTTCTGCCAGAATAACGGTGATACGACTGACAGGCTTCATAATACGAGCCCCACGGCCACGGGCGCGGGCCCGAAAACGTTTCATAACCAAGCTTTTTCCCACAAAAGCCTCTTTGACATACAACCGATCCACATCCAAACCATGGTTGTGTTCGGCGTTGGCAATGGCAGAGTTTAGGGTTTTTAAAACCACGTCCGCCACACGTTTTTGGGAAAAGTTGAGGATATGAATAGCATCCTGAACATGTTTACGGCGAATGCTGCCCGCAACAACGTTTAGTTTTTGCGGACTGCTGCGCACAACAGTGTTCATGGCTTGGACAAGACGGCTCATAACAGCACCCTATTTCTTTTTCGCTTTTTTATCCGCACCATGACCTAAAAAGGTCCGCGTGGGGGCAAATTCACCCAGCTTGTGGCCGATCATGTCTTCATTCACCGTCACAGGTACAAATTTTTTACCATTGTAAACACCGAACGTTAACCCCACAAAGTTGGGGAGAATGGTTGAGCGGCGTGACCAAGTTTTGATGATATCGCGGCGGCCCGAGGAGGCAAGTTTAGCAGCTTTATCAATCAAATACCCGTCAACAAAGGGACCTTTCCAAACAGAGCGGGGCATATGCAGTGTCCTTTATTTCTTATTTCTGGTAGCGTCGTTTGACAATATATTTGGACGTCGCCTTGTTGCGGCGTGTCCGCTTTCCTTTGGTGGACTTTCCCCATGGGGTCACAGGATGACGCCCACCGGAGGTTTTTCCCTCACCACCACCATGCGGGTGATCCACAGGGTTCATAGCCACACCACGAACATGGGGACGGCGGCCTTTCCAGCGATTCCGGCCGGCCTTTCCCAAAACTTCGTTCTGATGATCTGGATTGGAAACCATCCCAACCGTGGCATAACACGACGAAAGAACAAGACGAACCTCGCCCGAAGAGAGACGCAGCTGAGCATAGCCCTGATCCCGCGCCACCAACTGAACCGAAGCCCCCGCACTGCGGGCAAGCTGTCCGCCTTTGCCAGGCTTCATTTCAACATTGTGCACCACTGTTCCCAAAGGAATGTTGGCCAAAGGCAACGCATTCCCCACCCGAATATCGGCTTTTTCGCCGGCCAAAACTTTATCGCCAGCTTTCAGTTTTTGGGGGGCCAAGATATAAGCCTTTTCTCCATCGTCATAAGAAATGAGGGCAATGTAGGCGGTACGATTGGGATCGTATTCCAAACGCTCCACTGTGCCCACGATATCCCGCTTACTGCGTTTAAAATCAACTTGACGGTACAGACGTTTATGACGGGAGCCGATGTTGCGATTGGTCATGCGTCCCAGATTGTTACGGCCCCCTGTTGAGGAAATACCGGAAACCAAACTTTTTTCAGGGCGACCCTTCCAAAGATCCGAAGACGTGGAAAGAATCAAGCCACGCGTTCCAGGGGTAACGGGTTTATAGGCTTTTAAGGCCATGATCTAGACTCCATCAAAAAAATTAAGGGTTTCGCCAGCCTTTAAGGTAATAATGGCTTTTTTTGTGGCGGCACGACGCCCAACCATGCCTTTGAACCGCTTGGTTTTTGCGGGCAGATGAATCATGTTGACTTTTTCAACGACAACAGAAAAAACCTCTTTCATGGCCAGCTTGACGTCATTTTTGGTGGCGCCAGGCAAAACCTCAAAAACCACTTTGTTGCCGATTTCCCCCTGAAGGGTGGATTTTTCAGTCACAATGGGACGGCGGAGGATATCAAAAGAGCTGATTTTTCTCTTTTTTGTGGAAAGTAGACCTTGCTTCATACCGAAAACCTCTGCTCAATAGCGTCTTTGGCGGCTGCCGTGAGAACAACATGACGGGCCTGAAGCAAACTGTAAACGTTCAGACCTTCTAAGGCCAGCAGGCGAACGTCTTTAAGGTTGCGCAGGGCTCTGACAAAAGGCGCATCCATGTCCGCCTGATTGACAATAAACAAGGGTTTGACCAAGCTAAGCTTTTTGGCCCAAGCCGACGCATCCTTGGCTTTTTCAAAAGCAGGATAACCATCGATCAGAACCAAAGACTGATCCTGACATTTGGAAGAAAGCGCATGCTTGAGCCCCAAAGCCCGTATTTTTTTGTTTAAAGAATAGCCATGATCCCGAACCACGGGCCCAAAAATCGTGGCACCGCCACGGTATTGGGGGGAACGCAAAGACCCTTGACGGGCATTTCCCGTGCCTTTTTGTTTATAGGGTTTTTTGGTTGTCCCTTGAATTTCAGAAATGCCCTTGGTTTTGTGGCACCCCGAGCGACGTTTGTCCAACTGCCACTGAACCACCCGCGCCATAATATCGGGGCGAAGGGGAGAAAGGGCGAAGACATCATCGCTCAAAGCCACATCCGTGGATTTAAAATCAGGTCCTGTAAACAAGGCGTACTGCATAAAACGACTCTTAATTTTCTAACGTATCACCAGAGGATTCACTCAAGGCAGGCTCGGAAACAGCAGCCTCAGATTCAGACGAAGGGGCCTGAACATCCTGAGCAGGAGCCGCAAAAACCACGGAACCAGGAAACGGTAAGTCTTGGGAGAGAGACTTCACCGCATCTTGAATCAAAACAAAACTGTTCGTGGCGCCGGGAATGCTGCCTTTCACAAAAACCAAACCACGGGCCACATCGGTTTCTAAAATTTCTAAATTTTGCTGAGTAACGCGCACGTCCCCCATATGACCGGCCATTTTTTTGCCTTTAAAAACCTTTCCAGGGTCCTGACGTTGACCTGTGGATCCGTGGGAACGGTGACTGATGGACACCCCGTGAGAGGCCCGCAAACCACCAAAATTGTGACGCTTCATAGCACCAGCAAAACCTTTACCCACCGACGTTCCAATCACATCCACCTTTTGACCCACAACAAAGTGATCGGCCTGAAGGACAGAGCCCACGTCGAGGAAAGCGTCAGATTCAACACGAAATTCTCGCACGATGGCTTTGGGAGAAAGGTTGGCGTTGGCATACTGCACACGTTGGGCCTTGTTCACGCGGGAGGCACGACGATCCCCAGCACCCAAAACAACCGCCGTATATCCGTCACGATCCTGAGTCCGCTGACCAATCACTTGACAACCCTCTAAGCTGAGCACCGTCACAGCCGAAGAAATACCCTCGGCAGAAAAACGACGGGTCATCCCCAGTTTTTTAGCAATCAAACCTGTACGCTTTGTCATGGGACCTCTCCTAAGCCACAGCGCCCATGGGCGTCAATTTAATTTGAACATCAACCCCAGAAGGGAGCTCTAGCTTCATTAAAGCGTCCACCGTTTGGGGAGTTGGACTGAGAATATCAATCAAACGTTTGTGGGTGCGCATTTCGAATTGTTCACGGGATTTTTTGTTCACGTGTGGCGAACGCAACACCGTAAAGCGCTCAATACGCGTTGGCAAAGGAACAGGGCCGTGAAGCTTTGATCCCGTGCGCTTCACCGTATCAACAATCTGCTCAGCAGATTTATCCAAAATCCGATGATCAAAGGCCCGAAGGTGCACTCGAATGGTTTGTGCGTCCATAGTTAATTCTCGTATCCACAACGTTCACAGAAAAAAAGAGGCCGCATTATGCAGCCTCTTTCGGGGTATGTAAAGACCTTTATTTTATAATCTTACTCACAACACCGGCGCCCACGGTCCGGCCACCCTCACGGATAGCAAAACGCAAACCTTCGTCCATGGCGATGGGGTTGATCAGCTCGATTTCCATTTCCACGTTATCACCAGGAATGACCATTTCCTTGCCTTCAGGCAATTTGATGGCGCCGGTGACGTCGGTGGTACGGAAGTAGAACTGAGGACGGTAGTTGGAAAAAAACGGGGTGTGACGGCCACCTTCCTCTTTGCTGAGGATATAACACTCACACTTAAAGGTGGTGTGGGGGGTAATGCTGCCAGGCTTGGCCAAAACCTGACCACGCTCTACATCTTCCCGCTTGGTTCCACGCAAAAGAACACCCACGTTGTCCCCAGCCTGACCTTGATCAAGCAATTTACGGAACATTTCAACACCGGTAACGGTTGTTTTTTGGGTTTTGTTGATTCCAACGATTTCAACCTCTTCACCGACTTTCACCACACCGGACTCAACACGGCCTGTCACCACGGTCCCACGACCAGAGATAGAGAACACATCCTCGATAGGCATCAAGAAGGGCTTGTCAATCGGACGGGAAGGCGTAGGAATCGCTTTGTCCACAGCAGCCAACAAGTCACGAACCTTGTTTTCGCCGATTTCAGGGTTGCGACCCTCCAGCGCGGCCAAAGCCGAACCAGAAACGATGGGGATATTGTCACCATCAAAGCCGTATTTGCTGAGAAGTTCGCGGATTTCCATTTCCACCAACTCCAGCAACTCGGGGTCATCCACTTGGTCGACTTTGTTCAAAAAGACCACCAGAGCAGGAACCCCCACCTGACGAGCGAGCAAAATGTGTTCCCGTGTTTGGGGCATAGGTCCATCAGCGGCATTCACCACCAGAATCGCGCCATCCATCTGGGCGGCACCGGTAATCATGTTTTTCACATAGTCAGCGTGACCAGGGCAGTCCACGTGGGCATAGTGACGCTCAGCGGTTTCGTATTCCACGTGGGCGGTGTTAATGGTAATCCCACGGGCTTTTTCTTCGGGGGCAGCATCAATCTGAGAGTAATCACGAAACTCCCCAAAATACTTTGTAATGGCCGCTGTCAGCGTGGTTTTTCCATGGTCAACGTGACCGATGGTGCCGATGTTAACGTGGGGTTTTGTCCGTTCAAATTTTGCTTTTGCCATGGTTTTTCCTACCTTTTCGTTAGTCATTAAGAATGTTTTGCTGCGATCTCTTCAGCGATCGCGTGGGGGACGGGCTCGTAATGATGAAAGACCATGGTGAACTGGGCACGGCCTTGGCTCATTGAGCGAAGGGTATTAACATATCCAAACATATTTGACAAGGGGACCATTGCATTAATCACGCGGGCATTACCCCGTTGATCCATACCAGAAACCTGACCCCGACGCGAGTTCAAATCCCCAATGATATCACCCATGTAATCTTCTGGTGTGACCACCTCAACGTTCATGATGGGCTCTAGGATCTGGCTTCCTGCTTTCCTCATCCCCTCACGAAAGGCGGCGCGGCCGGCAATTTCAAAGGCCAAGGTCGAAGAGTCCACATCGTGATAGGCCCCTTCTGTCAAGGTCACCCTGAAATCCACCACAGGAAATCCCGCTAAGGCTCCGGTGTCCTTGGCAGACATCAGGCCTTTTTCAACCCCTGGGATGTATTCTTTGGGAATGGATCCCCCAACAACCTTGTTGACGAACTCATAACCGCCGCTACGCTCTAGGGGCTCGAAGGTCATAATCACACGGGCAAACTGACCAGCACCACCAGACTGTTTCTTGTGGGTGTAGTCAATTTCGACTTTTTTGGAAATGGTTTCACGGTACGCCACCTGTGGGGCCCCCACGTTGGCTTCGACCTTAAACTCGCGCCGCATACGATCAACAATGATCTCTAGGTGCAGCTCTCCCATACCCTTAATCACCGTTTGACCAGATTCATGGTCAACGGACACGCGGAACGAAGGATCCTCGGTGGCCAAACGGCCCAAAGCCACAGACATTTTTTCCTGATCAGCTTTGGTTTTGGGTTCAACCGCCACCTCAATCACGGGCTCAGGGAATTCCATGCGCTCTAAAACAATAGGATGCTTTTGATCACAAAGAGTATCCCCTGTTGTGGTGTCTTTCATACCCACCAAAGCGATGATATCGCCGGTGTAGGCTTCTTTGATTTCCTCACGGGAATTGGCATGCATCAGCAACATCCGGCCAATACGCTCTCTCTTGCCCTTTGTTGTGTTTTCAACATAAGAGCCCGATTCAACCTTTCCGGAATACACGCGCACAAATGTCAAAGACCCCACAAAAGGATCCGTCATGATCTTAAAGGCTAAACCAGAAAACGGCTCGGTGTCAGAGGGCTTCCGTGAATCTGCATCATCAGAATCGGGCTTAAGACCTGCCGTATCGCCAATATCCAGCGGCGATGGCAAATAATACGTAACAGCATCCAACAGGGGCTGAACACCTTTGTTTTTAAAAGCAGATCCACAAAGAACGGGAACAAAGACCCCCTTGATGGTTCCGCGACGAATACAGGCTCTCAGAACTTCAATAGAAGGCTCTTCGCCCCCTAGGTATTTTTCCATGGCGTCATCGTCTTGCTCAACGGCCAGCTCGATCATTTTTTCGCGGTACTGGGCCGCTTTTTCTTGATAGGCTGCGGAAATGGGACGCTCTTCAAACTTGGCGCCTAGGCTTTCTTCCAGCCAGTGAATCTCAACGTTTCTAATCAGATCCACCACACCAACGAAATCGGACTCTACACCAATCGGCAGCTGGAGCACCAAAGGCACGGCCCCCAAACGGTCCACCATCATATCCACACAGCGAAAGAAATCCGCCCCGATACGGTCCATCTTGTTGACGAAACACATCCGAGGAACTTTGTATTTATCGGCCTGACGCCATACCGTTTCGGATTGCGGCTCAACCCCCGCCACACTGTCAAAAACGGCCACAGCGCCGTCCAAAACCCGCAGGGACCGCTCAACCTCGATGGTGAAATCTACGTGGCCAGGGGTATCAATGATGTTGATTCGATGACCCGCCCAATAACACGTTGTAGCGGCTGAGGTAATGGTGATGCCCCGCTCCTGCTCTTGTTCCATCCAGTCCATGGTGGCGTTGCCTTCATGAACTTCACCAATGTTGTGCTGGCGACCTGTATAAAACAAAATACGTTCTGTTGTTGTGGTTTTACCAGCATCAATGTGGGCCATGATGCCGATGTTACGATAATGATCCAAAGGGGTTTGACGAGACATACCAGAACACGAAAATCCATAAACGAAAGTGGTTCTTATGTAACGCCTACACCGACGATTGCAAGTCTTTTTTTGGTCCTGTATGCGTCCACCCCTGCATCGCAGACATCAGACAATCCACAGACCAAGGGATGGTGACCATTCCCCGCGAACCAAATCCCGATAAAACCCATTGTTTGGGGATGGCTTTTGGCAAGGGGCTTTCTTTTTTTAGGATCGAAACAAACGTTCCTGCATCATCCACATACCCCACACAGGGCAGAATGGTTTTTCCCCGAATTCTGACCCCTGTGGTGGGTTTCAGGGTGGGATGAGGTTGAAGCCCCTGCACCTTGGAAAGGTTTTTTTGAGTGTCCTCGATCAAAACAGGGGCCTGGTCCTGATGCGGGCGATAGGTTCCGCCGCAGGCCACGGTTTTTTCCATCATGGGAATCATAAAGCCATCTTCGCAAAGAATGGTAGGATTGGATTCTGTTCCTTCTCCCCAATACCCATAATCGGTTTGCCCTGCGGTTAAACGCCATGGCCAATGGGGGAAATAATCCCGCATACCCGAACCCGCACAAAAAACAACCACAGCAGCGGGCGTGGTCACATCATGAAAGGACGTATTATAAAAAACGGGAATCCCCTGAAGATAGTGTCGACAGGCCGCTATGGGATCCACCCACCCCCCCGTTAAAAGATACGTGCCGCTGTCTGTGGTTTCCAAATGATATTGCCAAAGGGGACTGTGTCGTTTTCCTGTGGGCAGGCGTAGTGGGGCGGGATGAAAAAACGGTTGGCCTGAAAATAGGGTTAATGCGTATTCATAGGCGCGTAGAAAAAAAGCGTCCTCCGCACAAGGCACGGCATGAATCAAAGGGTAAAGGGCGCAGGCATGATGATGGGAGGCCCCCCCTGTGAGGGGATGAGGAGACTTTTCGCAGATTGCTACAGAAACACCCCTCTGGGAAAGGGCATGGGCCACCATAGACCCCGCTAAACCTGCCCCCACCACCAGAACATCGTAATGATCCACATTGTGATAAGGCACCGTAATTATAAAACCCCGCGCCGCTGCAAAGCGGTTTGGAGTGTGGCATCATCCATATAATCCAGCTCTCCACCAATGGGAATGCCATGGGCCAGTTGAGTGATCTTGAGAGTTTTTGGCAGCGACTCCGTGATGACAAACACGGTGGTTTGCGCCTCTAAAGAGGCATTGAGCGCAAAAATAACCTCCTCAACCCCCAAATCCTGAATGCGTTCGGTCAATCGGGACAGGCCCAAATGTTCGGGGCGAACATCGTCCATGGCAGAAAGAAGCCCCCCCAAAACATGATAAAGGCCATGATAAACCCCCGTTCTTTCCATGGCCCATAGGTCGGAAACAGACTCAACAACACACAGCTGATGACGATGACGACGAGGGGATTGGCAGATGTGACAAGGATTAACCGTATCCAAATGACCACACATCCGGCAGGCTGTTATGGTTTCATAACAGGTCTGTAGGGCCTGAATCAAAGGGGCCATTTTCCTGTCTTTGTGAATCAACAGATGCAACAAAGCGCGACGCGCAGAACGCTGACCAAACCCAGGCAGCTGGGCCAAGACCTTCATGGCCTGCTGGATTTCTTCGCCTTGGATCATACCTTTAGAAAGGCAATTTAACGCCAGGGGGCAAAGGCATGCCCGCTGTGACTTTGCTCATGGTTTCTTGTGAGGCCTGTTCGATTTTTTGGTGGGCGTCATTGATGGCGGCCACGATCAAGTCTTCTAAAACATCACGCTCTTCTTCCTTGAGCAAGCTGGGGTCAACCTTTAAACCGCGGGCCTGAAATTTCCCGTTCAGGGTGATTTTCACCATGCCCCCGCCGGATGTCCCTTCACGCTCCAGCTTTTCAACCTCTTGCTGGGCTTGCTGAAGCTTTTGTTGCATTTTTTGGGCCTGTTGTAAAATTTGATTCATTTGCGGCTGCATAATGGTCTTTATCCTTTACGAATGTTTGCGGGCATCGTTTCCTTGTACCAAGCTCTTGGGGGCTGTGTAAAGAGGGTGCGGCATCCTCAAACGGCAAAACCTTGGAAATTGAGACCTCACCCCTACCACCGCCGGTGAATCACAAAGGACAAAAGATCCGGCAAATACCCTGCATCGGGCAGAATGGCCAAAGCATCTCTGGCCTGTTTTTCCAAATCAGACAGCAAGGCCTCGCTGCCTGCAGGGCCCAAAAGATTAATAAAGGTGACGCGCTGATTGTTTTGATCTTGGCCTGTGGTTTTTCCTGTTTGCTGTGGGCATCCTTCGATATCCAAAAGATCATCGCGCACCTGAAAGGCCAGTCCCAACACCCCACCAAACATTTCCATAGTGTGAATCAAAGCCTCATCACCCCCCAACAAGCCCCCCGCCATGGCTGCCGTTTGAATCAAAACACCGGTTTTCAGGCGGTGCATGGTTTTTAAATCCTCCAACGTGGTCACAGTGCCGGCAATATCCATGGCCTGCCCCAAGGCCATGCCACATCGTCCCGCCGACAAGGCCAAACGATAAATCAGACGCATCTGACCCTGTGCATGAAATACTTTACTGGGGCCGGAAAGCAAAGCAAAGGCCTCGGCCTGCAAAGCGTCCCCCGCCAAAACGGCGGTGGCTTCGTCAAACGCCAAATGACAAGTTGGCCGTCCGCGCCGCAAAGACGCATTATCCATGCAGGGCAGATCGTCATGAATCAGGGAATAGGTGTGAAACACCTCAAACGCGGCCGCAATGTCCCAAAAAGCATCTTCCGGAAATCCTGCCAAACGCAAACTTTCCCGCACCAAAAATCCCCGTATGGCCTTGCCAGAGGGCACTGCGCTATAGCGCATGGCCTGATCCAAAACATGGGACCCCGAGAGGGTTTTTCCCATAAAGGCGTCCAGATCCTCAGCAAAGGCCTTTAAAAGAGTGGGGAAAGAGGTCATGACTGTAAAAAAGGATATGCCATCATGGACTATAAAGAAGTAGAGCATAGGTTTTGGCAAGGAAGAAATGCAGGGTGTTTTCCTTATTGACACACGGCCCCTTTTTCTGGCTTTGTCATGGATACCAACCTCTTAGATTTTTGGGAATTCTATGAAACGTTTTGGCATGCTTTTTTGGCTGTTCACCTATGGTGTGATTTTGTTTGTTGCCTCGTGTTCTCCTATTATTAAAACCAATGGGGAAATCCTTCCCGAAAACAAAGTTCAATCCCTGCGCGTGGGCGTTCTGAAAAAGGACGACGTACGATCATTGTTGGGGACACCCACAACCGTTTCCACCTTTGATCCAAACATCTGGCATTATGTGGGCCAAAAAATCGAACAACAGCCCTTTGGCGGGCCCAAACTGATTGAACAAAAAATTGTCATTGCTTCCTTTGATGATCAAGATGTTTTGGATGCGTTTGTTATGCGGGGCACGGATGCTTACCGTGAAATCAGCTATGAAAGCCAAGCCACCCCCACGGCTGGGCACAAACTCTCTGCCATCGAACAGTTGCTGGGGAATTATGGCCGTTTGTCTTCTTTGCCGGATGACAAACAGAAAAACAAATAGGATGTCCTAACGATGGCCATGGATGCAGACACTTTAAAAAAAATGATTCTCTCGGCGTTTCCAGACGCTCAGGTTTCCATCGAGGATTTGGCAGGGGACGGCGATCATTATGCGGCCCATGTCATATCGGCGGATTTTGTCGGAAAAACCCGCATTCAGCAGCATCAAATGGTGTATCAGGCGCTGCAGGGAAAAATGGGGACCGAGCTTCACGCCCTAGCCCTGAAAACCAGCGTTCCTGAATCATGATTTTGCCTGTCGATGATTTTGTGCCGCTGTGCCGCATTCTGCGGCCTCATAGCCTTGGGGGGGATGTGATGATTCACGCCTATCATGACCCCGAAACCCTGATGGGCTATGGGACCCTGACAACGGCAACAGGGAATACCTTTGTGATCAAAAAAAGCCGCCCCCAAGGAAAGGGGTGGGTTTTGCATTTAGAAGGCCTATCACATCGTAACGACGCCGAAACCCTGCGCGGTGTTGAGCTGGGCGTTGCCCGCAGCAGGCTGCCGGTTTTAGACGAAGATACATGGTATCACACGGATTTGATCGGATCGGTGGTGGTGGATGAAGACAGCGGGGACATTTTGGGACGGGTAATGGCCGTACAAAATTATGGGGCTGGTGATTTTTTTGATATACAGACCCCCACAGGGACGGAGGTCACCCTGCCATTGATTAAGGATGCCGTGGTGGACATTCGCCTGCCAGAAAAAAAGATTGTAGCCCGCAGGGGGTTTTGTCTTTAACGCACCCTACAGATAATCCATCACCTGATGCAACCCCGTAATCCAAAAATCCGCCGCTGTGTGTTCGGGTTTTTCGGGGCAAATCAACAGTTTTGTCCCGATACAGGCGGCGCGGGCGGCCTGCATATCCGTTTCTCGATCCCCAATCATCAAAGAGGATTCCGGCGAAAGGCCATATTTTTCTATACCTTTCAAAATCATCCCAGGGTGGGGCTTGCGATCAAAGGATTCTTTTTTATAAATCCCCAACCCATGATCCGGATGATCTGGACAAAAATAGGTTTCATGCAAAACAATCCCTCTATCTTTGAACTGAAGGTCCATCCACTGGGTAAGGTGATGAAATTGCGCCTCGGTATAATACCCCCGACCGATGCCGGCCTGATTGGTAACCACAATCAAAACATATCCTAAGGCTTGGGCGGCCCAACAAAGATCAAAAATGCCATCCACAAACACAATCTGGTCAGGACGATGGGCATAATTCACCTCTTCATTAATCACCCCGTCACGATCCAAAAACAAAGCACGATTCATGATCAATACAGCACATTAACTAGACGTGGTCATGGTATAAGACCCTATGGTTTTACAATTTCCGCAAACGGGCTGCCACATCACGCTTTGATCCTGACAGTGATCACAGACCCAAGCATGACGAAGACCATCGTTGTCTGAGGGCTGCAAACGGACAACCTCCGCTTCGTGATAGGCCAACTTTTCAACAAACCCCAAACTTTCGAAAGCCGAAGCCATCAAACGATGATACAGGGGGGAGTTTTCTTTGATGTCGAGGGATTTGATGGTTTTCGTGCGCTCTTTTTCCGGCAACAATCGTATGATTTGGATCAGAAGCGTTTGCACAAATAAAAATCCTGCGCTTTGGGGTAGGCTTTTTTTCATCAAAGACAAAGCCTCTCGCCCATCGGTTTCGCACAATGACCCCGCATAAAGGGCCCGCATGGAAAGATCGCTGCGATCCCGTTGATAGGCTTTTTTAAAAGCCTCTTGGGCCTGCGATAGGGCCTCCTGATCCTGTTTTTGACTGTCGCTATACACCTGCCAACATTGCTTGGCTTCTGCGGCCATGATGGCTTTTTCCATGCGCAGGCTTTCCTTGGCATCAAAAATCCGGCGATGGGTACGAAACAGTTGGTTTGCCCCTTCAATATCTCCCGTCACCAAGGCCCGCGCCATCAGGGCGCGAACGGCCCAAGGTTCTTGCCTCTGCTCAACGCTCAGGGTGCTGAGCCACTGAAAAGGATCCTTGATCTGATTATCCGGAAGATGGGTCAACTCGCGAATCCCTAGGGCGCTGAGTTTCGGATCAAACATCAAAGCCTGATAGGCTTGACGCGCCCCCTCCATATCCCCCTTCATTTCACAAACACGCCCCTGCAGGTAGGGCAGCAGCGGGTTTTCCTTAAGCGTTTTTTTCAAAACCCCCAAATGACGGTCAGCGCCTTTTTTATCTTGCAACACCACTGCCTGCCAGCAAAGCCCCAGAGTATCCAAGGATTCCTGAGAACGTTGCAGCTGGCGGCGCAAACTGCGATGTTGGGACCATGCCATCAGGGATGCAATACTGCTGAGCACCCCATGGGCCAAAAAAAATAAAATCAGTACAAAGGTTAAGGCCACCGACAAAGACATGCTGATTTCATAGCCGGCCAGCAAAATCGTCACCGTATCCGCGGAAAGAAATTGAATCCCCGCCACCAAAACAACCAACAGCAAAAGGGTAATGGCCGTTTTCATGGCGCCCCGTCATGGTGAGAAGGAAGGGGATTGTCAGGAATCACGGGATTTTCCGGCGTCATTGTTGGGGATGAAATCGTCTCCGTCATCTGTTGAATCATCTGGCGCGTCATATCCATCCGCGCGGAACGCAGCCACCTATAAGCACGAAGCCATGATCCAAACTCTTGTTGCCAACTTTGCCAGCGGGCATCCTCTGCAAACAGAACCCGACCATCCAATTTTTCCATAAACTCCGCCGCTTCATCCAATCGGCCCTTTCGCAAAGCCGGCAAAATCGTGTTTTGCCACGTATCATAGGCCTCGTTATAGATGTTCACAACCTCAGGCACGGCCGAAGCATCGTCGGGATTCAAATCGCCTGGGCCACGAACCGTCACAAAATGGCCTAAAAAACCGGACCAAAACGACGACGGGGCAGGGGAGGGAGGCTCACCCGCCCCCACAATAGGTTCAGGCAGCAACACCAACCCTTCGGCTTGGTCCACAAAATGAGCATATGAGGATCGCAAAATCAAAAGATCATCGGTATTTTTTTCAGGGAAAAGATTTTGCATCAAAAGCAACAACGCATCCACATCCCGAGATGTCAGGGGCTGAGAGGCGAAAAAAAACAACAAATCATCCACAAGCCCCCGAGCCAAAATTAAATCTGTGCCAAGGGATTTTTTGTCTTCAACAGACGAGGCCCTGTTGGAAAGATCCAAGGACCCCAATAAAGATAAGGATAAGGGGGCAGGGGAAGCCCCCTCTGAAGACTGGGGAATACGGTGGGAAAGCTCTGTTAATAACCCTTCGATGCGGTCTAGTTGCAAATGAAAAGGCTCTAAATTCACAGTCGGAGGTGGTGCGGGAGGATCCAACTTTTGAATAGGCAACAAATACCCGTAATGGGAAAGAGCAATGCCTGCGGCAAAAGCCAACCCAATCCCGAAAAGAACAAACCCTAAGCGCAGCCAAACAAGCGGCTTTATAAATTTTTTTTTAGAGTGGGTGGATTCGTGAGAAAGAGTCATAAAAGTGTTGCCAACTCACTACCCCCGCCAAATCATGCGTCTGGGGAAGATTGATAATAAGATTGAATGCACGCAATCAGAGATGTGGTTGTGGGCTCTAAAGGCACAGTCGTTGATGATTCTGGCATAATTCCCGATCCCGATGCAACATCCTTGCTCAGGCAAAACAAATGCCCCTTAGAATAAAACGGGGCAAGGCCATGAGAAAAAATCAAATGATCCCAATGTGTTATACCACGCTGCGAAAACGCCAAATACCCTATGGAATACCTAGATTCCTTGATCAAACCACAGATTTCTTGGGGAATTTTTTGAACCAAACTTGTTTTATAAACAATGTCCTCACTGTATTTTATGCCTAAAACAAACAGATGATTGCCAAGATTTGGCATTTTTACAACATCTCCTCTATAATAATGAACAGCCCTAACATCTTTTCGTTTTGTCCGAACCAAATGATCCAAAAAATCTTGGATCGTTAAAAAACACTCGATTTTTCCCTGAAAACCAGAAGCCCTAAGGGCATTCTGTGTTTCTTCGCCAATCACAAAACAATGTGCCTTTTCCAGATGACGCATAACAGGAGAAATAGCACGAACCCCAGCGCGACTGGAAAAAAGCAAAACACTGGATGACGAAGGACGCTTTTTAGGAACCACAAATTCATAATTAAAAATAGGAGCGTAATATAGGGGGGGAAATTTTTTTTCTAAAAACAGATCCAAAGCCCCATAATCCCTCTTTTCCCTAAGAATCACTAACCTTGGATTGGCTTCAGTCATCATAATTCTGGCCTTGATTTCTGTTTTAAAGACGGCTAAACCATGTCCCATCTGTCAATCATAAACGAATGGATGATAAATCATGGATATCTTTGGACGCGTCAAGAAAATTGTTGTTGATCACTTGGGGGTCGATGAAAGCAAAGTGGTCGCTGGTGCGAGTTTTATGGATGACCTTGGAGCCGACAGCCTCGACACAGTCGAATTGGTCATGGCGTTCGAGGAAGAATTCGGCGTGGAAATTCCTGATGATGCTGCGGAAAAAATTCAAACCGTTCAAGACGCCATTTCTTTTATTGAACAAAATGCCGCCGCTGCTTAAGGCTTGGCCTCGCTCTTTGACATCCCCGTCTGACTTCATCCGAGGATAGTTATGGCAGAATCCTTTCGTTTGCGCCGTGTTGTTGTTACCGGAATGGGCCTTGTGTCCCCCTTTGGTGTGGGGATTGAAAAGACGTGGCCCCTTCTTATTTCTGGACAATCAGCCTTGCGGCCTATTCTGGGCTTCCCAACGGATGACCTTCCCTGCCGGATTGCGGGACAGTTGATGCATCACCCTGATCTTTTTGATCCTGCTGGCTATATCAGTGAAAAAGATCGGCGGCGCATGGATGATTTCATTTTATATGCCATGATCGCCGCCGATGAAGCCATTGCCCATGCGGGTTGGGTGCCCCAAAATGATCACGATGCGGACCAAACGGGGGTGATGATTGGGTCGGGCATTGGGGGATTGCCTGAGATTGAACGATCCTCTCTTTTGCTTGCCGAACGCGGCCCCCGCAGAGTCAGCCCATTCTTTATCCCCTCAAGCCTGATCAATCTGGCCAGTGGGCAAATTTCCATTAAACATGGCTTTCGTGGCCCCAACCACGCGGTGGTTACGGCCTGTGCCTCTGGCAGTCATGCCATCGGCGATGCCGCACGATTGATTCAAATGGGTGATGCGGATGTTATGGTGGCGGGTGGGGCAGAGGCCGCCATCTGTCGCATTGGTATGGCGGGATTTGCCGCTGCAAAAGCCCTTTCTACTGGCTATAATGATACCCCTGAAAAGGCCTCTCGCCCTTGGGATCGCGGACGGGATGGCTTTGTTATGGGCGAGGGGGCAGGGATTTTGGTTTTAGAAGAACTGGAACACGCGCGTGCTCGCGGTGCTAAAATTTACGCAGAACTTACGGGTTATGGCCTCTCCGGCGATGCCCACCATATCACAGCCCCTGCTGAGGATGGGGACGGCGCCTATCGATGCATGCGCATGGCCTTAAAGCGGGCGGCACTGCCTGTTGAAGCCATCGACTATATCAATGCCCACGGAACATCCACCCCTGCAGGCGATGTGATTGAAGTGCGGGCCGTCAAAAAACTGTTTGGGGATCATGCCTATAAAGTTGCCATGTCCTCTACAAAATCGGCCATTGGTCACCTGTTGGGGGCCGCTGGGGCTGTGGAGGCTGTGTTTTCCATTCTGGCGTTAAACACCAATATCATCCCCCCCACATTGAATCTTGACGATCCTGACGAAGAATGTGATCTCAATTTTGTTCCTCATCAAGCACAAGAAAAAGTTTTGACTCATGTTCTTTCCAATTCCTTTGGCTTTGGTGGAACAAATGCGTCCCTTGTTTTTTCAAAAATTTAAAAGAAACCGTCTTTCGGGGATTTTTTATGATTCATCCCATCGTTCAGCGTCTTGAATCCTTGGGAATTACGTTACCAGAGCCCGCATCGGTAGCGGGAAATTATGTCCCCTTTGTCGTGGCAGGCCCCCTTCTTTCGGTTTCAGGACAGCTTCCCCTTCAGGACGGAGGACAGATTCTTCAAGGATGCTTGGGGAAATCCCTCTCAGAAGACCAAGGTTATGAGGCTGCCCGTCTCTGTGGGCTCCATGTTTTGGGTCAAGTCAGAAGTGCTTTGCATGGCCATTGGTCCCGTCTTTTGCGCTGTGTTCAACTGTCTGTTTTTGTGAATGCAGGCCCTGATTTTGTGAATCATCCCGCTGTGGCCAACGGGGCTTCGGATCTGATGGTTCAAATCTTGGGACCAGAAATCGGTCGTCATAGCCGCGCTGCCATTGGCTGCGCCTCCCTGCCCAAAGGGGCATGCGTTGAGGTCGGTGCGACGTTTTGGATCGAGACCTAACATTATGGCCACCCCTGATCAAAAACTTCTGTTGGAATTATGCCACGATATGATGGGAGGGTTGGTCAAAGATCACTTGCCCGATTTAACCATTCGGCAATTAAACCTGATTTTGGCCGTTTATTTAAAACCTGGACCCCATACCGTTCGCAGCCTGTCATCCCATTTGGGCATCGCCAAACCCGCCATCACCAGAGCCATTGATAAACTTCAGGATTTGGGCTTTGTCAAAAGAAAACCTGATCCCGACGATGGCCGCAGCATTTTTGTCCAACGCACCATCAATGGTTCTGTTTATTTGGCGGATATGGGTGAAAAATTCTCCTTGGCTGCAGAAAAAGTCTTTGGGGAAAAAGAAGGGGTGGATATTTCCCAAACCTAAATCATATCGCCCTGTGGGTACCATCTTGCTGCCAAGACCAATCTAAGGTATAGAGTTTCCATGCAAACATTCCTTCATCCTTCTCTATTTTTATCGCTATGAACACCCATTTTGCCATTATCGGTCACGTTGACCATGGAAAATCCACCCTAGTGGGCCGTTTGATTTATGAAACTGGCAACCTGAAAGACGGGAAGATGGACGCCATTCAGGCCATGTGCAAACGACGGGGTATGCCGTTTGAATGGGCCTTTGTGATGGATGGGCTAAAGGCCGAGCGGGATCAAGGCATTACCATTGATACGGCCCATATTCCCCTGAAAATCGGGGATGACACCCACACTATCATTGATGCCCCAGGCCACCGCGAATTTATCAAAAACATGATCACGGGCGCGGCCAACGCCGATGCCGCCCTGCTGCTCATTGATGCCAGCGAGGGGATTCAGGAACAGTCTAAGCGCCATGCGGCCCTGGCTCAACTGTTGAATATCAAGCAGTTGATTGTTGTGATCAACAAAATGGACCTAGTGGACTATAGCGAAGCGGCATATGAGAGGCTATGCACCGATTACAGGGCTTATCTGGCCAGCCTTCATTTGGAAGCGCGGGCTATGATTCCTATATCGGCCCGCAATGGTGAAAACTTAAAGGATCCCGCACCCTCTATGCCATGGTACGATGGACCCACAGTGGTTCAAGCGATGATCCAGTGTTCAGCGCGTCAATCTTTGGTCAATTTGCCCCTGCGTTTTCCCGTCCAAGATGTTTATAAATTGGATCATCGCCGGATTATTGCCGGACGCCTTGAAAGCGGCCGTCTGCGCGTAGGGGATACCATCGTCATTAGTCCCACAGGAAAAACAACACAAATTAAATCGATTGAGGCTTTTCCTGAACCCGAAACCCCCATTTTGGCCGCCAAAGCAGGGCAATCAGTGGCTCTAACCCTCAGCGAACAACTGTTTGTTGAACGTGGTCAGGTTATTGCCCATCCTGAACATGCCCCCTTTGAAACCAATGTTTTTCGGGCACGTCTGTTTTGGCTGGGCAATCAATCGGCGAGAGTCGGGGCCACCTATAAACTGAAGGTTCACACCCATGCCCTGCCAGCCCGTATCGAAGCCATTGAGCGGGTTGTGGATATGGGAAACCTGTCTGAACAATCCACAACAGAAATTCCACGTCATGCCATTGCGGATGTTCTGATTCGCACGCATACCAAAATTGCTCTAGATGATTTCCGCGCCCACGATACCATGGGACGTTTTGTTTTGGTGGATGGCTATGACATTGCCGGTGGTGGGGTGATCAGCACAGAAGGCTTTCCCAACCAGCGCAGCCATGATCTTCACAACCCCTATCTAACCCCTGTGGAACACAAGGTGGAACTGCCCCACCGCGAAGCCCAAAACAACCACCGCGCCGGCATTTTGTTTTTTACGGGTCTTTCCGGATCGGGAAAGACAACCCTCTCTCTGGCTCTGGAAAAAGCCATGTTTCAAAAAGGATACCGCGTTTACGTTTTGGATGGGGACAACATCCGCCGGCACCTATCCTCGGATCTTGGCTTTTCCCCCGATGATCGTCAGGAAAACCTTCGCCGTGTGGCAGAGGTGTCTCGATTGTTTGCTGAGGCTGGCATGCTGGTCATCACTGCGTTTATTGCCCCTTATTTAACGGATCGGTCCCGTGTTCGGGAGATCGCTGGAACATTGCCGTTTCATGAGGTTTATATCAAAGCGGATCTGGCCACCTGTGAATCACGGGACCCCAAGGGGCTTTATAAAAAAGCTAGGTCTGGGGAAATTCCTGAATTTACAGGTGTTTCAGCCCCATATGAACCGCCTCAATCCCCCGATTTGGTGATTGATACAGAATCTTTATCCCCCGAGGAAGCCCTTGAAATCCTCGTGCGTTATGTTGAGGACCATTTTGCCCTGGATACCAAAGTTTGGGGATATAGCATTTAATCCCTTGGGAAAGCATGGTTTGTCTGCGCATTTTTTTATGGTTTTTTATGCTTAGTTGTTTAGTCCCCCCTATGGGGGGAGCTTTTTCCGAACCTACAAAACCCCCTAAAAAACGGGCAACCCTACAAATTTTTGAAAACGACCCGTTGGTTTTTGGAACGGTTCTTGCCATCAGGGGGCCGGCCAAAATTATTGTTTATCCCAATGGAAAACGGGACGTTATCGGGGATATTGATCTTAAACCCAACGACCTTTACGGCCCCGCTCGTCTGTCCATCACTGGAGAGCGCAACACCCAAGTGAACATGTCTTTGGATCCCAAGATCCCTCTTTTACCCATCTCTGCGCCCCCTAAACCTACAGCTACCCCTGCACAAGCGCAAGATTTTGTGCTGTTCAGCACCAAGATTTCACAAATCAGTAATGTTGCTAGACTGAACTATTTTGGGATGGATACAGTTTTTATCGGGGCAACACTATCTTTGTCCCCTGAATCCCCTGTGGGAAGGTACAGCTTAGTGCTTTCTCCTGTTTTGGAATACCGTGGTGGGGATAACGCCTCTATCACGCTCCCTTAAAAATTTTTCAAAAAGAATACACCCACGGTCATCAAAAATCCAAGTGGAAAAAAACAATTTTTTAATGCCATCACCTTTTCTATGGGGGGCAAACCAAGCCTTTTAAAATTAAAAGCCTCCTAAAGGTTTTGGTGAGATTTTCGCGGTATACTAAAGCAATCTTTTTTCAAAATCATTTTTTCAAATGGTTCCCATGTTTCGTCTTTTTTTCTTTGTGTTTGTTTTTTTGTTGGGATTTATGCTGACCGCATGGGCCTCTGTTGGATTACCCAACCAAGAACTGTCTTCTTCTAAAAAAACGCAAACAAAACAAACTAAAAAAGAGATCCCAAACACAAAAAAACCCAAATCCATTGATCGATCGGGAATTTACACCCCAGATGCTCTGATGGATTTAAACATTGCGCCCCCCCGTGGTCAAAAAGTCTTTGGGACCAATGAACTATCTTTCGATAATCCCTCTGCTTATGTGGGAAAAATTGAAGCTTTGCAGCAGTTTTTACAAAAAGCCCGCGTGGCTTTTAAAAACCCAATTATCCTTTCAGGCGATGCACAAAACGAATCTCTCTTTCATCAATGGCAGGTTTTTCTAAAACAAACATCGTATCTTTCTCAAAAAGCACAAATCGAAGCAGTTCAAGCGTTTGTGAATCGAACCCCGTACCATCACGATAGCGATGCCACTGGATCAGGAGATACATGGAAAGACCCCGAAGATTTTTTGGCCTTTGGTGGGGACAGCGAAGATTTTGCCCTAGTGAAATACATCAGTTTCAGGCTTTTAGGGATTTTCCCTGAACGACTAAGGATTGCTATCGTTTTCGATCAACAAAAAAACATTTATCGGGCTGTTACGCTTATTTATGCCAACACAGATGTATTAATGTTGGATGAAACCAAAAATGACATCAGCATCACACGGGATATCACCTATCTTGTGCCCATTTATTCTTTTAATGAAAACCACATCTGGTATCACTGGAAAAAAGGGTCCAGACCCCCTGCACAGTTTATACAAACGGATATGCAAAAACAATATCCCGTTTTCCCTTAAGGTTTATCCCATTTTATCCACACGAACGGTATGACGGCCGCCCTCAAAAGACGTCTTAAGAAACGTTAACGTCGCGTCCATAGCCACAGCCATGCCCACAAAACCAGATCCCAAAACCAAAACGTTGGCGTCATTATGCAAACGAGCCAGTCTGGCTGAAAGATGATCGTGACACAAAGCCGCCCGCAAATGACGATACCGGTTGGCAGCGATAGAAATACCAATCCCGCTGCCGCAAATCAGAATGCCCTTGTCTTTTGGCTTATTCAACAAAGCCTCTGCCATAGCAGCAGCAATATCCGGATAATCCACAGCGGTTTCGGTGTGAGTGCCTAAATCAGCAACACTATAACCTTGCTGGGTCAATTCCTCTTTTAAATAGGCTTTTAGGGTCAACCCCCTGTGATCTGCAGCAATCAAAACATGGGACGTCATGAGATCATCAATCCTATTTTTCCTTAACCACAACATCAAAACGCTGCATCACGGGATTTGCCAATAGGTCACGACCTAAACGCTCTCCAATAACCAAAGCCTCCTTCTCATCGTGGGTGAGAACATCAAAAACAAATTGACGTTTTTGCGTCAAATTTTGAACTTGCGTTTCCCCCAAAGAGTGAACGGCTTGCAACACGGCTTGACTTTCAGGGTCCAAAATCCCAGATTTTAAAAAAACAGTGACAGTAACCTGCACGATGGGACTCCTTTAGAAAAACAAAATCATAAACGAAAACGATCAAGGGGCTTCAGGTTCTTCATCTGGGCTGACCATGGGATCGATCCGCCCCAAAACCACACCATCAGGCAAAACCCCCAAACGGCGAGCAACCTCTTGATAGGATTCTTTCACCTGACCCATATCGCGGCGAAAACGGTCTTTATCCAAAACTTCGTTGGTGATGGCATCCCATAGGCGACAACTGTCAGGGCTGATCTCATCGGCCAGAATAATCTGGACGTCGTCTTCATCAGGGCCATGCAAACGGCCAAATTCTATTTTAAAATCCACCAATTTCAGGGAAACCCCCGCCATCAAGCCCGAGAGAAAATCGTTGATCCGAAGGGCCATGGTGATCATGGCGTTCAGCTCGAACGTATTGGCCCATTCAAAAATCAGGATATGCTCATCACTAACCAGCGGGTCATCCAAATCATCGTTTTTATAATAATACTCTATCAGGGGGCGAGGCAAGGGCTTACCTTCCTCCAAACCCAACCGCTTGCATAAACTGCCGGCGGCAATGTTGCGCACAACAACCTCCAGCGGGATCATCTGGGTTTCATGGATCAACTGCTCCCGCATGTTCATGCGCTTAATAAAATGGGTGGGAATGCCAATATCTCCCAGTTTTTGCATGATATGGCTGGAGATAAAGTTATTGATGACGCCTTTACCCTCTATCACATCAAATTTTTTGCGATTAAAGGCGGTGGTATCATCCTTAAAATACTGCACCAACGTGCCAGGGGCCTGACCACGGTAAAGAATTTTGGCCTTGCCTTCATAAACCTTTTGTCTGCGTGTCATGGGATATACCGCCAAAAAAAGTTCCTTTTTTTAAGAAACAGTGAAAACCTTATTTATCTTATACGCTTTTTTTGGGGGCATGGCTAACGTTTTATGGAAAATCTGGCAGAACATTTTAAAGGGCCCTGCTGCTTTAGGAAAAAACCATGTCCTTAAATTCAAAAAAATAACGGGGGGCATTTCAGGCCCCCACCATTATAAAACCAAAAGAAAAAGGCTTTTCTTTATAGGGCTTGGTCAATAGGGTTCAAATCGTCATCCGACAAAGTGCTCTGATTGGGGCCCGAATCTTGCCCTTTGGCGTTAATGTCACGATCCACAAATTCAATATAGGCCAAAGGCGCCGCATCACCATAGCGAAAGCCCGCCTTAATAATGCGCGTATAGCCCCCAGGACGGTCTTGATAACGATTCGCCAACGTAGTGATCAGCTTTTCAACAATCGCATCATCCCGCAAAACAGAAAACAACACACGACGATCATGCAACGTGGCACCACGGGCACGGCTGACCATTTTTTCGATGTAGGGACGCAGCTCACGGGCCTTAGGCAACGTGGTTTTGATCTGTTCATGCTTCACCAAAGCGCAGGCCATATTGGCCAGCATGGCGGAACGATGGGAAGACGTCCGGTTAAGTTTACGACCTTTAATACCATGTCTCATGACACATCACCTTTTATGTTCGCCTTAGAAGGGCTCTTCAATACGTCTGGATAAATCTTCGATGTTTTCTGGGGGCCAGTCAGGGATTTCCATACCCAGAGCCAACCCCAATTTGTCCAGCTCATCTTTGATTTCATTCAAAGATTTCCGGCCAAAATTAGGCGTGCGCAGCATTTCATATTCGGTTTTCAAAACCAAATCCCCAATGTACACAATGTTATCGTTACGCAAACAGTTGGCGGCACGAACGGAAAGCTCCAGATCTTCCACTTTACGCAGCAAGTTTTTATTAAACGGCAGATCAGGGTGATCGTCGGCGCGGGTATGGCCACGGGCGGGCTCTTCAAAGGTAATGAAGGGCTGCAACTGATCCTGAATAATCCGACTGGCCAAGCCCACAGCATCCTCAGGCGAGAGGGTTCCGTTGGTTTCGACGCTCAGCAAAAGCTTATCATAATCGGTGACCTGTCCAACACGAGCACCCTCAACGCGAAACGCCACACGCTGCACAGGACTGTAAATCGCATCAATGGGGATCAGGCCTAAAGGCGCATCCTTAGGCAGGTTTTCGTTAGCAGGAACATACCCCTTACCCGTTTCCACCAGCAACTCGGCGTCCAGTTCGGCATCTTTATCGAGGGTACAAATCACAACCTCAGGATTTTTAATCTGAACATCGTGTGGCAAAGAAATCATGCCCGCTGTTACCACACAAGGCCCTTTGGCCTTTAAGGATAATTTTTTACGGCCATCGCTGAGCACGGAAACGGCAATGGTTTTCAGATTCAAAATAATATCCGTGACATCTTCCCGCACACCGTTGATGGAGGAGAATTCGTGCAGGACATTTTTAAACGTCACATTGGTAATGGCGGCCCCTTGCAAAGAAGACAGCAAAACACGGCGCAGAGCATTTCCCAAGGTGACACCAAAGCCACGCTCCAGCGGCTCCACCACAATGGTGGCGGCATTTTTGTTAGAGGCATCCCGAGCGATTTTCATCGACGTGGGCTTAATCAACGCTTGCCAGTTTTCTTGCAGCATACTTTTCACCTTTGGCCCTAAAAGAAATTAAACACGACGACGTTTCGGAGGACGACACCCATTATGAGGAATAGGGGTCACGTCCCGAATGGACGATACAATAAAACCGGCCGATTGCAGCGCACGCAAAGCCGATTCCCGACCGGAACCCGGACCATTGACCTGAACATCCACAGTTTTCATACCATGCTCCATGGCATCGCGGGCTGCTTTTTCGGCGGCAACCTGCGCAGCGTAGGGGGTGGATTTCCGCGCACCCTTAAACCCATTGGCCCCCGAGGTAGACCAAGCAATGGTGTTCCCCTGCTGGTCTGTGATGGTGATAATGGTGTTGTTAAACGTGGAATTCACGTGCACAACTCCGACAGAGATATTTTTACGCTCAGAACGCTTTAAACGCGCTGTTTGCTGCTTTGCTTTGGCCATACCCTAAAATCCACTATGATGTTTTCTTCTTGCCGGCAATGGCCACGGCTTTCCCTTTGCGGGTGCGGGCATTGCTGGACGTCCGCTGACCCCGAACGGGCAGGCGCTTGCGGTGACGCAGGCCACGATAACACGCCAAATCCGTCAATCGCTTAATGTTCATGGAAACTTCACGACGAAGATCCCCTTCAACAACCACGTTCTCGTCAATATAGGAACGGATTTTCAAAACGTCGGCATCGCTGAGCTGATGGACACGCACCGAAGGATCGACCCCAACGGCTGTGCAAATGGATCGGGCCACAGCAGGACCAATCCCATGAATGTAAGTCAAAGCAATCACCAGACGCTTTGCTGTCGGAATGTTAACACCGGAAATACGGGCCACAGGCTTAAAACTCCTTATCTAAAAACAACCATCACAACATGTGAAAAGAGAAAGCATCTTAGTTACTTTGCTGCCGTTGTCAACGCTCTTTCTTCAAGTTTTTCAAAAATAGAACGCCGAACGGATTCTATGGGGGCCATACCATCAACGGTCTTGAGCAATCCTAAATTTTTATAGAATGGCAAAATGGGCAACGTCTGATCATGATACAGGCGCAAACGGGAAACCACAACCTCGGCCCGATCGTCTGAACGACGGGTAAAGGACGTTCCCCCGCAAACATCACACACATCCTCAATCTTGGGCGGATGAAAGGTCTGGTGATAGCCCGCACCGCAAGTGCCACAGCTAAAACGCCCTTCGATGCGCTCAACCAAGGCTTTTTCATCCACATCAAACACAATCACCGCTGTTAAAGGGGTGTGCTTTTTTTCCAAAATATCATGCAGGGATTCTGCCTGAGAAAGGGTGCGGGGAAAACCATCCAAAATAAAACCACTGCGGCAATCAGACTCATCCAAACGCTCTGACACCAGATCAATCATGACCTCATCCGGAATCAAAGCCCCCTGTTCCATCAGGGCTTTGGCCTGCATACCCACTTTGGTGCCCGCCTTCACTGCGGCGCGGAGCATATCCCCCGTGGCCAGCTTTGGAATGCCATAATGGGCCGATAAAGCATCCGCTTGGGTGCCTTTCCCCGCCCCTGGGGGTCCAAACAAAACAATCCTGATCATAAGCGCCCCTTAACCAGCTTATTCTTTTTCATCAGCCCATCATATTGATGAACCAGCAAATGGGAATTGATATGGTTAATGGTATCCATCACCACCGTCACCACAATCAGCAAACTTGTGCCCCCGAAATAAAAGGGAATGCTGTATTCGGCCATCAAAAACTCGGGCAGCAAACACACAATCACCAGATAACCCGCCCCAAAAACCGTCAAACGGGTCAGCAGACTGTCGATATAGGACGCCGTTGCCTTGCCCGGGCGAATCCCGGGGATAAAGGCCGTGTTCTTTTTCAAATTGTCCGCAACCTCAACCGGATTAAACACAATGGAGGTATAAAAAAAGCAGAAAAAGACAATCAGAGACGCATAAACCAGCATATAAAGAGGCTGCCCATGCCCCAGCATCGCCACGGCATCATTCACCCAAGACATAGAACTCTGTCCACCGCTAAACTGCAGGATCGAGGCCGGAATCACCAACAAAGCGTTGGCAAAAATGGGGGGAATAACCCCAGAGGTGTTTAACTTCAGGGGCAAGTGGGAACTCTGGGCCCCGTAAACCTGCTGGCCCACCTGACGTTTGGGATACTGGATGGTGATGCGGCGCTGGGCCCGCTCCATATATACCACAGCCACAATCACAGCAACGGCCAGCAAAACGAACATCAAAACGGAAAGGGAGGATATCTGCCCCGTCCAGCCCAAGGTCAAAAGAGAGCTAACCCCCATAGGCAAATGGGCCACAATCCCCGCGAAAATGATCAGAGAAATCCCGTTTCCGATGCCGCGGATGGTGATTTGCTCCCCCAGCCACATCAAATAAACGGTTCCGCCCACCAAGGTGATCACCGTGGTTAATCTGAAAAACAGGCCCGGATTGTGAACGGCGGACGCCCCCATCCCCTCCAGCCCCACGGCAATGGCATAGCCCTGAATCGCCGTCAAAATCACCGTTAAATAACGGGTGTACTGAATCAATTTGGTGCGGCCATAATCGCCATCTTTTTTCAATTGGCCCAACTGGGGGGACACCGCCGTCATCAGCTGGATAATAATGGATGCGGAAATGTACGGAAAGATATTCAGGGCAAAAATCGACATCCGCCCCAAAGCACCCCCTGCAAAGGCATCAAAAACCCCCAGAATGCTGCCGGAATAGCTTTCAAAAACCCCTTTCAGGACGCTGGCATCCAGCCCAGGCACAGGGATATAGGTCCCCAAACGATAAATGATCAAGGCCCCCAAGGTAAACCAGATACGGGCCTTTAACTCTGTGGCACGACTGAAATTGCTCAGTGTTAAACTGGCAGACAGCTGTTCAGCAGCAGAAACCATGATGTATTCCCAAAGGATCAAGCGAAAGACCCTTTTGTATAGCAGTCCCCGACGATGTCAAGAATTTAAGAATCCGATTTCAGATCGGATAAAAACCCCATAAAAATCCCCTTGGCACGACGGGGAAAATCGGTTAGAATCTAAGGAAGATTTGATTGAGTTTTGTTGTTATCAAGGTAGCCTTCGCTTATGTCTTTTTTGCCTTTTTTAGGTGTAGGCTTGTTGTGCTCCGTGGCGGCGGTACATGCTCCTGCGGCAGATGCTCGGTTCGCTCGTTTCTTTCAGAATGTTATGAAACAGCCCGTGGAAGTGCTTAGAGCTCCCATTTCACAGTACCTTGGAGATCTCAACAATCGATTCAACCTTAATGATGGCCCTGCCGACAATGCACTTTATTGGCTTGATACAATAAAAAACAATTTTTCTAAATTAAACTTGGTTTCATTGGCCCACAGTTTACAACAAGATGGTCCTTTTTCAATGTTTGGCAATAATCAAGAAGAAGAAACTTTAGCTTTTACTAAACAAACTCTTAATTTATTTACTGCCTACCTTATTCTTGTTCCTGAGATGACTGCGAGGGCCACCGCCGCACTTTCAAAAAAAGCTGAAGAAAATACAAATAATGCTCTTGCTGTATCCTCAGAACAAATCCATGGATTCTTAACTGGTCTACGCACCATGTTTGCCCCTCGCCTTGTGCAAGGCCTTACCTAAAAGATCTGACAAAACCCCCTATCCCCCCCCTGAAAAATATGCTAAGGTGGCACCCGTTTGGATTGAGAGTGCAATAAAAACCATGTCTGTGTTGGATCGGCTAAAGGAACTGTTTGGGGGATCTTCTCAGGGCATTGATCGCAACGATATTCCCCTCGCCACCGCCGTCATTTTGCTGGAATTATCCATGAGTGACGAAGGTCTGGATCCTGTGGAAATGAAAACCATCGTTGATCTGTTGTCCCAAAAATTCGGCTGCACGCTGGCCGAGGCCCACGTGTTGATTCAACAGGCCGAGGAACGTCTGGACGGCCGCGATCATTTCTACAAAGCCACCAAGGTCCTGAAAGATCATCTGGACGAACGCGGCCGCGAAGGGATTATGGAAATGCTGTGGCAGCTGGTCTGCGCCAACGACCGAATTGATGATCATGAATCCGCCCTGATGCGAAAAATTGCCGGCATGCTGTATGTTTCCGACAAACGATCCGGCGAAATCCGCCAGAGTGTTTTGGCCATGGCGGCGCTGGGCAAGCCGTCCTAATGTTTATGATCTAACGAAAGAAAGGTAAACTCTATGACCTTTGTCGTCACTGAAGACTGTATCCGCTGCAAATATATGGACTGCGTCGAGGTATGCCCCGTGGATTGTTTTCACGAAGGCATCAACATGCTGGTCATTGATCCAGAAGAGTGCATTGAC
Organism: Alphaproteobacteria bacterium; assembly: GCA_044371315.1. Taxonomy (GTDB): domain Bacteria; phylum Pseudomonadota; class Alphaproteobacteria; order JAJTHO01; family CANGYM01; genus CANGYM01. The sequence continues at coordinate 6,054 of JBILTX010000002.1, read as the reverse complement.
TGCGGCGTGTGCGAGCCCGAATGCCCCGCCGAGGCTATTTTGCCCGACACCGACGACAGGGCAGAGGCGTGGCTGGACCTGAATCGAACCTACGCCGCCCAATGGCCCACCATCACCCAAAAGGGGGAACGTCCCGATGATGCCGACGCATGGAAAGGCGTGCCGGATAAATTCAAAGAGCACTTTGATGAAGGGGCAGGGGAGGGGTCATAAGCCAAAACCACGTTTTTCTGTGACTGATGTAACATTTGGCACAGACCAATTTTTTTTCTTCGTTCATAATGATAACAACAAACCAGAGGACAGACCATGGCTCAGGCACACTACAAAAACGGTGATTATGTTGTTTACCCTACCCACGGCGTGGGACAAGTAAAAGGTATTGAAAAACAACAGGTTGCCGGAACATCGGTGGATTTAATCGTTATTCACTTTACCCACGACCGCATGGTGCTGCGTCTGCCCATGCACCGCCTGGAAAGTTCAGGCCTGCGCCCTGTATGCACCGAAGATAAAATGAATCTGGCGCTGAAAAAACTCAAAGGCCGATCCCGCGTGAAAAAAACCATGTGGTCCCGCCGCGCCCAAGAATATGAAATGAAAATCAATTCCGGTGACCCCGCCGCCATTGCCGAGGTTGTTCGGGATCTGTATAAAAATTCCCAGCAGCCCGATCAATCCTATAGCGAACGCCAGATTTACCGCACCGCGCTGGACCGCTTGGCCCGCGAGCTGGCCGCCGTTGAAAATATTGACGAAGATTTGGCGGCCATGAAATTAGAGGAAATGATGAACGCCGCTTAACCAAACGTAGGAGGCGATATGCACGTTCGTATTTTCAAACCCACCAAAAACGCTATGCAATCCCCACGAGCAGGGCAGGGGGGCTGGTGTCTTCACCCCCATGCCCAAAGCCGAAAAACCCCCAATGCCCTGATGGGATGGATCAGCGGTTCTGATACCACGGAACAAATCACTTTGTTTTTTGACACCGCCGAGGATGCCATGCACTACGCCCAGCAGCGGGGTTGGACCTATACCGTTTCCCCCGATCACACGCGCACGGTGCGGCCAAAATCCTACGCTGCCAACTTTACCCATAACAGGCCTGTCACCCCATGATGGATCTTGCGTTTCAAACGCTGGTTTCGCCCATGATCCTGTTTTTTATGCTGGGGTTGGGCGCGGCCTTTGTAAAATCGGATTTGTCTGTGCCATCGGCCATTGCTAAGGGCATGTCCCTTTATCTGATGCTGGCCATTGGGTTTAAGGGCGGGGTTCAAGTCAGCACCGCCGGATTCACCCCCGATTTGGTTTGGACAGGCCTCGCGGGCTTCCTGCTGAGTTTGTGTATGCCCTTTGTTGCGTTTTTTGCCCTGCGCAAGACCACAACCCTGCCGGCGGCAGATACGGCCTCCATTGCGGGCCATTATGGATCTATCAGCATTGTGACCTTCATCGCCGCCACCCAAGCCCTAAAAACCGCCGGCATTCCTTTTGAGGGCTACATGATTGCCGTGGCGGCGTTGATGGAGGCCCCCGCGATCTTTTCCGCTTTGCGATTGGCATCACGCTATGATCCCGATACCGAGGCCACCCCTTGGCATCACATTTTGGCCAACGGATCCGTTGTGTTGTTGGCAGGGGCTTTTTTCATTGGCATGATCACAGGGCAAGAGGGAATGACCACCCTAGAATCCTTTATCGTTTCCCCGTTTAAGGGGGTTTTGTGTCTGTTTCTGCTGGATATGGGCCTTGTGGCCGGACGGGGCCTAATGGAAAGCCGGCATTTGCTGCGGGGCAGTCTGCTGGCTTTTGGGGTGTATATGCCGCTGCTGGGGGCGCTCATGGCGGGGGGCTTGGCTGCGCTTCTGTCGTTGACCGCTGGCAATACAGCCCTGCTGATGGTATGTGCCGCCAGTGCCTCTTATATTGCCGCGCCTGCGGCCATGCGGCTGGCGCTGCCCCAGGCCAAACCCGCCCTGTCGTTAACGCTGGCCATGGGCATTACCTTTCCCTTTAACCTGATACTTGGCATCCCCCTGTGGATTGCCCTTGCCCAAGCCTTTACCGGAGGATCGCAATGACCCCTAAAAAACGTCTGGAAATCATCGTGGATGGGGCTTTGCAGGACAAAGTTTTAAAACTCCTGACAAAACACGGCGTCACGGGATACACCATTTTGCCTGCCCTTTCCGGCGAAGGCCCCGAAGGGGCCTGGCGAGGGGAAGGTCTGATTGCCGATGTGGGACAAATGGTGGTGATTCTTTGCATATTGGATGCTGGAAAATTATCTGTTTTAGAAACCATCCTGCCACCCTTTTTGGACAAGCATCAGGCCATTTGCACCGTCAGTGATGTGATGGTGTTTCGGCCTTCGATATTTTAATTTTAGCGCCGCCCCTGCGTTTCAAAAAATCCATAGCGACACCCTGTAAAAACACGTATACTCCCCTATATAAAAGAATAGAGGTTTTTAAAAACATCAGATTGAACAAGGAGTGTTCATGGCCACCCCCAAAAAAAATAAGTCCAGCCCCGTGACGATCCCCATTCGGGCCTATCCCGTTTTGCCCCTGAGGGATATTGTTGTTTTTCCTTTTATGATTGTCCCCCTGTTCGTTGGACGCAGCAAATCCATCGCCGCCTTGGAAAAAGCCGCTCAGGACGATGGTATGGTCTTTCTGATGGCCCAAAAAAATACATCGGATGAAAATCCGGATCCTTCTGAACTTTACGAAGTGGGCACTGTGGCCAAGGTTCTGCAGATGCTGAAACTGCCGGATGGAACGGTTAAGGTTTTGGTTGAAGGATTGGGCCGATCCCACGCCATTGAATTTTTGGACAACCCAGAATTCTTGCAGGCTGTGGCAGAGCCCTTAACATCGGACATGAGCGATAAGAAAGAAATCACCTCTTTATCCGCCGCCGTTTTATCCCAGTTCGAAAATTACATTAAGTTAAATAAAAAAATCGCCCCTGAAATTCTGGTGGGTCTGAATAAAATTGAGGACCCTGAACGCTTGGTGGACACCATTTCTGCGCACCTGTCAAACAAGCTGGCAGAAAAGCAGGATCTGCTGAAAACCCAAGATGTTGCCGAACGCCTGCAAAAGGTTTTTGCCCTAATGGAGGCGGAAATCAGCCTGCTGACCGTGGAACGCCGGATTCGCAACCGCGTGAAAAAACAGATTGAAAAAAATCAACGCGATTATTTCCTGAATGAACAAATCCGTGCCATTCAAAAAGAACTCGGCGAAAACGAAGAGGGAAAAAACGAATTTGAGGTTTATGAAAACAAAATCAAAACCCTAAAATTAACAAAAGAGGCTCGCGACAAGGCCCTCAGCGATCTGAAAAAACTCAAACTGATGCCCCCTCTTTCCGCAGAATCTACGGTCATCCGCAATTATCTGGATTGGATTGTGGATTTGCCTTGGCAGAAAAAAACAAAACTAAACAACGATTTGTCGAAATCTGTTGAGATTTTAAATCAGGATCATGATGGCCTTGACACCATCAAGGACCGCATCGCCGAATATCTGGCTGTTCAGCAACGCACGGGCAAAACACCCGGCACCGTTTTGTGTTTTGTGGGCCCCCCAGGTGTTGGAAAAACATCTTTAGCCAAATCCATTGCCCGCGCCACGGGACGGGAATTTGTGCGCCTGTCAGTGGGGGGCATGCGAGATGAAGCGGAAATCCGCGGCCACCGCCGCACCTATATCGGCTCTATGCCCGGGAAACTTTTGCAAGGCATGAAAAAAGCCGGATCGTCCAACCCCCTGTTTTTGATCGATGAAATTGATAAAATAGGCCACGACCATCGGGGCGACCCTGCCAGCGCCCTGCTGGAGGTTCTGGATCCCGAGCAAAACACCCATTTTCAGGATCATTACCTTGAGGTCGGGTATGATCTGTCTGATGTCATGTTTGTGTGCACGGCCAACACGTTATCGTTGCCGCTGCCCCTGTTGGACCGCATGGAAATCATCCGTTTGTCTGGCTATACAGAGGATGAAAAAGTCACCATCGCCCAAAACCATCTGATGCCCCGTCAGGGCGAGGCCCACGGGCTTTCCCCCAAAGAATGGTCCGTTTCAGAGGCCACTTTGCGGGACATCATCCGTTATTACACCCGCGAGGCCGGCGTGCGCCATCTGGAGCGTGCCTTGGCCAAAATTGCCCGAAAAATTGTTAAACACTTTTCGGTGAAGCCCAAGGAAAAAACCGTTTCTATCACCCCTGAAAATCTCTCAGACTACTTAGGTATTCCCAAGTATCGCTTTGGTTTGGCTGAGGAACAGGATCAAGTTGGGGTGGCCACGGGGCTGGCCTGGACTGAGGTGGGCGGGGATCTGCTGGCCATCGAAACCGTGATGTGGCCGGGCAAAGGCAAAGTTAAAGCCACGGGAAAACTGGGCGATACCATGCAAGAATCCCTGCAGGCCGCCATAGGGTATATTCGCTCACAAGCCATGACACTGGGAATTTCTTATGACATGCTGGACAAACGGGATATCCACCTGCACCTGCCAGAGGGGGCGACGCCCAAGGACGGTCCTTCGGCGGGAATTGCCTTGGCCACGGCTTTGGTGTCGATGCTCACCAACATTCCTGTTCGGCGCGATGTGGCTATGACGGGGGAAATTACCCTGCGCGGGCGCGTTCTGCCCATTGGGGGATTAAAAGAAAAACTGTTGGCCGCCCTGCGGGGGGGCATTACAACCGTTTTGATTCCAAAACAAAATGAAAAGGATCTGGCCGACATTCCGGCTGATGTGCGCGAACGTCTGACCATCATCCCTGTGGAAAGCATGTCGCAGGTTCTGATCCATGCCTTAACCAAGGCCCTAAGCCCGCTGTCTTGGCCAGAAAGCCAGATCACCGTGGATTATGTTCCGGCTGTGAAGGGAACCCCTTTGCCCGATTCCCCCCCGCTGTTGCATCATTAGGAATCAAACCTGTGGCTGTTTCTCCCCCCCTTCCCACAACCCGTCAGTACCGCGTGGGGGAGGCTGTTCGCCGCGCCCTATCCGACATTTTGGCCCGCGGGGATTTTGACCTGCCCCTGATCAGCATCACGCAGGTGGATATGGCCCCTGATTTGCGATCGGCCCGCGTGTATTTTATGGGGGGAGGCAATAGCCTAGAGCTGCGGGAAAAACTGAAACAGGTCCGCGTTCCCCTGCAAAACGCCCTGCGTCCCTACTTGGCCACCCGCTATTTGCCGCGTTTAAAGTTTTGCGAAGATCACACACTGGATCAGGTATCCCTGATCCATGATTTGTTTGAAAATCCCCGCGTGGCTCGGGATTTAAGGGGTGGGGACGAGGCCTAAACAGGCCACTCAGGCCCCCAAAATTTCCCGTTTTCCCGCGTGGTTGGGTTGGCTGATTACGCCTTCTTCTTCCAATTTTTCAATGATACGGGCGGCGCGGTTGTATCCCACTTGCAAATGACGTTGCAGGAAACTGGTGGACACTTTGCGTTCCCGCAGAATAATGGCCAGCGCCTGATCGTACAGGGCATCGCCACTTTCCCCCTTAAACGCGCCCCCATCATCATCATCATCATCCTCTGCCACCGTCACATCGTCCACGTAATCCGGTTGGCCTTGGGCTTTCAGATAGGACACGATGCTTTCAACCTCATTATCCGCAACAAAGGGTCCGTGAACCCGTGTGATGCGCCCACCGCCGGCCATGTACAGCATATCCCCCTGACCCAGAAGCTGTTCCGCCCCCATTTCCCCCAAAATGGTGCGGCTGTCGATTTTGGATGTGACTTGGAAACTGATGCGCACGGGAAAATTCGCCTTGATGGTTCCCGTAATCACGTCCACGGATGGGCGCTGTGTGGCCATGATCAGGTGAATCCCCGCCGCCCGGGCCATCTGGGCCAGACGCTGAATGGCGGCCTCAATATCCTTGCCCGCCACCAACATCAAATCGGCCATTTCATCCACAATCACAACGATATAGGGCAGGGTTTCCAGTGGCATAACCTGATCTTCGAACACCGGTTTTCCCGTTTCCCGATCAAAGCCCGTTT
>JBILTX010000073.1:0-4688 GCA_044371315.1 Alphaproteobacteria bacterium | reverse complement strand
CCGGGGGCGCGGTTCTGCCCATTTATGATGCCCTGTTTAAACAGGATCGTATCCGTCATATTCTGGTGCGCCATGAACAGGCGGCGGTCCACGCGGCCGAGGGCTATGCAAGGTCCACCGGAAAGCTGGGCGTGGTTCTGGTCACCTCGGGCCCTGGGGCCACCAACGCCGTGACGGGCTTAACGGATGCCCTGATGGACAGTGTGCCGGTGTTGTGTATTACGGGACAGGTCCCCACGTTCCTCATTGGCACCGATGCGTTTCAAGAGGCCGACACCACCGGCATCACCCGCGCCTGTACCAAACACAATTACTTGGTCAAAGACCCCAACCAGATTGCCCGCGTCATGCACGAAGCCATCTATGTGGCCACCCACGGCCGCCCGGGTCCGGTTCTGGTGGACTTGCCCAAGGATATCCAGTTTGCCCCCGCGGCCTATGTCGAAAAACAAAATGCCAAACCCAAAAGCTATAACCCCATCCTGCGGGCCCCCCGCAGGGACATTGAAGCCGCCGCAGAAATGCTGGCCGCCAGCACGCGCCCCATTTTGTATGGGGGGGGCGGGATTATCAATTCGGGGCCTCGGGCGTCGGATCTGGTGCGGACCTTTGTGCGGGAAACGGGGATGCCCTGTACCCTGACCCTGATGGGGCTGGGGGCCTATCCTGCGGGGGATCCCCAGTTTTTGGGGATGCTGGGGATGCACGGCACGTACGAGGCCAACATGGCCATGCACGACTGTGACGTCATGCTGGCGTGCGGATCCCGCTTTGATGATCGGGTGACGGGCCGCGTGGCGGCGTTTTCCCCGCAGTCGAAAAAAATTCATATTGATATTGATGCCTCCTCTATTAACAAAAACGTCATGGTTCACCGCCCCATTATTGGGGATGTGGCCCACGTTATGGAGGATTTTCTGGATGTCTGGCATCAGCGAAACTATAAACTCTCGCTGGAACCGTGGTGGATGCAGATTGCCCAGTGGCGGGAGAAAAAATCCCTCGCCTTTACCCAAAACGGCAGCGTGATTAAACCCCAATATGCCATTTCCCGCCTGTGCGCCCTGACGGAAAACCACGAAACCTATATCACCACCGAAGTCGGCCAGCACCAGATGTGGGCGGCGCAACATTATGGGTTTAAACACCCCAACCGCTGGATGACCTCGGGCGGCTTGGGCACCATGGGGTATGGACTGCCGGCAGCCATGGGGGTTCAAATTGCCCATCCTGATGCCCATGTTATTGATATTGCCGGTGAGGCCTCTATCCTGATGAACATTCAGGAAATGGCGACCTTGGCCCAGTACCGTTTGCCAGTGAAAATTTTCATCATCAACAACCGCTGGATGGGCATGGTGCGTCAGTGGCAGGAACTGTTGCACGGCGGGCGGTATTCCGAAAGCTATTCCGAATCCCTGCCCGATTTTGTCAGGCTGGCAGAGGCCTTTGGCGCCGTGGGCCTGCGCGTGGATGATCCGGCCAAAGTCGATGACACCATCGCCGAAATGCTGTCCGTCAAACGCCCCGTGATTGTGGATGTGTGCGTGGATCCCAAAGAAAACTGTTACCCCATGATCCCCAGCGGCGCCGGCCATAACGAAATGATCCTTGCCAGTGGCGATGAAAACGACACCGTGTCGGAGGCGGGGAAGGTTTTGGTGTGAGGAGTAAATCAATTTGCGGGGGCAGCGTTGGTATCTCTGCCCTGAACCGTCTTTAGCAGGAGGGGGAATGACCCCAAGCATCCTAAGTCAATCCCGATTTATCGCATTTTTTGATGAATCTGGAGACCATTCGCTAACAAAAGTTGATCCAGATTTTCCTTTGTTTGTGTTGTCCACGGTTATTGTCGAGCGTTCGGTTTATGCCAAAGAGATTATACCCGCCGTTGCGGATTTCAAATTGCGTTATTTTGCCCATGAAGGTATGAATCTGCATAGTCGTGATATCCGAAAAGCTGAAGGCCCCTTTACAATTCTGCAAAGCCCTGATGTACGGCAGCAGTTTTTGTCAGAACTCAGTGAAATGATGCAATCTTTACCATTCACGCTGTTCACCACATGCATTAAAAAGGAGGCTTACAAAAAGCGTTATGGAGAAGGGGCAAAAAATCCTTATGATATTGCTCTTGAATATACATTTGAGCGTATTCTTCATTTTATGGAAGCCAATCAAACCTTTTCCTTACCCGTAATTGCCGAAGCGCGGGGAAAGCAAGAAGACAATGCACTACGTGCCAGCTTTCAAAAACTTTTGACTGAGGGTACTTATTATAACAATGCCATCCGCTTTAACAAATTGAACTGCCCAATTAGTTTTCGGCAAAAAAGGGATAATATCTGTGGCATTCAAATGGCTGATTTATGCGCCTATCCAACCGCACGGCATGTTTTGCAACCCAATGGTAATAATCAGGCTTTTTCTGCTGTGAAAGGACACTTTTACCAAGGTGGAGGCGTAAACGGCCTTAAGGTATTTCCCAAATGAAAACAGACGCCCTCAGATTCACCAAGAAACGTCTGCCGACCGAGTATTCCCAATCCAAGGTTGAGTCTAACAAAATACAGTGGTTTTGGCAAGGTTTTTTTATCTAAAAATACCATAAAGAACAAAGTGTTAAATTGCCGCTCTTTTCCCGATATCAACGGTCTTTTGGATATTGCCCGCCATTATCGAACCGTTACAGTCAAAGAAAGGGAGTATAAAACATCCAGAGGCGGTAAGGGATCTGTTTCAGGAAGTCGGGAGTATTTGCTCATATGCACACGGTAGGTTCCTTCTTTTTCTGATGCCGTGTTTGTTGTAAAATGATTGGCGATGAAAACGACACCGTGTCGGAGGCGGGGAAGGTTTTGGTGTGAGTATCCTTGGATCTGCCAACCCTCTCTGGTTTTTTCGGTGTGTTTTAAAACACGACAAATGGTGCCATAATGACAAGACCATCTTTTATGTCTTTGGGATTAATGAGCGGCACCTCCGCCGATGGCATCGATGCGGCCCTGATTCGCAGTGACGGAGAGGATAGTGTGGAAACGCTGGCCACGGCCTTTGTGCCCTATCCCGATGATTTTCGAAAGCGCCTGTTGGTGTGCGCCCACCAGCATCAAGAGGATGAGGCCGTTCGGGCTGAATTTTCCCACTGGTGCCAACGGGCCTGCGAAGCGATCCTGTCACAATCAAACCTAAGGCCGGATTTTATCGCCAGTCATGGGCACACCCTGAACCATCGCCCCGATTTGGGATGGACGCATCAGATGGATGATCCCGCGGCCTTGGCCAGTCGTTTTGGCATTCCCGTGGTGTCGGATTTTCGTCAGAAAGACATGCAAAACGGCGGTCAAGGGGCTCCCCTCGTGCCCGTTTACCACCGTGTGCGGGGACGGGGACATCCCAAACCCTTGGCCATTGTGAACATCGGCGGGGTCAGCAACATCACGCTGGTGGATGCAAACGACGGCATGATCGCCTTTGATGCGGGGCCAGGGAATGCCCTGATGGATGATGTTTTGCAAAAAACCCTTGGCACTCGCTATGATCATGGGGGGGCGTTGGCTTTATCCGGACATCGGAACACAGATTTGGCAGAGGCTTTGCTGGCCGATCCTTTTTTTGAAAAAAAAGGGCCAAAATCTCTGGATCGTAACCATTTTGCCCAGCGTGCCGCGATGCTAGACGGGCTGCCTTTGAACGATCATCTGGCCACGCTGGTTTATGTCACGGCCTTGGCCATTGCACGGGGTATTCTGATGCACCAACCTGACTGCGCCGAATGCCTGTTGGTGGGGGGCGGGCGCAAAAACAAGGCCATTGTGGATGCTTTATCCCAAAATCTGCCCTGCCCCGTGCGGGACGGTGACACCGCCGGCTTTGATAGTGATTTTATGGAGGCCGAAGCCTTCGCCTACCTTGGCATCCGCAGTTTTTTGGGCTTGCCGTATTCCTTTCCGGAAACCACGGGGGTGAGGGCCCCCATATGCGGGGGTGTTTGGACGTATCCTTAAAGCGCTCGCCCTAACGATACATAACCCCCATAGTGATGGACACCCGCACCGTATCTTCCCCGCCAAGGGTGGGGGATGGGGCCGATGCGGGGGCCGCATCAGCAGCCATGGCCCGCATAGCAAAGGGTCTGGGCATAGGCTGGATGGGGTCATGGGGATTGACACGGATAAAGGCAATCTTTTCCCACGTCAGGCCCAAAGCGTTTAAAACGGTTTTGGCCTTGGCGCGGGCCTTATCGGCGGCACGGATCAGGGCTTCGTCCTCGGCTTTTTGACGATTGGCCTCATCGGCCTGAAAGGTTACAGAATCCACCCGTGTGGCCCCCTTGGCCACGGCCTGATCCATGATGCGTCCGGCCTGATCCGTGGGCGTTTCAAAGGACAATGCCTGCACCGCCCGATGCCCCACTAAAATGCTTTTGCCCTGATCATACTTATACTCTGGATTCAGGGTGGCCTGCGTGGTTTGCAGCTTTTTGACCTTTTCGGCCTTTAAAAACGCCACAACCGCGCTGGTTTTGCGGGCCGCTTCGGTTTGGGCCCCTTCGGTGGTTTTGGCTGTGGTTTCCACGGCCAAAGACACAATGGCCACATTGGATGCAACCTTAACCTCCCCCACGCCGGAAACCGTCAGAATGTTCTGATCCTGATCATCAGAAGACGCCATGGACCGCACCCCCCCCA
>JBILTX010000029.1:0-16221 GCA_044371315.1 Alphaproteobacteria bacterium | reverse complement strand
GAACGCTCCGCCTCCGCCGCCAGCGTTTGCACCGTGGTGGAGCCAATGCCCCGTTTGGGCAGGTTAATAATCCGATCCAGCGCCAGATCATCGTCAATCTGGGTGGTTAAGCGTAAATAGGCCAAGGCATCGCGGATTTCCTGCCGATCATAAAACCGCAGGCCCCCGATGACTTGATAGGGAATGGCGGCATTCATCAGGGCCTCTTCCAATTCCCGTGTTTGAAAGCTGGCCCGCACCAACATGGCCATTTGTCCCAAGGTCTGGCCGCCCGCCGCCCGTTTTTCGATGGTTTTGGCCAGCAAGCGGGCCTCCTCTGCCGAATCCCAGACGTGATGCACGGCGATTTTTTCCCCCGTTTGATCATCTGTCCACAGGGTTTTGCCCAAACGCCCTTGATTGTTTTGAATCAAATGGGATGCGGCGGTTAAAATGGTTTGGGTGGAGCGGTAATTTTGTTCCAGTTTAATGACAGTGGCCCCAGGGAAGTCTTGGTCAAAGCGCAGGATATTGTCAACCTCCGCCCCGCGCCACCCATAAATGGATTGATCATCATCCCCTACGCAGCACAGATTCCCGTGCCCCTGCGCCAACAAACGCAGCCATAGATACTGGGATACGTTGGTATCCTGATACTCATCCACCAGAATATAGCGGAACTGTTGCTGGTAATGGCGCAGGACCTCAGGAAAGTCCCGAAACAACACCAGACACAGCAGGATCATATCCCCAAAATCCAAGGCATTCAGGCTTTTCAGGCGGGCCTGATAATCCTGATAAAACCGAATGGCTTTGCCGCGCAGCTCTTTTTTGTGTTCGCTGGCGGGCACATCGGCGGGCAGCCAACCCCGATCTTTCCACCGCTGAATCACGCTGCTGACGATGCGGGGGGGACAGGCTTTTTCGTCCAGTCCGTAATCTTTCAGCAGGCCCTTGATAATCCGCAGTTGATCGTCGGTATCCAAAATGGTGAAGTTTTCTGTGTACCCCAATTTATCAATATGCTGGCGCAAAATGCGGGCGCACAGGGCGTGAAAGGTTCCCAGCCACAGCCCCCCCACGGCATCCCCCACCATGGCATGAATCCGGTGGCGCATTTCGGCGGCGGCTTTGTTGGTAAAGGTCACGGCCAAAATGCGCGACGCATACACCCCATGATCCTGAATCAAATGGGCCAAGCGTGTGGTTAAAACGCGGGTTTTCCCTGTTCCTGCCCCTGCCAAAACCAGCACGGGACCATCCACAGCTTGAACAGCGGCGGCTTGCTCAGGGTTTAATCCCTCGCACACAGATGGGGCAGAGACCCTCTCAGCAATCACATTATCGGTCATGGCGTCTGTCCTTTCCCTGTATCCCTCTTCTTTAGCATAACAAAAGACAGGTGGGGGAAAATGTTTGGCCATCCCCCTACGCTATGGGGTTTAAGGGCGTTATTGTATCGTATCCACGGTGATGGTGATGATATCTTGATAGGTGCCGGCAAGGTTGTCCTGTACGGTCCCCACGGTTAGGGTTAAGGGGAGGCTTGATCCCGAAAGGGATGTATCCGCGGATCGGCGAACCTTATAGATTGCCCCAGGGGATGTTAGAGGTAAGGACGAACCGTTAAAGACAGCCGCGTAGGCGATGGGTGTTTGTTGCCGCGAGGGATCACTATGTTGCAGTTTCAGTCCATTGAGGGAAGAAAAACTCACGTCAACATCGGCATTGCTGAGCAGTTGGACATAGACGGTTTTGCTTTCACCTGTTTCGAGTTGTCCAAAATCAACCTTGTCCATGGTGCCACCACTGCCAAAGGACCCACTGCTACCGGCAATGTTCACTTGGGCTCTGGCCTTCACCGAAAGGGGAAGATTATACGTGTAAGGGCTGCCCACAGCGGTGCCATTGCTGAAAAGTTGTAACTGCAGGGGCGCACTATATTCCCCCGCTGGCGCAAACACAGGGCCATTGAGGATGGCCTGAAGGTCCACTGGACCATTAGAGGGTACGGTCACCATGGATGGGGCCCCAACATCGTCGGTGAATGAGGGGGATCCGCTGATGCCTTTAAGAATAAAAGGTACCGCATTGCCCCCCTGTTGAAAAGAGCGCCCGCTGATGGCCAGACCCACGGTGCATGGCGTGTTATCGGCGTTGATGTTTACGTCAAAGCGTAAGGGCAAAGACCCAGATTCAAACAAATCAAGGAGGGCGCCGCCTGTGGGAGAAACCCCAGAAAGGATTGGGTTGGTGCAGACATCTGCCTGAGCCGGCAGAGCGACACCAGACGATAGGGCGGCGGTTAGGATAACCAAGACAAAACAGCGGAGGGACAACATATCAGAGAATCCTTTCATTTACGGCGTTGGCGTCAAGTTGCCGAGTTCAACTCGGCCAACAGCATCTTCTGAGATAACAAATGTGGTGGAAAGAGGCGGGTCAGCATAAAGGGTTAGCGTGTGTTTTCCTGTGGCCAGTTTCTCACCCACGAAACGACCTGAACGGTTAGTAAAGAAGGATGTTGACTCACCCTTTTCAGGGGTAATAATGCCGCTGGCAAGGGTATAGGGGGTGCCATCTGGCCTGACAAGACGGCCAATGATCACGATTGAGTTGGCAGATCCAACCTGAAGATTATACCCTGTCCGCGCCCCTGGTTTCACATCATAACGGCCAGACCCCAAATCATACCCTGTGGGCAAATCATCAACCCGCACCGGAAGGCGGCTGGGGCTGTAGGTTCTTAGGTCAGGGACCAAAGCGGGTCCAAAGACATCGGTTTCCGCCAAGGGCAAGTTATTTTCATTAACGTCAACCGTAATTTTATTGTTGGCCAAGGTTTTATGGGGCGTGACAATGGCAAAGGCACTATCATTGGTAGGACGGCCAACGGCCATCTGGCCACCCGAATAGGCAAGGGCCGTTTGAAAGGTGACTCCAGAAACCTGTTCTGTGATTCCAGAATCATTTTGGTCTGAACGCGCTTCATGGTCAGCTTGCAATAAATAGCGGTTGCCTGTATAGCCAAAATCTGCCGTTGCGGCTTCATCGCTTTCTGATGTGCTGGCACCTGCGGTAAAATCATAACTGCCCACCCGATTGCGATCGTTCGCCAGATCCTGCCATTCTACGGATCCCGAGTTGGTAGGGCTGGAATACCGGCTGGATGCAGAGCGAGAACGGCCCTGTGGGCTGTCAAATTTATAAGTTAGCGTGGCAAAAACGCGCCCTTCGGTTTCAGTGTCGTTGTCATTTGTTGTGGAACGAGTGCCGTATTAAAAATTGATATAGCCGGTTAGCTTTGGGGTGATGGTTTCTGACAAAGAAATATTTGCGGCGAACGTATCATCAGTGTCACGACCCACGGCATAACTTCCGCCAAGGCCGAGAGAGGCGGTATCCGATAGGGGCTGGCGAAAGCGGGCTCTCCATTCATTTTTGGTGGTGTTGCTCGGCCCTGTGTCTGATTGGGCATCATCAAGGGTGGAAAAGTCTGATGATGTTTCCAGATAGGAAAAATCAAATTCTTGACGCTGCTCTTCAAGCCACGGATCTGGGCGTTCAAATTTATAGTCAAGGGTCATGGCCGTTCCCGTTCCCGTATCGGCAATAGAAGAATTGCTGAAGGCATAACTGGCCCCAAAGGTTCCCCAAAGGGTTGCTAGGCCAGCATTAATCCCTTGGGTATTGATATTTGTGTCACCTTGGGCTGAGGCCCCAAGCGTCAGATTGCTGGTCATTCCACGACGATAAAAGGTGCTGTAGGTTGGGTTGCTTTCATCGTATTCCGGTTCATTGTTATCTTGAATGTCAGAGGCCGCACCAAAATTCAATGAAAATTCGGAAATACCTTCATCCAGCAGGACAGTATCGCCAAAGCTGCTAAAGCGCATGGTGGTTTCCCGCCCCTGCTGATCACGGATACGCAATTCGATATCATTAAGACCGTCAACGAAAGGCAAATCCCTAAGGTTGTAACGCCCAGGGTCCAAACGCACCGTGCGTACGGTGACACCATTAACAATCACATCCACCACCGAGGTTTGATCCAAAGTAAATTCGCCGCGACCTGTGGAGCGAATCATGCGGCTGGGTTGAATTTCGCTATAACGGCGTTCGATGGAGAGACCGCCAATGTTTCTAAATCCCTGAAGAGCGTCGCTGGTGGCATAGGTTAAATCCCCCGCACTGTAACGTACGGCCGTATCCACATCATCGTGAAACAGGGTGCTTTGACCACGGTTCCAGCTGCGATCCTCTGTATCCTTGAAAAAAAAATCGGAATCAAGATTCAGACCACTCACACCAAAAGCATTCGCCTGCAAGTTAAAAACGGAATTCAAAGGATTGAACGTATCATCATCACCAGAGGGTTGTTTATGAACGTATTCACTGCGCACAGAGCTGTTGATGATGGCACTGAAATCGCTGGGTTGGACAAAATCTCTATCTTGATAATCGGCAAAATAGCCTAGACTCACGTCTTTGGGACGACGGCTTTCCAAGGTTGTTTGCAAATCAAGGCGTACCTCATCGGGAAGATAGCGCAGGGGTAAACCGGCAGCAGATAAATCTTTGGCGGTGATAGTTACGGATGTTTTGTCCCGCAGGGGCGAAAGAACATCGGGCTTTAGCAATGGGCTTAGCAAGGTTAAAAGACGATCACGCTGCACATCAACCAGAACCCCATCTTGTACGGATGCCGTTAGATCCCCAACATTGCGGCCATCGACCCACAAGGGAAATTCAAACACCATGGGGACAGAAGAGGAGGAAGACTGTGCCATGGCGGGGGCCACGAATGCCAAGAATACGCCATAAAGACAAAGAACCAAAGCCACCCAATACGGATAGCGTGGGTTAATACGAGGCATCGGAATTACCACTTTACTGGTTGGATTCTTTGGGTTTTGGGGTAACGACGTGAATTTCTTTGACGTCACGGGCTGTCCATCCCTGTGGCAGGGTTGTCAGGCGAACATTCAAAGTATGACCCGGCAACAGCATGGCCACAGGCAATTGTTTTGTCATGGCCTCGCCTTCGAAATCAACCGTACGGCCAGAGCTTGTACTTGTTAAGCGTAACGCCTTGCGCATCATGGGCAGATGACCGTTGCCTGTATTTTTAAGAACAAACTCTAAACTGCCATTTTGCCCCAGATGAATGTTTTCTGCTGTGGGCACGGCAACAGCCCCCTCGGGCACGACATAGCGGGCTAGACCAAAGGTATATAAAAACTTCATTCCAGACGCGGCATCGGGTTTTAGGTCAATGGGCAACTGGCGCACGTTAATAACATAGGCTTTTGTTGCAGGAATCTTAGGATCACCAATGTATTGGTAACGGATCAGCTGCGTTTTCCCAGGTTGCACCAACGTTTGGGGCGGGAAAATCAGAAAATCATCCTCTGCAGGTGTGCGGGTTTCTTTGCCGTTGGCATCAAAATCCCTTTGCTCGGTCACCATTTCTACGGTGATGGGATGATCATGCGGGTTTTCTATGCGAATTTCACCCTTGGTATCAGGACCAGCAGAGGGAATCTCTGCTGACATGGGCTCTACACGGAAAGCAGATGCAGAGGAGACATTGATCAGGCCTATTATTATAATAAGCGGCAGCAGCAACAAAGAAAAACAAGATCTGAAGTTCACAGCCATAGATGATTTTTCCATGATTTTCATAGTATTTCTTTGACAAACAAAAAGTAAAGATGAAAATGGTCGCAAACATGAAGTGTTTACGACCATATTTTTAGAACATCAATCAAGAGACAAGCAACAACGCCCTAGGATTACAGGGTTTGTAAGGTGAAGGTCACGGTGTCTGAGTAGATACCGGGATATGATGTGCCTTTGGGTGTGGTAAGATAGATGGTCGCTCTCTGTTCAGTTGTGTCAGAAATTTTTGCGATATCTAAGCTATTGCTGTTAGAAGGAAAGTAACCACTGGTATTGATTGCGCTGCCTTGAGTTGCAGTGAATTTCATTGTGTAGTCAACAGGGGGGGTGGTGCCGGAAGCTTTCAATTGGCTGGCGTTGAGAGTATCAACCGACAAGCTGTAACCATTTAAGTTGTTACACTGAGCGACGATAGTGCCAACATTCAAACCGCTTTGTGGTGATGTCAGGGGAAGATTCCCAGTAGTCCCGTTTGGACCCACAGCCAATACACACCTTTCAGCAATTGTGCCCTGGAGGGTCAAAGTTGCTGTTTTTGTCGTCGCCATAGCTGTTGAAGAACCAAAAAGGGTTAAGGCAAGAAGAGCAGTTGATAACGTTTTCATGAAAAAGATCCTTTGGCCATGATGTTAATTCTAAGTTAGGAATTTTTACTAGGAATATTTTTTTTGTCAATGATACTTTTCATGTTTTGTTAACTTTTTTAGGGGAAGATGTTGTATGGGGTAAAATTTATTCTTTAGAATAAATGGAGGTGATAAGAATGCGTATTTCTCAAAAAATAACCTTATCATCCGTGATCTTTTTGTTTGTTTTTTCACCGGGGATCCCTTTTGTGGCTGTGGCGAAGACCCTGACGGCTACCCTTGAGCTGCGTGGCGTTGTGCCGTTGTTTTGTCAGGCCGATGTGCTGTCTGTGACACCGCTGCAGGCAGGCGTGCAACTGAACGTTAACCATAACTGTAATGGTCGCCATCAAGCGGTGGTCACGTTTTCCCAGCCTGAGGCGTTTGATAAGGCCATTTTGACTTACGGGGGTGTCACACGACCCATTTTTGGGGATACTGAGGTTCGTTTGCCCGAAGAAAAATTGGTGCAGGGGCAGAGGGTCTTGACCATCACCGGTATGACCGCAACTCCAGAAACCCCCACTGTTATGATATCATTGATGATGCTTTAGTTGAAATCAGGGGGGTGTGCCTCCTATGGGGCGAGGGGATCTGTCTTCCGTCCTTAGGCCCCCCAGCCTCCCCCGCCTGGGGTTTGAATAATGATATGATCCCCCGCCTGAACCGACAGGTGGCAACATCCCGTAAGGGGGGTGGCGGGCTTGCCCGCCTGAACATGGGTATTGATTCCAGATTGGCCATGGTTACCGCCATACAAACCCTGAGGAGAGCGCTCACGGTTGTTGGTGATCAGGGAGACATCCATCGGTTCCAAAAATTCCAAATCCCGTCGCACGCCATCACCGCCGCGGTGTTGTCCTGTGCCTCCGGTGTTTTCCGCCACAGACAGTTCCCACACGCGAACAGGAAAGCGTTGTTCCAGAATTTCCACATCGGTTAACCGAGAGTTGGTCATATGGCATTGATACCCTGTGGATCCGTTGAAATCCGGTCCTGCGCCGCCGCCGCCGGCCAAGGTTTCATAGTACTGATACGTTTCGTTTCCAAAAGAGATATTGTTCATGGTGCCATGACTGGCCGCCTGCGCCCCAAAAGCCAGCAGCAAGGCATCCACAACCATCTGGGATGTTTCCACATTGCCTGCACTGACGGCGTAGGGATAGGGGGGATTGAGCAGGCTTCCCTGCGGCACGACCAAATCCACAGCCCGCAAACATCCATCGTTTAAGGGGATGTCTTCGGACACCAAAGAGCGAAGAGCATACAAAACGCAGGCCCGCGTAATGGCCAACGGGGCGTTAAGGTTGTGGGGACCTGCGGGGCTGGTTCCTGAAAAATCAATGCACAGGCGCTTTGTGGTGGGATCAGAGGAAAGGGTGACCTTCACAACACACCCCTGATCATGGGTGACGGTAGCTGATCCTAGGGCTTGGTTACGCAAAACAGAGGCTACGTGCCTTTGGGCATTGTCTAAAATGAATCCCATATAGGTATCCACAGTTTGGTGTCCAAATGTGTCCACAATATCCCGCATGGCCTTCACCCCTGCCCGATTGGCCGCCACGCAGGCGCGTAAATCTGCCAGATTTTGGGGGATGTTTCTGGCGGGATAACGAGCCCCTGAAAACAGGGCCTGCATGGCATCGGTCTGGAAGGTTTTTTGATCCACCAGTTTTTGCGGGGGGATCAGGACGCCTTCTTCGTCAATATGAACACTGTTGGCGGGCATGGATCCTGGGGTTATCCCCCCCACATCGGCATGATGACCACGGCTGGCGACAAAATAACGTACGGTGCCTTCGATAAAAACAGGGGTAATCACGGTAATATCGGGTAGGTGGGTACCCCCATGATAGGGATCATTGGTCACAAACGCATCCATGGGATTCATGGATAAACCGCTATTTAATACCGCCTGAACGCTGGCTCCCATAGAGCCCAGATGCACGGGGACGTGTGGCGCATTGGCAATCAAATTCCCTTGGGCGTCAAAAACGGCGCAGGAAAAATCACGGCGTTCTTTGATGTTCACAGAATGGGCGGTTTTAGCCAAGGTTTCCCCCATATCTTCGGCTACGGCGGAAAACAGGTGGTGGAAAATTTCCAAAAACGCAGGATCGGGATGGGTTATGGGGGGGCGCGTGTCTTGGTGACCTTGTCCCCGAACATCCTTTAAAAGGACTCCGCCATTGTCATCGGCCACGGCCACCCAGCCTGATTCCACCACCAAAGTGGTGTCTTGATCCAACAACAGGGCAGGTCCCGCAATGTTTTGGCCAGGATTTAAAGAGGGCAGTTCATAAAGCGGGGCGTGGTGCCATTCCCCTTTGCTGTAAAGGTTGATATGATCTATGGGGGGTAAATTTTGATTCAGGGTTTTTTTCTGAACTATGGCTGGTGGTACGGGGTTATGGTGGGCCTCAACAAAAATGTTTTTCAGTATCAGCGTGGCTTGGTTATCAAAAGACCCAAACAGGGCGCGGTGTTGGTGGTGAAAAGCATCCTGAAGATCCTGTAGCGTATCATGGGGCTGATAGGGAATATCCAAACAGGTATCGCTGCCCCGATCATGCATCTGCAGAGTAGCGGTGATCTGGATGGGACTGTGGGGTTTTAAGTGAAGCGACAGTTTATTTTCCGCCACCGTTGCCAAAGCTGTGTAATGATCAAAAATGTCTTTGCTGTTGATTTGGGACAAGGGAACGGAAAGATAACGAGATTCCAACACTGATTCAGGGGCAATGCCCATACCAAAGGCGGAAAGAACACTGGAAAATCGGTGGATCAGGATTTTTTTCATACCGAGGGCCTCTGCCACCAAACAGGCATGTTGCCCTGCTGCACCGCCAAAGGCGCAAAGCGCATACTGACGAACATCAAATCCCCGTGCCACAGAGAGTTTATGAATGGCGCGTGCCATGGCATGAACGGCAACATCCACAAAACCAGCGGCCAAAGCCGTTAAGTTTTCGGAAAATTTGGGATCCTCCCAAGAGAGGGCAAGATTAAGTAAAGCCCTTTCAGAAGCCTGTTTATCAAGACTTTCTTTGTGGCCTTCGCCAAAAATTCGTGGGAAAAAGGCGGGTTGGATTTTGCCCAAAAGGACATTCGCATCGGTTAAGGTAGCCGGCCCCCCGTTGCGATAACAGGCGGGACCTGGGTGGGATCCGGCGGAGTCTGGGCCCACGATCAAGCGTCCCTCGGTGATATGCAGGCACGATCCCCCACCGGCGGCAATGGTATCAATGGCCAGTGTGGGGACAGACAGGGGCATGCCATCCACCATGATTTGATAACGACGATCAAGATTGCCATCAAAACGGGCCACATCGGCCGACGTGCCCCCCATATCAAAGGTGATAATTTTAGGCAGTTCTGCGGCGCGGGCGGCTTCGATCGCCCCAAACAATCCACCGGCGGGGCCGGAAAGCAAGCTGTGCGACCCTTGAACATCAGAAGCATCTGCCAAGCCTCCATGGGACTGCATCAGCCTGATGGGGACGTTATCAATGCTTTTGTCTTTTCTTAAGGTGCGGATATATTCGGCCAAGGGTGGGGTCAAATAAGCCTCGAGCAAGGTTGTGCTGGCCCGTGTCCACCATCCGGATTGCGGGGCAATTTTGTGGGAAAGGTAAACGTGGGCAAACCCTGCCTCTGTTGCCCATTGTCCCACGGTTTGTTCGTGTTTTGGGTTTTTTACGCTGTGAATCAGACAAATGGCAACGGTGGTGCAATCGGTGTTGTCTTTCAGGGTTTTTAGGGCGGCTCGGGTGGCATCTTCGTCAAGAGGTAAGATCTCTTTGCCCTGGGCATCCATGCGGCCCTGAATTTCCAAAACGTCCTGATGGATGTGGGTTCGCGGGGGAACATGGCGGGAAAAGAGAGAGGGTCTGGCCTGATCCCCGATGCGTAGCGCACTGCCAAAACCTTTGTTGGTGATGAAGATGACGGGGGCCCCTTTGCGCTCTAACAGCGCGTTGGTGGCCAGTGTGGTGCCAAGGCGAATTTCCTGCAGATTGAGGGGTTTGGTAAGGGGATGGAAAAGATGAACTCCCTCAATCAAGGCATTTGATGGGTGTTCGGGATGGTCAGAAAGAATCTTTCTGACCTCAATGGCCCCATCATCGTGAACACAGACAATATCTGTAAAGGTCCCGCCTCGATCAGCCAATATGCGCATATCATCAAAACCTTAGTGGGTTTTTGCGGGTTTGGGTCGGGGTTTTTTTTCCATACTGTCTTCAGAGTTGCCGGAAAGAACTTTGATGGGTTCGCTTTTCCCCTCGATCACGTCATCGTTAATGACGATTTCATGAACGTCTTTCATATCGGGAAGATCGAACATGGAATCCAGCAAAACGGCTTCCATAATGGACCGCAGGCCGCGGGCACCGGTTTTGCGTTTGTTAGCCTTTTTGGCAATGGCGGTTAACGCGGATTCCGTAAAGGTTAAGACCACGTTTTCCATTTTGTAAAGCTCTTGGTATTGCTTCACCAGTGCGTTTTTGGGCTCGGTTAGGATTTGAATCAGGGCCTTTTCGTCCAGATCCTCCAGCGTGGCAATCACGGGCATACGGCCAATAAATTCAGGGATCAATCCATATTTGACCAAATCTTCGGGCTCAACTTCTTTCATGACATCGCCGAGGCGGCGTTCCTCGGGGGCGCGGACATCGGATCCAAAGCCGATCCCTGACCCCTTGCCCCGCTGGGATATGATTTTTTCCAGACCAGAAAATGCCCCCCCGCAAATAAACAGGATGTTGGAGGTATCCACCTGCAAAAATTCCTGCTGCGGGTGCTTTCGGCCCCCCTGGGGGGGGACAGAGGCAACGGTGCCCTCCATCAGTTTCAACAGGGCCTGCTGAACCCCTTCGCCGGACACGTCGCGGGTGATGGAGGGGTTGTCGGATTTGCGGGAAATTTTATCCACCTCATCAATATAAACAATCCCGCGCTGGGCGCGTTCAATGTTGTAATCGGCGGCCTGAAGCAGCTTTAAGACGATGTTTTCCACATCTTCCCCCACATAACCGGCCTCAGTTAAGGTTGTGGCATCGGCCATGGTAAAGGGAACGTCAATAATACGGGCCAAGGTCTGGGCCAGCAGGGTTTTTCCGCAGCCCGTGGGACCAATCAGCATAATGTTGGATTTGGCCAGCTCAACATCACTTTGGGATCCAGCATGACCAATGCGTTTGTAATGGTTGTGAACGGCCACGGATAAAACCCGTTTGGCCCGCGCCTGACCAATAACGTAATCATCCAAAACCCCCTGAATTTCACGGGGGGAGGGAACGCCGCCGTCTTTGCTTTTCAGCAGAGGCACACCCGTTTCTTCGCGGATAATATCGGTACAGAGATCTACGCATTCATTGCAGATGAACACATTGGGGCCGGCAATGAGTTTTTTGACCTCGTGCTGGCTCTTGCCACAGAACGAGCAATAGAGGGTTTCTTTGCCATCAGTTTTTTTTGACATGGAATGCGTCCTTACAGATTTTTTCTCTTATACCTTATACTCTATCCCTATACCCTAACATAGATCTGTTTAGCAAAACCTTAAATGGGGTTTGGTGCAAGCTTTTTCATTTTAAACATAGAGGGAAAGGAACGCGGCGGGGCGGGACAGTTTTCTTTGAAAATCAAGGGGCAAGACGAAAAAAATACCGCACCGAGGCCCGCGGGGCGGGCTGAGGGAGGATGATTTTTTTTGGCTTGGCGCAGCGGACCCCTTGATTTTCAAAGAAAAATGTGTGGGTGGGAGCCGCGTTCATAGCGTAGAGGAAAAAGCCCCCTACCCCCGCCGCAGTGATTTGTATTTCAGCCGATGGGGGGCCAGCATGTCTTCGCCCAGGCGGGCTTTGGCGTCCTCAACATAACTGGCGTAGTTGCCGGTGTGAAAATGCAGGGCAGAATCCCCCTCATAGGCAAGGATATGCGTGGCAATCCGATCCAAAAACCAGCGGTCGTGGGAAATGATCAGGGCGACGCCGGAAAAATCCAGCAGGGCGTCTTCTAGGGCCCGCAGGGTTTCAATGTCCAAATCGTTGGTGGGTTCATCCAGCAGCAGGACGTTATGGCGGGCCTTGAGGATACGGGCCAGATGGACGCGGTTGCGTTCCCCGCCAGAGAGATCCCGCAGTTTTTTTTGTTGATCGGCCCCTTTGAAATGGAACCATGAACAATAGGCGCGGCTGTTCACCTCGCGGTCGCCCAGATCCAGAACCTCGGCGCCGCCGGAGATGGCCTGCCAAATGCTATCGTCGTCATTCAAAACATCGCGGGATTGATCCACATAGCCCAAACTGACCTTTTGCCCCACCGTGATGGTGCCGGCATCGGGGGTGGTTTGTCCTGTGATCATGCGAAACAGGGTTGTTTTTCCCGCCCCGTTGGCCCCGATGATGCCCACAATGGCCCCCTTGGGGATGGCAGCAGAAAAGGCGTCAATGAGCAAGCGGTCATTTTCAGCCTTGGTGATCCCATCAAAGGTGATGACCTGATCGCCCAACGGCTCGCCGTCGGGGATGATGATCTGAGAGGTATAGGCCTTGGTGTCCCGTTGATTGGCGCGGGCGTTTTCAAAGGCGGTGAGGCGCGCCTTGCTTTTTTTCATACGCCCCTTGGGGGATTCATTGACCCAAGCCAGCTCTTCCTCCAAAGCTTTGGAGAGTTTATTTTCCTGACTTTGTTGATCGTGCAGGATTTTTTGTTTTTGTTTTAACCATTCTTTGTAATTGGCGTGATAGGGGCGAAAGGTGCCCTGATCAATTTCCAAAATCCATTCGGTGATGTTGTCCAGAAAATAACGATCGTGGGTGACCACGATGACGGTGCCGGCATAATCGCGCAGGTGCCGCTCTAACCACGCCACCGACAGGGCATCCAGATGGTTGGTGGGTTCATCCAGCAGCAGCATATCGGGCTTTTGCAGCAACAACCGGCATAGCGCCACGCGGCGTTTTTCCCCGCCCGACAGCACACCCACCTTTTGATCCGCATCGGGACAGCGCAGGGCATCCATGGCAATGTCGATGTGGCGGTCCAGATCCCATCCGTCCACGGCGTCGATTTTTTCCTGCAGATCGCCTTGGCGCTCTAGCAGGGTGTTCATTTCGTCATCGGTCATCTCTTCGGCCATTTTCATGCTGATGGCCTCGAATTCCTGCAGCATGGCGGAAATTTCGCCCAGCCCCTCGGTGGCAACTTCGCGGACGGTTTTGTTCGGGTCCATGTCAGGTTCCTGCGCCAAATAGCCCACACGGGCCCCCTTGGCCAAGATGGTTTCCCCCGTAAAATCCGTATCCAGCCCCGCCATGATTTTCAGCAAGGTGGATTTCCCCGATCCGTTATGCCCAATCACCCCAATTTTTGCCCCAGGCAAATAGGATAACCAGATGTTATCAAACAACGTTTTTCCGGTTTTCAGGCGTTTTGTCACGCCCTGCATGGTAAAAATATATTGCTCGGCCACGGTGGTTCCTTAAAAAAAGCATGATCAGGTTGACCCCCTCTTTGTGGCATAAAGGCGGGGAGATGGGAAGGGGGGAGAGTGGACGGAGGACAGAGGTTCTCCCGAAGGGGCCCCAACCATCAAAAATCCCCATAAGCCACTAAAAATGCTGATGAAATTATTTTATGGGGGAATGTGAATAAAATACTTGACATATATATATATATATTAGCCTGAATTTAATGACATAGTTTCTGCTTCCTCGGGACAGAACTTGGAGATTTGCGCAACTTTGCGTTCAAATCGAATTGTGAGTTTTTGCAACCTCCGGATCAAACCGAGGGATGTGGAACTATGTCATGCTCACGTTACCACCCCAAAAAGGGGCACTGACCATGATTCTCAAAATTACTCTGCCCACTGAAGGTGAATTTGGAATTGGAAGTAGGGATTTTGCTATGGAATGTAAAATTATTCTTTTGGGCAAGATCCATTACAATACGTATAATGAGATTTATATGCTAAGCAACAAGGAGTTGAGCATCTCTACTGTAGAGGCGTCAAAAGACAATCCAAAAAAAACAACAGTTGTAAGCTTTACTACGGCTGATCTTTCTTTTTCTGCTTTCGCTAACTTTTGCGCTTGGTTAGAAGAACTAAATGATAACGATAACATTCAAAAATGTTTCCTATGCCTCTATAAACAATAAACACCCCAACCCGCCAGCAGTTATGCTGGCGGCGCAGGGTGTTTTCTTTTGGGGGGGCGGAGAGGATTTCCCCCCCCTACCCCAAAATTTTTTGCCGCAGAGTCTGCATGTCCTCGGCAAAATCAGGGTCGTGGTCCATGATTTGACGGATTTTACGCACGGCGTACATGACGGTGGTGTGGTCTTTGCCGCCGTAGTATTTTCCAATTTCGGGCAGGGACAGCGGGGTCAGCTCTTTGGCCATAAACATGGCCACCTGACGGGGGCGGGCAATGGTGCGCAGGCGGGTGCTGGCCAAAATGTCCTGTAAACCGATAATGGGCGGCAACGGTTTTGGTTAGGGATTCCAACGTGATGGGCTTGGCCTGAGAGCGCAGCATATCCCGCAGCTGAATCCGCGTGTTTTCAATGGTAATGGGGGCGGCGGTGATGTCCGCGTGGGCGGTGATGCGGTTCAGGGCGCCTTCCAGCTCGCGCACGTTGGATGTGATGGATTCGGCCAAAAACGCAATCACATCCTGTGGAATCGCCATGCCCAAGGCCGCGGCTTTGTTCTGTAAAATCCCCAAACGCAATTCATAACTGGTGGGGTGGATGTCCGCCACCAAGCCCCATGCCAGACGGGATTTCAGACGTTCATGAATCCCCTCCAGGTCCGATGGGGATTTGTCCGCAGAAATAATCACCTGTCGATTTTGATCAATCAGGGCGTTAAAGGTGTGAAAAAATTCTTCCTGCGTTGAGTTTTTATCGCTGATAAATTGAACATCATCAATCATCAGAACATCGACTGAGCGGAACATTTCCTTAAACGCCATGGTGTCCTTGAACCGAATGGCCCGCACAAATTCATACATGAATTTTTCGGCGGATAAATACACCACGCGGCGCTGCGGCGTTTTTTCGGCAATATGCCACGCAATGGCGTGCATCAGATGGGTTTTGCCCAGCCCCACGCCCCCATACAAAAACAGGGGGTTAAAGGTCACCGCATCCGCATCCGCAATACGACGCGCCGCAGAAAAGGCCAGTTCGTTAGATTTCCCCACAACAAAGCTCTCAAAGGTCAAACGGGGATCGAGCTGGATGGAAAAACGGGACAAATCCGCCGAGGCAGTGGGCAAGGTGGCCACAACAGACGCAGAGGGAAGCGGGGCAGCATTGCCCGCGGGCTTTGCGTCGTTGGCGGTTGGTTTGGGATGGGTGTCCCCCACATCAATGGTAATGTCGGTTAACGCCGGATTGACACGGCGGGCAAAAAAACGAATGCGGTCGGTGTAATGGCTTTCGATCCATTTGCGGGCCAAGGTTGTGGGGGCAATCAAACGCAAACGATGATCATCGGCGGGGGAAAACACAATGGGACGAATCCAGCTGTCAAAGGCGGCTTGGCCCAGCTCGTGCCGCAAGGATTCTTGAACCATATGCCACTGGTGCTGATTCAAAAGAACCTCCCCTAACCTTACGTTTTGTCCACACAACAACCCAGATTTTAAGGGACAGAAATCCCAAGGGGGGGTTAGCCCAAAAAAACAAACATAATCAAAGACGTGATGACGTAATTAAGCCGACAACGCCGAAACGCGGGCATGAAGGCCAGAAATCCGACGGGCAGCCGTGTTTTTATGCAAAACACCCTTTGTGATGCCCCTGTGAATTTCAGGCTGGGCCAACAGAAATGCCTGACGTGCAGCCTCTGCATCACCGGCAAGGACGGCGTCCTCAACCCGGCGAATAAAGGTTTTTATGCGACTGACCCTAGCCC
>JBILTX010000028.1:0-16475 GCA_044371315.1 Alphaproteobacteria bacterium | reverse complement strand
AAACCATCGCCGATTTGGCAAAATCATCATCCCTGATGGTTGTTTCCTATCTTTGCCCTTATGGAAAACGGGAAGGGCACGAGTGGGTGGCCCTCAATCCCACGCGCTCTGACACTAAACCGGGCAGCTTCAAAATCAATCTCAAAACTGGAAAATGGGCGGATTTTTCCACGGGGGATCGGGGCGGTGATTTAATCTCCCTTTGGGCCTACATCAAAGACATCGGCCAATACGAGGCCATGCAACACATCAAAACATTATTGGGGAGGTTATAAATGGCCACAGCCACCCCAATAACAGGCAAAGAAAAAGTTAGCAAAAACAACGAGAAAATTCAAGAGATTTGGGATAACGCATCCGATTTTGGTACATCGCCCTATTTGGATAAAAAACAGGTGGGGGCCCATGGCCTTCGCTTTCATGACGGGAAAATCCTTGTGCCTTTACGGGATTTTTCAGGGGTTTTGTTTGGCATTCAAGACATTGATCCTGATGGGAAAAAACAATTTCTTTCTGGCAGTAAAATCTCGGGACACTTTCATTTATTCGGTGGCCTTAAAGACGCAACTTGTGTGTATTTTGCCGAAGGGTACGCCACGGCGGCCACGATTTACGAGGCCCTGAATCGGCCCGTCGTGGCCTGCTTGGGTGTTGGCAATATTGAGGCTGTTGTGCAAGTGTTCGTTCAGCAACGCCCTGATTTAAAACGCATTATTGCCGCCGATAACGATTGGGAAAAGGCCGAGAATGTTGGCATGAGCACCGCCAAAAAGGTCGCACAGCACTATGGTTGTTTTCTGACCTATCCCCGCTTTGATAAGGATTATAAAGAAATGCAGGCCTCCGATTTCAATGATTTATCTTTTTTTGTGGACCCGCAAGAAACCATCCGCCAATTGCAAAATCATGAATTTTTAGAGATTTGCCAAGAGTATCCAGAACCCTTGCCCTTATTTTCTGACGCATCATCGCCCGAACCTTTTCCCGTGGAGGCCTTGCCCCCAATCATTCGGGATGCGGTGTTGGAACATCAACACTACGCCAAACAGGCCATGCCCTTGGTTGTTGTGGCGGCGTTGACGCAGGTCAGTTTGGCCTGTCAGGGGTTGGCCAATGTTCGGCGGGATGCCCAGATGGTGGGGCCGATTTCGCTTTATTTTGCCGCCATTGTCCCCTCAGGAGAGCGCAAAAGCACCGCCGATGCGGCCTTTTCCAAAGCCACCAAAGAATGGCAAATTGAAAAATTAGATGCATTTAACAAGGAAAATCAAGTACATCAAGATAGCCTCTGCCTTTGGGAAACCAAGAAAACAGGCCTGCAAAATAAACTGAAAGCCGTCATTGATAAACCCGCAGCGTCTGAAAAATACACGTCTTTACTGGAAGATTTACTCAAACAAAAACCTACGCCACCTGTTTGCCCTCAACTGCTTTACACGGACATCAACCAGCAAACCTTGTCCGTTGTTTTAGAATCCAATCGTCCATCGGCGGGGTTAATTAGCGATGAAGCGGGTCTGTTTGTTGGCTCTAACGGCATGGCCCCTGAGGCCTGTTTGGGATTTTTTGCCTTTTTAAACAAGCTGTGGGATGGGGGAGAATACAATCGTAACCGCTTGAGGATGGAAAATGCTCGTCTGGTGGGGCGGCGGTTTACCTGTTCTTTGATGATGCAGCCCTCGGTTATGATGCACCTCCTGAGTATGGGTAAGGGCATAGGGCGTGACATTGGCTTTCTGGCCCGCATGTTTATGATCCAGCCCACCCCCACGGCAGGCACGCGTGATTATCAAGAACCACCTGAAACTTTGCCTTATCTGGGGGCGTTTTCCCGTCGCATCCGCGCCCTGCTGGACACCCCTTTGCCTGTGGATGAACAGGCCAGTGATGGCCGTTTGATGCCCCCAAGCCTGAAATTAAATGATGCGGCCAAGGTCCTGTGGGTTGATTATTATCATGAGGTCGAATACGCCATGAAACCCTATGGCAACTTGGTGGAGATTCAGGATTTTGCCAGTAAATCCGGCGAAAATGCCGCCCGTTTGGCCGCTTGCTTTCATGTTTTTGATCGCGGTATTGATGGCATCATTCATGAAAACACCATGCACAACGCCATCATCTGTGCGCGGTGGTTTTTGTTTGAGGCCCTGCGGATATTCGCCCAGCACGACAAGCCCCAAAATGTTTTGGATGCAGAATCCCTTTGGGCGTGGTGCGTTCATAAAAACCATGAAACCGTGACGCTGAGCACAATCAGTCGTTACGGTCCCAACCACTTGCGAAAACATCGGCAGCGGTACAAAATGGCTGTTAACCTCTTGCAAGAGCATGGTTTTTTGATCAAAAAAGATAATGTATCCGAATGGATCATCAACCCCAAAGCCAAAACATAAGGACATCACCCCCGCTGATTCCGCTGATTTCGCTGATTGATCCCCAAGGCCAACAGCATAATCAGCGGAATCAGCGGAATCAGCAGGGGGGGGTATGGTTTTTTAACAGAGGTTTTATGACATCTACAAACGCCCTAACCCACGGTATTTTATCTTCTTATTCTGTGTTGCCGTGGGAAAACCCCGATGATTTTCGGCACATCCACAAGGCTCTGTTGGCTGAATATGATCCAAAGGGCATGACCGAGCGGCATTTGGTGGATGAACTAGCTGATATTATTTGGCGAAAACGCCGTTTACAGCGGGCTGGCTTGAGCCTTCATCAAGAAACACTTTCCAAAATTCTGCATCCCATTTTTCCTGATGCTGCACCGATGCTGGCCGCCATGGCAGGGGTTGGCACAGCAAAATCCTTAAAAATATCGCCGCTGGAGGAATGGTTTTACACACCAAACGAAGACAGAAACGCTGATATTGCCGAAACCATGGCATCTATTGACCATATTAACACCCTTATCAACAGTGCTGGCTCTTATGCTACCCTGAAAAAACAAGTACATCCCGATATTTGGGAACATTGGCAAGAACATTTAAGCGAAGACCCCGAATGCTATCAAAAGACCGCCCTGTCATTTCAAATGTTTATCAGAGATATTTGCCTGCCGATGTATCAAAATTACCTTGCCAATCTGCAGGCACAATCTGTTATTCGCCAGCACATTCTGCAATCCGCATCCCTTCCCACGGACAAAATCAATACTTTGTCCCGTTATGAAACCCACCTAGACCGAAAATTTGAACGCACTGTGGCTATGTTGATAAAGCTGGCCGAAATGCGCAAAATTCTGGAATAACAGCATTTCCGTTTGGCAAAAAAGGGCGTTTGGGATAGACGTTGGTTGATAGATATATACTGACATTTACCGTTACTGTGATTAAAGGTTGGTAATGTCTTAATGCTAAAAACAGGCAAGAATTATGGCGATTCGGAAATCCGCAATATACGGTGCGCTTTGGAAGGGCTGCGATGAATTGCGGGGCAGTATGGATGCCTCGCAATATAAGGATTATGTGCTGACCCTGCTCTTTGTAAAATACGTTTCCGATAAATATGCAGGGAAACGTGACGCAACCATTGTAGTGCCAGCGGGTGCCAGTTTTGCCGATATGGTAAAACTGAAAAATGACAAAGAAATAGGGGATAAGATAAACAAGCACATCCTGACCCCCTTGGCGCAAGAAAACAACCTGCCCGAATTACGCGCTGTTGATTTTAATGATGAAAACAAACTGGGCAAGGGCAAGGATTTAATAGAACGCCTGTCAAATCTGATTGCGATTTTTGAAGACCCCGCCCTTAATTTCAGCAAAAACCAAGCCGATGGGGATGATATTCTGGGCGATGCCTATGAATACCTGATGCGTCATTTTGCAACCGAATCAGGCAAAAGCAAGGGGCAGTTTTACACCCCTGCGGAAGTATCCCGCATTATGGCGAAGGTGCTGGGCATTAAAGAGGCAACATCCTCTAAGCAAACGGTGTATGACCCCACCTGCGGCTCTGGCTCTCTGCTTTTAAAGGCAGTGGATGAAGCCCCTGTAAAACTCGCCATCTATGGGCAAGAGAATGATAACGCCACGGCGGCACTGGCAAAAATGAACATGATTTTACACGATAACGCCACGGCGGAAATCTGGAAGGATAACACTCTTTCATCCCCGCACTTTCTTGAAAACAATGCCCTGAAAACCTTTGATTTTGTTGTAGCGAATCCCCCGTTTTCAACAAAAGCGTGGAGCACAGGGCTAGATCCCGCCAATGATCGCTTCAACCGATTTGAATACGGCACACCGCCCGCAAAAAATGGCGATTATGCCTTTTTGCTGCATATCCTGAAATCCATGAAAAGCACAGGCAAAGGGGCGGTGATCTTACCACATGGGGTGTTGTTTCGGGGCAATGCCGAGGCGGCGATTCGCAAAAATCTGATTGAACGGGGGTTTATTAAGGGCATCATCGGGCTACCTGCCAACTTGTTTTATGGCACGGGTATCCCCGCCTGTATTATCGTGCTGGATAAGGAACACGCCGCCGCCCGCAAGGGTATTTTTATGATAGATGCCAGCAAGGGCTTTATCAAAGACGGCAATAAAAACCGCCTGCGGGCGCAAGATATTCATAAAATTGTGGATGCCTTCACCAAACAGCAAGATGTGCCAAAATATGCCCGCATGGTAGGAGCCCATGAAATCGCCAGCCCTGCCAATGATTACAACCTGAACATCCCCCGCTATATTGACAGCGGCGAGGCGGAAGACATCCACGACATTGCCGCGCACCTGATGGGCGGCATTCCCGTGCGCGATGTGGAAGCCCTTGCCCCCTATTGGCAGGTGTTCCCCTCCCTGCAAAAGGCATTGTTTACGGATAGCCCGCGCAAGGGGTATTTAATGCCCTTGGTCAAGGCCAGCGAGGTGCGCCAAACTATTTTTAACCACCCTGAATTTACCCAATACGCCCATACCGTAAACGCGGTGTTTGCCGCATGGCAGGGGCAGCATCATGCCCTGTTGGAAAATATGGAAAACAGCGGCACACCCAAGGCAACGCTGGAAATGTTAGCCGAGGATTTACTGGCGCGTTTTGCCGCCGTTCCCTTGCTGGATAAATACGATGTGTATCAACACCTGATCGAATACTGGGGCGAGGTGCTCTATGATGACGTGGTGGCCATTAAGGCAGAGGGCTGGAAAAAAGCCAACAGCATCCGCCTGCTCACCGATACCAAAAACAAAAAGGACGGCGAACAACCTGACTTTGCCCTTGGCAAACAAAAGTACAAGGCGGATTTAATCCCCCCCGCGTTAGTGATTGCGCGGTATTTTTCAGCGCAGCAAGCAACCATCCAACAGCTGGAAGCCGACAGCGAAGCCCTGACTGCAAAGCTGGAAGAACTCAAAGAAGAGCACACGGGCGAGGATGGTTTACTGGCGGATGCGTTAAGCGATAAAGGCGATCTGACCAAAGCCAGCATTGCCGACCGTCTGAAAAACAAAGCCCTTGATGCCGACGAACGCACCCTATTGAAACAGGCGCAAGAGATATTAAACACAGGGGCAGAGCTGGATAAAAAAGCAAAAGACTTGGAAAAACAGCTTTATGAACAGGTGATACAGCACTACGCCCGCCTTGACGTGGCCGAGATTAAAACCCTTACCATCCATGATAAATGGCTGGCCACCTTGCAAAAACGGATTGATGCCGAGATGCAGCGTGTCACCAACGCCCTTGCAAACCGCATTAAAGAGCTGGAAGAACGCTATAGCACGCCTTTGCCCGCGCTGTTAACCGAGACGGAAACCTTGCAGGCTAAAGTGGACGGGCATTTAAAGACGATGGGGTTTGCATGGTAGGGAACATCACAGTTAATACATTGCCGCATTTACCGCTCGCCATTGACCTTGAGACTGTGCCTATTCTTCGGCAAGCCTCTCGCGCCCATAAAGCCCTTGGGGAGTTAAAGGGCGTGACCGACCTTATCCCCAATCAAAACATTTTGCTCAATACGTTGGCATTGCAGGAAGCCAAAGACAGCTCTGCCATTGAAAACATCATCACCACGCATGATGAACTGTATAAAAGCGATGCCAACGCCAACATCTTCACCACAAAAGCCGCCAAAGAAGTTTACAATTATGCCGCTGCGCTGAAACAGGGTTTTAT
Organism: Alphaproteobacteria bacterium; assembly: GCA_044371315.1. Taxonomy (GTDB): domain Bacteria; phylum Pseudomonadota; class Alphaproteobacteria; order JAJTHO01; family CANGYM01; genus CANGYM01. The sequence continues at coordinate 10,358 of JBILTX010000028.1, read as the reverse complement.
GTTGGTAAAAGAAACGGGGTTGCTGACCAACAACCATATTTTGCAGATGCAAGCGACACTAGAGGAAAATAGCGCGGGCTTTCGCAAAGTAGCAGGCACAGCGTTAAAGAACGACCGCACGGGGGAAGTGATTTACACCCCGCCGCAAGAGCCGGCGCAGATTATTAGCCTCATGGGCAACCTTGAAACCTTTATCAATGATGATGATGCCAGCCCGCTTGACCCGCTGATTAAAATGGCCATCATTCACCACCAGTTTGAAAGCATCCACCCGTTTTATGATGGGAACGGCCGAACGGGGCGGATGATCAATATCCTGTACCTTGTGAAGCAAGGGTTACTGTCCAGCCCCGTGCTGTATCTTTCCCGCTATATCAATCAACACAAGGCGGATTATTACCGTTTGCTGCAAACCGTGCGCGACACAGGCGCGTGGGAGGAATGGGTGCTCTATATGCTGTTGGGGGTTGAACAAACCGCCATTCAAACAACCCGCCTTGTGCGGGCCATTAAAGACGTGATGCAACACCACAAGCATAAAATCCGCTCAGAGCTGCCGAAAATATACAGCCAAGACCTGCTGAACGTGATTTTTAGCCACCCCTACACCAAGATACAGTGGATAGAGCAAGAATTGATGGTAAAACGTCTAACCGCGACTAAATACCTTGATGCTTTACATGGCATTGGATTGATGGGAAAAGTGCGATTGGGACGTGAAAATTATTATATCAATAACGATTTGGTCAAGTGCCTTGCCAATGTACATGATCTATAAAGATTTTTTATATGTCCCGAACAACTTATAAAAGAAATGCCACTTTTCTTTACATGTCACCCGCGACATGTATACGAAATTGCCTTTTTCTATACAGATCACCCGCGACATGTATACGAAATCGCGTTTTTCTATACATGTTGCCTTGGATAGGGGTAAAAAAATGACTTTCTTACCCATATCATCCGCGACATGTGTGCGAAATGCCTTTTTCTTACCCATGTCACCCACAGCGGGGCACGCATGACCGCACCCTTACAACACGCCGCAAGCCACGGGGATGACCTGCCGCAAGGCTATAAACGCACCGAGGTGGGGGTGATTCCTGTGGATTGGGAGGTGCGGAGCTTTGGAGAAGTTTTTGATTTCCTGCCCACAGCCACCAATTCCAGAGCAGATTTATCGGAACATGGCGAAATTGCTTATATTCATTACGGGGATATTCACACAAAATGGCATAATTTTTTGGATTTCAAAGTATGCGATGTTCCTAACATAGATGCCCACAAGGTAAAATCAGCCTCTTTATTACAAGAAGGCGATTTAGTGATGGCGGATGCGTCCGAAGATTATAACGGCATTAGCAAAAGCATAGAGATTCAAAATCTTGAAAATCGCAAAGCAGTTGCAGGACTTCATACTTTTCTGTTGCGCGAAAAATCTGGTTTTGTGGCAAAAGGCTATAGGGGGTATATACAGGATATTAAACCCGTTAAAGTTGCTATAGATAGAGTTGCGACTGGACTAAAAGTATATGGCGTTTCTAAAAACAATCTTAGGAACATTCCAATCCCCCTACCACCCCTGCCCGAACAAACCGCGATCGCGGGGGTGTTGTCGGATGTGGATGGGTTGATAGCCTCCCTCACCGCCCTGATTGCCAAAAAACGCGCCGTGAAACACGCCACCATGCAACAATTATTAACGGGAAAAACCCGCCTCGCTGGCTTTACGGGGGCGTGGGAGGTGAAACGGTTGGGGGATGTTTTAAACTATGAACAACCCGTGAAATACATCGTCAACGACACAGAATATAATGATTACAATCAAACACCCGTCTTAACGGCAGGAAAAACTTTTATTCTTGGTTATACGAATGAGACACATGGAGTTTATGAAAATACGCCCGTAATAATTTTTGATGATTTTACAACATCTAGCAAGTATGTAGATTTTTCCTTCAAGGTAAAATCTTCTGCGATAAAGTTATTAACGGCAAAAGATGATAACAGTCTAAGATTTATTTTTGAAAAAATGCAAACGCTTAATTTTGTATTGGGAGACCATAAACGATATTATATTTCAGAGTATCAACAGCTGCAAATCCCCCTGCCACCCCTCCCCGAACAAACCGCCATTGCCGCCATTCTCACCGATATGGACACGGACATCACCACCCTTGAAACCCGCCTTATCAAAACCAAAGCCCTGAAAACGGGGATGTGCCAAGAATTGCTAACAGGAAAGACGAGGTTGCTATGATGCCCCACATTGAAACCGAACGCGAAACGCAAAACCGCATGATCACGCTGTTTCAGCAGCAGCTTGGCTATACCTATCTGGGCAACTGGCAATACCGCGCGGGCAACAGCAATATCGAACCCGATTTACTGCGTGCCTTTTTAACACAACAGGGGCACAGCGACCCTCTGATAAACAAAGCCCTGCATGAACTGCAAAACGCCGCCATCATCAAGCACAACGGGCTGTATGACGCGAACAGGGACGTTTACCGCCTGCTGCGCTATGGCATCAAGGTACAGCCAGAGGTGGGCAAGAACCATGAAACGGTGTTTCTGATTGACTGGAAAAACCCCAACAAAAACCACTTTGCCATTGCCGAGGAAGTCACCCTACACACCCCGCACCCTGCCCAAAAAACCCACCCCAAACGCCCTGATATTGTTTTGTATGTGAATGGTATCGCGCTGGGGGTGCTGGAACTTAAGCGTTCTAGCAAGGGCGTCACCGAGGGCATCCGTCAAAACTACGACAGCCAAAAACCCGAATTTATCCGCCCGTTTTTCAGCACGATGCAGCTGGTGATGGCGGGCAACACCAGCCAAGGCCTGCGGTACGGCACGATTGAAACCCCCGAACGCTATTTTCTGGCGTGGAAAGAGCCAAGCGAGACGGGGGAACCCCTCGACCGCGACATCCTGCAACTGTGCGACCCAAAAAGGTTTTTGGAAATCATCCACGATTTTACCGTGTTTGATGCGGGGCGCAAAAAGCTGTGCCGCCATAACCAATACTTTGGCATCAAGGCCGCGCAAGAGAAACTGCGGCGGCGCGAGGGCGGTATTATCTGGCACACCCAAGGCTCTGGAAAAAGCCTGACCATGGTGATGCTGGCGCGGTGGATACGCGAAAATATAACCGATTCCCGCGTGCTGATTATCACCGACCGCACCGAACTGGATGAACAAATTCAAACGGGCTTTACGAATACAGGGGAGACCATCCACCGCACCACCAGCGGCGCGGATTTGCTGGCGGTGTTAAACAAGTCCGCCCCCGCCATGATTTGCTCATTAGTCCACAAATTCAGCGGCAAGGATGACGGCGATGTGGGGGATTATGTGCGCGAATTAAACCGCACCATCCCCACCGATTTTCGCGCCAAGGGCGATGTGTATGTGTTTGTGGATGAATGCCACCGCACCCAATCAGGCGATTTGCACAAGGCCATGAAAAAATTCCTGCCCCACGCTGTTTTTATTGGATTTACAGGTACGCCGCTGCTGAAAAACGACAAAGCCACCAGCATTGCCACCTTTGGCGGCTATATTCACACCTATAAATTTGATGAAGCCGTAACCGATGGCGTGGTGCTGGATTTATGCTATGAAGCCCGCGACATCAATCAATACCTTTCTTCCCATGAGAAAATCAATCAATGGTTTGATGCCAGAACACGGGGGCTGAACGATATTGCCCGCGCCACCCTGAAACAAAAATGGGGCACGATGCAGCGAGTGCTGAGTGCGCGTTCAAGGCTTGAAAAGATTGTTGCCGATATTCTTATGGATATGGAAACAAAAGACCGCCTGATGAGTGGGCGCGGCAATGCGATGCTGGTATCGGACAGCATTTACAACGCTTGCCGTTTTTATGAGTTGTTTCAGCAAACGCCGATGAAAGGCCATTGCGCGATTGTGACCTCTTACGCCCCCAACATTGGTGATATTAAGAGCGAAGACGGCGGCGAGGGCTTAACGGAACGCATTAAAAAATATAATATTTACAACGAAATGCTGGGCAATGAATCCCCTGAAACCTTTGAAACACGGGTGAAAAAACAATTCAAAGAACAGCCTGCACAAATGAAGTTGCTGATTGTGGTGAATAAACTGCTCACGGGGTTTGATGCGCCCTCTGCAACGTATTTGTATATTGATCAAAACATGCGTGACCACGGGCTTTTTCAAGCCATTTGCCGCGTCAATCGTTTGGACGACAAAGATGGTGGCGAAGACAAAGAATGCGGCTATATTATTGATTATAAGGATTTATTTAAAAGCCTTGAGTCATCCATTCAAGATTACACCAGTGAGGCCTTTGATGATTATGATGAGGACGATGTCAAAGGACTCTTGAGTGACAGAATAAAAAAGGGGCGCGAACGTCTGGACGAAGCCCGCGAAGCCATCAAAGCCCTCTGCGAATCTGTTGCACCACCGAAAGGCACATTGCAATACCAGCATTATTTTTGTGCAGAGGATACGGCGGATAAAGATGCCCTGAAAAACAACGAACCCAAACGGCTTGCCCTGTATAAACTCACCATCGCCTATTTACGGGCTTATGCAGGCATTGCTGCGGATATGGCAGAGGCAGGCTATAACGAATCAGAAACAAACGCTATCAAACAGGAAGCTGAACAATTTCAGAAAATCCGCGATGCGATCAAATTGGCAAGTGGGGATTATGTAGACCTGAAAAGTGTAGAGCCTGCGATGCGTCACCTGATTGACAGCTATGTCCAAGCGGGAGACAGCCGCATCCTTTCAAACCTTAATGAAAAAAGTCTGTTGCAAATTATTGGTGAAAAGGGTGTTGATTTTGTGGAAGACCTCCCCACCAGTTTGCAGGACGACAGCGAGGCAACCTCGGAAGCCGTGGAAAACAACCTGCGACGGGTGATTACAGATGAACAACCGATAAACCCCCGTTATTATGCAGAAATGGCGGATTTATTGGATACATTAATTGAACAACGCAAACAAAAATCGCTGGATTACGCACAATATCTGAAAGAGTTGATCGCCCTTTCAGGAAAAATAAGCAATCCAGAACAACACAATCGCTATCCCGCCACCCTGAACAAGACAGCCCGTGTTCTTTATGATAACCTTGATAAAAACGAACAACTGGCCATTGATCTTGATGATGCTATTCGAGGGAAGATTATGGATAACTGGCTTGGGAACATCGCCAAAGAGCGTACCGTGCGTGCGGCCATTCGTGGCTGCATAGGTGACAATGATGCCTTGGTTGAACACATTTTTGAATTGGTAAAAAAGCAAGATGCTTACCAGTAGTCATCAAATCAATGTCAACGGGATAACCGTTGATGTTGTGCGCAAAAAAATTAAAAACCTGCACTTGGCGGTATACCCCCCCGATGGCAGGGTGCGGGTTGCTGTGCCGTTACGCATTCATGATGATGCCGTGCGGATGGCGGTGCTGACACGGTTGTCTTGGATCAAGGATAAGCAGGCAAAATTTCAGGGACAGGTGCGGCAATCCGAACGCGACTATATCAGCGGCGAAAGCCATTACTTCATGGGCCAGCGGTATTTGCTGGATGTGATTGTGGTGAACAGCAAACCGCGTGTGATGATAAAAAATAACACCACCCTTGAGATGCATGTGTTGCCCACGATGACACGGGAACAGCGAGAGCAACTCTTGTATGCGTGGTATCGAACATCCTTAAAAAATATCCTTCCCGCCATGATTGAAAAATGGGAAGGGGTTATTGGTGAATCTGTAAAATCTTGGGGCATCAAACGCATGAAAACCCGTTGGGGAACATGCAATCCCAACGCGCGGCGCATTTGGCTGAACCTAGAGCTGGCAAAAAAACCACTGCACTGCCTTGAGTATGTTGTGGTGCATGAAATCGTTCATTTATTAGAGCGCACCCACAATGACCGTTTCAAGGGATTTATGACGTCTTTCATGCCACAATGGCGGCATTATAGGGCAGAATTAAACGCGCTGCCTTTGGCGCATGAGACTTGGGAATAAAGGGCTGTCTATAATTTGACAAGCACGGCCTTGGATTTTTCTCGGTACGCCTAAAATAATAGAAAAAATATGTGCCAAAAGTAGCAATAGGGTAGCAATGAGGAATTTTAAACCTTAGGCAATAAAGCCTAACCCATTGAAAACCTTGGTTGCGGGGGCCAGATTTGAACTGACGACCTTCAGGTTATGAGCCTGACGAGCTACCGGGCTGCTCCACCCCGCGTCATGAGATATGAGGGGGGTTTTAGGTCATCTTGAAACCATTGTCAATGGCCTTGTATCGCGAAAAAACCCTCTGTTGGGGCTGTGCAAAAGCCCCTTGCGCTTTGTGTGGCTTTGGACTACACAAGGCTAAGAAGAAACAGCTTGCGGTTTTTCCATGCCCACCCTGACCATTGATGAAAAAACCTTGGAGGTTCCTGCGGGTGTGACGGTGCTTCAGGCATGCGAACTGGCCGGCGTTGAAATTCCCCGTTTTTGTTACCACGATCGTTTGAAAATCGCCGGAAACTGCCGCATGTGTCTGGTGGATCTGGAAAAAGCGCCAAAGCCCATTGCCTCGTGCGCCATGCCCGCGGCCGAGGGGATGGTCATTCACACCAACAATGATCGCGTTCAAAAAGCCCGTCGGGGCGCCATGGAATTTTTGCTGATCAACCACCCCCTGGATTGCCCCATCTGCGATCAGGGCGGTGAATGCGATCTGCAGGACCAAGCCATGGCTTACGGCATGGACAAAAGCCGCTATCACGAAGAGAAGCGGGCCGTTTCTGAAAAAGACATGGGCCCCCTGATCAAAACCGTGATGACGCGGTGTATTCACTGCACGCGGTGTGTGCGCTTTGCTGAGGATATTGCGGGCGTACCGGCCTTGGGCGCGGTGGGGCGCGGCGAATCCATGGAAATCACCACGCTGGGCAAACCCGTGGCCAGCGAGCTTTCCGGCAACATCATTGATCTGTGTCCCGTGGGGGCCTTGACCAGCAAGCCCTATGCGTTTCACGCCCGTCCGTGGGAATTGGACAAAACGGAATCCATCGACGTTTTGGATGCCGTGGGCAGCAACATCCGCATTGATGTGCGGGGGTCAGAGGTTTTGCGGATCCTGCCCCGTCTGAACGAAGACATCAACGAAGAATGGATCGGCGATAAAACCCGCTATGCCTGTGACGGCCTGAAATATCAACGTCTGGACCGTCCGTATATCCGCCAGCAAGGCGACTTGAAAGAGGCCTCTTGGGACCAAGCCCTGCGGGCCACCGCGGACCGCTTTGCCCAGCCCCAGACCGTGGCCGCCGTAGGGGGGCCTTTGGCGGATTTGGAATCGGTGTTTGTTTTCAAAACCCTTTTGGATGCCGCCGGTGTTGTCCATTATGATGGGGCAGCGGGGGGCGTGTTTCCCCGTGATGTTCGGTCGCGTTACCTGATGAACACCACCATTGCGGGGCTGGAATCGGTGGATGCTCTGTTGTTGGTGGGGGTGAATCCCCGCTGGGAAGCCCCCCTCATCAATGCCCGCATTCGCAAACGGTATTTGCAAAATGGCCTGCCCGTGGGGGTTGTGGGGGATGCGGTGGATTTGACCTATCCCTATCACGATTTGGGCAACACGCCGGATGCACTGCGCACCTTGGCCAAGGGGTCGGGGGATTTCGGGGCGATCCTGAAAAAAGCCCAGCGTCCCGCTTTGATTTTGGGCGCGTCTGTGTTCTCTCGCCCTGATGGGGAAGCCATTTATGCCCACGCCGCCGATCTGGCCGAGCAATTGGGCATGATTGCGCCGGATTTTAATGGGTTTAACGTGTTGCACCATGCTGTGGGCACGGTGGCGTCTTTGGATTTGGGGTTTGTGGCACAGGGGGGCGCACAGGCCTTGTTTGACGCCGTTCGCGCCGGCAGTATCACCACGTTGTACCTTTACGGTGCGGATGATGTGCCCACGGATGTTTTGGAAAAGGCCTTTGTGATTTATCAGGGGCATCACGGGGACAAGGCCGCCCATTATGCCGACATTATTTTGCCTGGCGCGGCCTATACGGAAAAGCAGGCCCTGTACGTCAACACCGAGGGCCGCATCCAAGAGGCCCTGCCCGCCGTGACGCCCCCCCACTTGGCCAAAGAGGATTGGAAAATTTTCCGCGCCCTTGCCGATCACGTGTCTGGTGTGTCCCTGACGTATCGCACGTTGGATGATGTGCGATCGGCCATGGTGCAGGCCTATCCTTTTTTGGCGTTGCGGGATCAGTGTCCGGCCCCGTCGTGGACCCGTTTTCCCCAAAGCCCTAAGACGATGGATAAGGCCCCGTTGGTATCCCCTGTCACCAACTTTTACCAGACCGATCCCATTTCGCGGGCATCCAAAACCATGGCGGAATGCGCCCGTGTGTTTGTTTATGGGGCCGAGAAAAAAACCCAAGATCAAGCGGCGGTGGCGTAGTGCTGGACAATCCGCTTTTCTGGGATGTTTTGCGGATGGTCCTTGGGGCCTTGGCCATTACGGTGCCGTTGTTGGTGGCGGTGGCGTATTTGACGTATTTCGAAAGAAAAGTCATCGGGGCGATGCAGCTGCGCAAGGGCCCCAACGTGGTGGGGCCGTTTGGCTTGCTGCAGCCCTTGGCCGACGGATTAAAATTGTTCACCAAGGAAACCATTTTCCCCAGCGGGGCCAATCGCTGGCTGTTTATCGGGGCCCCCATGCTGACGTTTGTTTTGGCGTTGGTGGCGTGGGCGGTGGTACCCTTTGGCATGACGGATGACGGAAAGCCCTTGGTTCTGGCCAACATCAATGTGGGTATTTTGTATCTGTTTGCCATTTCCTCGCTGGGGGTGTACGGGATTATTGTGGCGGGGTGGGCCAGCAATTCAAAGTATGCGTTTTTGGGGGCCATGCGCTCCGCCGCGCAGATGGTCAGCTACGAAGTGTCCATGGGGTTTGTTATTGTCACGGTCCTGCTCATGGTGGGGTCCATGAATGTGACGGACATTGTGCTGGCCCAAAAGGACGGCTGGTTCATGTTTCCCCTGTTTCCCATGTTCATCGTGTTTTTTATTTCCACGCTGGCGGAAACCAACCGCGCCCCCTTTGATTTGCCAGAGGGAGAATCGGAACTGGTGGCCGGTTATTTTGTTGAGTATTCCTCCATGAGCTTTGCCCTATTTTTTCTGGGCGAATACGCCAACATGATCCTGATGGCGGGCATGACCACGATTTTGTTTATGGGTGGCTGGCTGCCGCCGCTGGATATTCCCCTGCTGACCGCCATTCCTGGGATTGTGTGGTTCGTTTTAAAGGTTATCTTTATCCTGTTTTGTTTTATCTGGGTGCGTGCTACGTTCCCACGCTATCGTTATGATCAGTTGATGCGTTTGGGGTGGAAGGTTTTTCTTCCCCTCAGCCTCGTGATGGTGATTGTGACGGCCGCGTATCGTCTTTTAACAGTATAGGAACAGGGTCACATGGATCTTTTAACTGCTCTCTGGATGGGTAAGGCCGTTTGGGTTTGGTGTGTATTTTTTGCTGTTGTTCTGGGCCTGTTGGTGTTTGACTTGGGGTTTTTGAACAAAAAGGACCATGATATTGGGGTTCGGGAAAGTTTGGGCCTCAGTGCCTTTTATATCATTCTGGCGCTGTGTTTTGGTGGCTGGGTGTGGTTTGAATTTGGCCCGCAGGCGGGCAAGGAATACCTGACGGGGTTTTTGATCGAAAAAACCTTGGCGCTGGATAACATTTTTGTCATTTCCATGATTTTCAGTTTTTTTGCCATCCCCCGAAAATACCAGCATCGGGTTTTGGTGTGGGGGATTTTGGGGGTGGTGATCCTGCGGGGCATCATGATTGGCGTCGGGGCCGCCTTGGTGGCGCGGTTTGAATGGATTTTGCTGATTTTTGCCGTCTTTTTGGTGGGAACGGGGATCAAGATGCTGTTTGCTAAGGAAAAACAGCCGGATTTGTCGGATAATATGCTGCTGAAATGGCTCAGAAACCATCTGCCTGTGACCAACACGCTGCATGGCCACAGTTTTTTTGTCAAATTGCCCGATCCCGACAATCCAAACAAAAAAAAGCGGTTTGTGACCCCGCTGTTTCTGGCCCTGATTTTGGTGGAGTTTGCCGATGTGATTTTTGCCGTGGACAGCATTCCCGCCATTTTCGCCATCACCAAAGACCCCTATATCGTATATACCAGCAACATTTTTGCCATTTTGGGGCTGCGGGCGCTGTATTTTGCCTTGGCCGCCATCATTCACCGGTTCCATTATCTGAAATACAGTTTGGCGGTGGTGTTGGTTTTCATCGGGGGCAAAGTTTTGGCCGCCGATATGT
>JBILTX010000072.1:0-4828 GCA_044371315.1 Alphaproteobacteria bacterium | reverse complement strand
GTGGCTGTCAATTAAGGTCATGCGCCCTCTATCCCCAAGGGCCCTAGGCCGATTGTCCTGATGCCACCATCAACGCCTTGACCTTATCATAGGCTTGTTTTTCAATCTGCCGCACACGCTCGCGCGAAATGCTATAGGTTTGACTCAAAACCTCCAGCGTTTGGGGCGGATCTTGCAAGTAACGGGCGGAAAAAATATCATGCTCCCGCGCCTTCAGCGTTTTCATGGCCACCTGCAAACGCTGGCCACGCATGTCCGCCTCTTCCTTTTGGGCGTAGGTGACATCATGGTTATCCTGCGGATCGGCCAGTCTGTCCATGGCCTGCTGCCCATCATCATCAAAAACGGCGGCGTTCAGGGATTGATCGGCCCCAGACATGCGGGCATTCATCTGCTGAACATCCTCAACCGACACATCCAGCGTTGTGGCAATCTGTTTTGCCTGATCGGGGGACAGGGCAACATCATCAAACACGCGCATTTTGTTTTTCAGCTTGCGCAAATTGAAAAACAGCTTTTTCTGCGCCGACGTGGTTCCCATTTTCACCAGGGACCAGCTTTTTAAAATATACTCCTGAATGGTGGCCTTCACCCACCACAGGGCGTAGGTGGACAGGCGAAAGCCCCGCTCTGGGTCAAATTTCTTCACCGCCTTCATCAGGCCCATATTCCCCTCGGCAATCAAATCCGACATGGGCAAACCATAGCCGCGATACGACAACGCCACCCGCAACACCAAACGCAAATGGCTGGTGACCAGAGTATGGGCGGCCTTTAAATTCCCATGATCCCGATACTGGCGGGCCATGGACAATTCCTGTTCGGCACTCAGGAAAGGAAACTTTTGAATCTCTTGGATGTAGCGAGATAAACCGGCATCCGAGAGCAGAGAGGGCATGGCTGTGACGGTCATAAATCTGGACAATGCGTGAAAACAGAAGTACTGTAAAAAAGTGTGCCTGAACGGCAAAACGCTCAAAAGCAAATATAGATTTGGAAGGGGTTTTTGTCAAGATGATTACGCTTTCCCCCACCGCCAAAGATCGTGTTGGGGCCCTGCGCACCCAAAAGGGGCAGCCGGACCTGAATTTGCGTATCCTGATCACCGCAGGGGGCTGTTCGGGCTTTGATTGCCAGTTTTCTTTGGACAACACGACGCAGGATGATGATCTGTTGCTGGATCAAGGGGACGGCCTTTTTGTGGTCACAGACCCCGCCTCTCTGTCCCTGATTCAGGGCTCGGTGGTGGAATACAAAACCGATTTGATGGGATCAGCCTTCGTTTTAAAAAACCCCAACGCCAAGGCCACCTGCGGCTGCGGAACGTCGTTTGCGGTGTGAGGGGTGCCCACAACAGGGGAGGGGCAGCCGGCGAAACCTGACGGGGTGGTTTGTTTTGAAACAACACCAAACTCAAGATTTTTTACTGACGATACAAATGCAAAATAGCCTCATCTTCGTTGGCAAAGGCCTTAAGAGCTGGTATGGCGGATTCCACAAAGTCAATCAAGGTTTGGACCGTCATGTTCCCAGAGCGTATCCAAATAATCTTGGGTGGTGGCCCATACAAAAGGGAGAGATGATAGAAATCTTTATCTTTTGTCATCAAAGTAAGACCATGATCTCGAGCATATTCCCAGATCTCTCGATCATCCGCACACTCAAGGCCAAAATCCATAACATGATCCACAGCGTCGAAATGCTTACTCAGCAAACGCGCCAAACGTGGCGGCAAATTATGATCCAAAACGATATTCACGACAATGGGGCCATAACAACCACAGGCTGTTTGGCTTCGCTGGCAGCATACAGCAAACAGGCGCGAATGTCATCCGATGTTAAGAAGGGAAACTCAACCAAAACCTCTTGCGGGGACATGCCCGAGGCCAGATACGACAAAACATCCGCCACCGTCATCCGCATCCCGCGAATACAGGGCTGGCCACTACGTTTTCCCGCTTCCAAAGTGATATGCGACACCATACTTTCACCCTATCATAAAACCATAAACAATGTCAAAATGCAGGGGCGAGTATGCAGGGCTGTTCATTTCTGCCAAAACCTAACGATTCTGCGTCATTCCGGCCCAGCGGTCGCTGCGTTCCCTTGTCCGGTATGACGGTGCATAGACATGAACAGCCCTAGGGGGGTATGGACAGCCTGAAATAAAAAAAACATTTCCTTTTCCCCGCCAACTGTGGCATATGAGGGGGCTGTTTTTATGCCCAGATGGCGGAATTGGTAGACGCACTAGTTTCAGGTACTAGCGGTCGCAAGACCTTGGAAGTTCGAGTCTTCTTCTGGGCACCATTGTGGGAGGGGCTCCCCGTGCTTGATAAGATGGCCTTATGGTGACAGATGATGACGTTATAAAACAAAAAATCCAAGAAATTTTCCTTTTTAATCTTAAAGACTTAGCCTTAAATGAATCCAAAGAAATAGCGCATTATACCAGTGCTGAGGCCGGTTATGCTATTCTGAAAGAACAAAAATTTTGGTTTCGCAACACCAAATATATGAATGATTTTTCAGAAGGCCAGTGGGGATGGAATCTTCTTGTAAAAGCCTATAACGGCACAAAAGATACACAAACCAGAACTCTCAAAGCCGCCCTTGATTCGATTGCTCCAAAACTCTCGGAGAAATTCGAAGAAATGATGAATAATCAAAGACATAACAAAGACTGGCATCCTTATATTTCATGTTTTTGTGAACATGATTTTCTTGAAAACAAGGAAGACGATCACGGAAAATTATCTATGTGGCGGGCCTACAGCAGACCCCACGGGGTTTGTCTGGTGTTTGCCAAAGATGTTTTTTTAGAAGGTGATGAAACTATTGATAATCTTCTAACAACCAAAGTCCGATATTGTGATCAAGGCGAATTTAAGGACCAGTATTACAACATTCTTGTTAATAACATAAACAAGCATAAGGACTGGGACTGGATACAACACAGCGTTTCATCAGAAGATTTATTATTCATCCTACAAAAAGTCCTATGGTTTGCATGTCATTCCATAAAACATCCAGGGTTTAAGGAAGAAGAAGAATGGCGAGTGGTTACATGGTCAGAAGCAAATGAAGCAAGTGATTATATGGCCAAAGAAACCGTGTTTCGCGGCGGAACGCCAGAAATTATTTATACGCTTGATTTAAAAAAACTTTCCGAAAGAATCCCTGATGTCGCTATCGACAAATTTATAAAACGCATCATTATTGGCCCCTCTGATAAAACACAAGAACAAAGAGAAGCGTTTATTGATATCCTTAAACAAAACAACGTAAGCAATCCCGAAGAACGCGTTGTTATTTCAGGCATCCCTCTGCGTTAGAATCTCATCGTTCTCGTTTTCATGCTAAGACATTCCAAATCGCCAAGGCATTCTCAGGACTTGGGGAACGTCACCCAACGTTATCGACCCCAGCAACAGCCAAATGTTTGTCAACAAAACAGACACTTGTTTATCCGCATCCGGATTCAGGGTTTCAGATTGATCCGATAGAAAATCCGGCCAAACCGGCTCTGCGGTGCAGCGACAGCCGTACGCCTGCCCGGGATGCCCATCCTCGGGGGGACCTCAACCCTACGGCTTCTCCCCCGGGCTAATCCATTGAAACGTCACCCCTTCGTTGGGGTTGGGCTCCTTCAACATTTTCAGAATGCGGGCGGCTTCCTCACGAATCACGACCATTTCGGGCATGTTCAGGATTTCTTCCTCAGTGTATTTATACCCATCAATGGCGGCCATCAGGGCATGGAGATTTTTGATGGCATCGTCGATTTTGGGACCAAAAATAAGTGAAACTCGCTCATATTTATCCATCAGTCCCGTATCCCAAAACATACCATAATAATCTTCTACATAAGAAGAAACAATACCTTCTTCATTATCAATCCATTCATAACGTTGTCGGTCATAACTAGATGCTTTTTCTAAATCATCAAAAAGTGCATTTGAGGGTCTAATCATTGAATAACTCCGGTTTAAATTCAAATTCATCAAGGGGGATGTGGGATTCTTCAGAGGCCGCTTTAACAAAGTTTCCATCTTTATCCATAGCTTTTTTATCGATTTCCCAACGGACATAGTCAACCTGCTGTGATCTTCTGGGGGATTGGGGTTTGGCCTTCATAATTCTTACCTGAGTTTCATCATTTGATCCAGGTTTGATGTAACGCGTTCCGTCGTTCCCTGATGTGGGCTTTTGAATCCAATCCTTGGGAATCCCCTTGGGACGGGGAAAAATCGGTTTGGGGTCACGGGTTTGCTGCTCCACTTTTTGGATGGCTTTTTGCAGGGCTTCTTTTTGCGCCCCAGTCACCTCTTTTTGCGCAACAGAACGCATGAAAGAGCGGGCCAAGGCCTGATACCCCGACCGCAAAGCCGTAAGCCCAACACTGCCCATCAACACCAAACCACGAATCAATAAAAACACCCCAGAAAACGCAAAAAACGTACTGAACGTTGCATTGTTAATGGCCTGCTCCGACGGCGTTGGAATCTTGCTTTTCGACAGTTCCTCCGGCCAAACCGGCTCTGCGGTGCAGCGACAGCCGTACGCCTGCCCGGGATGCCCATCCTCGGGCGGGCGGCTATAGGGAAATTCCTGATCATCATACCCCGCATGGCGGGCGCGGACCCGATCGTCATCTTGGGAACGCCAAATATAACGTTCACAGCCCACCGCCTGCTGGCGGTACAGGTCCAGTGCCCTCAAAAACCGTTGATCCAGCCGCTGCCGCTCAACAGAAATCCGCTGTTCTGCTTGGGGATCCAAGGGCTTGCGGGGGTCAAAGGCCTTCACCAGAAAATGCCCGCGCCCT
>JBILTX010000027.1:0-16662 GCA_044371315.1 Alphaproteobacteria bacterium | reverse complement strand
CGGATAGGGCGTCGCAAAGGGCGGTGAGGCCCGCAAGGGCAACAGTGTTTTCGGTGCCGGCGCGGCGGCGGTGTTCTTGGCTGCCGCCAAACATCAGGGGCTCAAGGCATTCTGCGCACCGCGAAACAATGGCCCCTACCCCCTTGGGCCCTCCGACTTTGTGAAAAGCAACGGTGGCGAAGTCACAATAGGGCAAAACATCATCCAAAGTGATTTTTCCAAAGGCCTGAACCATATCGCAGTGCAGGGAAACGCCGGCGTTGTAGGCCAGATTGGCAATCTCGTCCATGGGCTGAATCACGCCCGTTTCATTGTTGGCCGCCATGATGGATATCAGAGCGGGCTTGTGCTGCTTGATTAACATTTCAAGGGCGGATACATCCACCAGACCATTGGCCATAACGGGGATGGTGCCTGTGATATGGGGATTGTTCATCACAGAGGCATGTTCCACCGCGCTGCATAAAATCCCTTTTCCAGCAAAAGTTTGCATCACGGTGGCGTTGGCTTCGCTGCCGCCGCTGGTGAAAACGATTTGTCCGGTTTTGATATTCAGCCTTTTGGCGAGGGTTTCACGGGCCGCCGTGACAATACGCTTGGCGGCCACGCCATCACGGTGGACGGACGATGGGTTGCCGAAAAGGTCCATGGCCTGCATCATCGCCTCTTTAACGGCGGGACGCAGGGGGCTGGTGGCGTTATAATCCAGATAAACCCGTGTCATGACACCCTCACCTGTTTTTGGGGTGTGGCGGGGGTTAGGCGTTTATCACACACATCCGACAGGGTCACGGTGGCCAGAAAATTATAGATGTTTGCCCCCAGCGCTTCCCATAAATCGTGGGTCAGGCATTTGGCATTTTCTTTCATGCAGCCCCGTCCAGAATGGCAACGGGTGATGGTGATGGGCTCGTCCACGGCGGTGATGATATCGGCAATAATGGTTTTTTCAGGGGGGTGGCGTAATTGATAACCCCCGCCGGGCCCGCGTGTGCTTTCCACGATACCCGCGCGTCTGAGTTTGGCAAAAAGCTGTTCCAAATAGGGCAAAGAAATGGCCTGACGTTCCGCAATATCCTTTAGCGTTACGGGCTGAGGCCCCGATTGCACCAAATCGACGCAGGACATCACCGCATAGCGACCTTGGGTATTTAATTTCATTGCCTTAAATCCTGTGGGTATGGTACAGAGTTTCACAATCGTTTGTTACTCTACATTACCCTAGTAAAACAGTCAACAATTATGCCTGAAATTATGATCAGTGGTCCTGCGGGCCGCTTAGAGGCCCGTTATCATCCCTCCCAAACGGCGGGGGCCCCTATGGCCCTTGTTTTGCACCCTCATCCGAATCCAGAGGGCGAAGTCATGCATCGGGGCACCATGAACAACAAGGTGACGTACGCCTTGTTTCATACCTTGGCAAAAGCCGGTTATTCCACGTTGCGGTTTAATTTTCGTGGGGTGGGAAAATCTCAGGGGGCTTATGACAAAGGTGAAGGAGAGCTGGCCGATGCGGCGGCCGCCATGGATTGGCTGCAGTCCCAAAATGCTGAGGCCAAATATGCTGTGGTGGCGGGGTTTTCCTTTGGATCGTGGATTGCCATGCAGTTGCTGATGCGTCGTCCTGAAATTTTTCGCTTTATTGCGGTGGCGCCGCCGGCCAATAAATATGACTTTACGTTTTTGGCCCCCTGCCCTTCCTCTGGGATGATGCTTCTGGGGGATCAGGATGATATTGTCACGGAACCCAGCGTGCGCCAGCTGGCCAC
Source organism: Alphaproteobacteria bacterium (assembly GCA_044371315.1). Taxonomy (GTDB): domain Bacteria; phylum Pseudomonadota; class Alphaproteobacteria; order JAJTHO01; family CANGYM01; genus CANGYM01. The sequence continues at coordinate 14,893 of JBILTX010000027.1, read as the reverse complement.
AAAGCTATCCCGCCAAAAAGGCATTAAGGTGGACTATCGGTTGTTGACGGGTGTGGATCATTATTTTACCAACCGTCTGGACGATTTGGTGTATAACGTCAGTGATTATTTAGAAACCATTGGTTAGGGAGTTTTCTCATGACATTTGCTTTTGCCCAGACATCCACGGCATCTCCTTCCCCTTCGGTGGCCCCTGCGGGCACACCTCAAGAGGGTTTGGCGAGTTTTATTCCGTTGTTAATTATTTTCGGGGTCTTTTGGCTGTTGGTCATTCGTCCCCAAAGCAAACGCATGAAGGATCAAAGGGTGATGATCCAAAACCTGAAGCGTGGCGATGAAATCGTCACATCTGGCGGCATTATTGGAAAAATTGATCGTGTTGTGGATGAAGGCGAAGTGACGGTGAAAATTGCCGATGGCATCACCGTGCGTTTGGCCCGTCAAAGTGTGGCGGCCTTGCTGAGTAAGCCTGAACCGGTGAATGAAAACACCCCCCCCAAAGCGTCTGATAAAAAAGCCACTAAGAACAAAAAAGAAAAAAAGGCTTCGCAGAATGCCCCCCAAGGTCAAGAGGAAGAGGCATCCTCGGATTCAGAGCAAGCCACACGGAAAGTCGTTGACTGATGCTGTATCCTAAAAAGTCCACGTACCTAATTTGTTTTTTGATTATTTGTTTGGGTATAGTCGTGGCTTTGCCCAGTGCGCTGAGCGTTTCCCAGCGGCAGTCTTTGCCTTCGTGGTTTCCGTCGCAGACGGTTAACTTGGGTTTGGATTTGCAGGGCGGGGTATATGTGTTGTTGCAGGCAAATATGGAAGAGGCCAAACAGTCCCTTTGGCAGGATCTCCGCTCTGGTGTTGCGGGGGCTTTGCGAGAGGCAGGAACCTTTCCTTTGTCCGTTATGGGGGGGGATAAAGGATTGACCTTTACGTTCGAGGACAAGGCCCCCACGGAAAAAATCATGGATACTATCCGCGGTGTGGTGGGTAATGATTACGCGGTGAAAGGCGATGATGGGGTGGTGCGCGTATCGCTGAGTGAGACGGGGGAAAAAACCTTTGAAAAAGACATAATGCAAAAGGCCCTAGATACCCTACGGGTGCGGCTGAATGAAACGGGGTTAAAAGAGCCCTCGGTCCAGCAGCAGGGCAAAGATTTAATCAACGTTCAGTTTCCTGGGGTTGAGGATCCTGCGCGTATTAAAGAGATTCTGGGACGCACGGCCAAGCTGTCCTTTCATTTGGTGGATGAATCCTTAAGTCAAGATTACAATCAGTCCGTTCGTCTGCCTGCATCGAAAATGGCCCTGCGGATGAAGGGCGAAGGGGATGCCATGCCCATGGTTCTGGTGTTAGAGCGCCGCGCCATGGTGACGGGGGAGATGTTATCCTCGGCCTCCACCAGTTTTCAGGATGGTTTGCCTGTGGTGGCCATTCGCTTTAATACTGTGGGGGCCAAGCGTTTTGGGCAGGCCACAGCGGAAAACGTTAATCGTCGCTTTGCCATTGTTTTGGACAAAGAGATTATCAGTGCCCCTGTGATTCGGGATGCTATCCCTGGGGGGAATGCGGTGATTTCCGGTGGCTTTACGGCGGAGAGCGCGGGGGATTTGGCTCTGTTGCTGCGCTCTGGATCCTTGCCTGTCACGTTAAAGGTGATTGAAGAGCGCACCGTTGGGGCCAGCCTAGGCGCCGATGCCATTCGGCTGGGACAACAAGCCAGTGTGATTGGCCTGATTGTGGTGATGCTGATTATGACGGTTGTTTATGGATTGTTTGGGATTTATGTGGCGCTGGCTTTGCTGATCAATATGGTTCTGCTGATGGCCGTTCTGGTGATGGCGCAGGCCACCCTGACGTTGCCTGGTATTGCGGGGATTATTTTGACCCTAGGGATGGCGGTGGATACCAACATTTTGATTTTTGAGAGGATTCGGGAAGAGTGCCTCGGTGGTTTGTCGCTGGGCCAATCGCTCTCTCAGGGGTATCATCATGCCATGACCACGATTATTGATGCGAATATGACAACGTTCATTTCCTCAGCCGTTTTGCTGATGTTTGGCACGGGTCCTGTGAAGGGATTTGCCACCACGTTGATTTTTGGTCTTATTACATCCTTATTTACGGGTGTGGTGTTGACCCGTTTGATGATCGTGCGTTGGTATCGCCGTCAAGGAAAACAGGTCAGATTGCCGATTTTGGCCCATGTTCAGGGAAAAAACGAACAAAAACCCGCATAATGATTTCGGCATACAAACAAAAAGGCCCCCCGAAGGGGGCCTTTCGTCGTTCATACACTTTAAGAATGCACCTTGAGAAAGGGAGGGGTTAAGCCCGCTTCTTCTTTTTTGGCGTTTCAGAGATGTTGAACTGGGACAACATCTGCTGCAAGGTTGCGGCCTGATCCGAAAGCGAGCGGACGGATGAGGTCACTTCCTCTACCAACGCTGCGTTTTGCTGGGTGGATCGGTCGATGCTGTTGATGGCAGAGCCGACTTCTTCCACACCGGCGGCTTGTTGTTCGCTGGTGCTGCTGATGGTGCTGATCATGCCTTCAACAGATTGGACTTTGTTGACGATTTCCTCCAGACGTTTGGCAGATTGGGTAACGATCTGAACCCCTTCGTCGACGCGATGTGTGCTGTCCTCAATCAAGGTTTTGATTTCGGAAGACGATTGGGCACTGCGTTGGGCCAAGCTGCGGACTTCACTGGCCACCACGGCAAAGCCTTTGCCGGCTTCTCCGACACGGGCGGCCTCGACAGCGGCGTTCAGGGCCAGCAAGTTGGTTTGAAACGCAATTTCGTCAATTACGGTCACGATATCCTTAATTTTGGTTGAGGATTCATGAATCCGCTGCATGGCAACGGCCGCTTCGGAAACAATGCGCTCTCCTTCTTTGGCCGCTTCGCTGGTTTCAAGGACCGAGGTGCGGGCTTGGGCTGCAACCCCAAGGTTTTGACGGATGGATTCAATCAACTCTTGGGAAGATGCCGATGTTTCCTCAACTGCCGCCGCCTGTTGTTCGGTACGAGAGGCCAAATCATCACTGCCAGTTGCCAGCTCAGCCGAGGCACTGCTGACGACCATACCCAATTCATCAAGCTGAATCATAATGTTGCGCAGTTTTGTCACCATGGTGTTGATGTTGTTTTGTAATTCCGCAAAGGCCCCGCTGTAATTACCATCCATTTCACGGGTTAAATCCCCTTCGGCAACGGATTGCATAACATCTTTGACCTCAATCAGCGTTTTGTCCACAGTGCAGATGACAGCATTTAATCCTTCGCTGAGGGTGCGCACGAAGCCGTCTTTGCCCTCTAGGCTGATGGTTTGGCTGAAATCTCCGCTGGCGGCATACTCCACAATTTTGGCAATTTCGGATTCTACCATCAGATTATCGGTACGATCTTCCCACTCTAAAATGGTTCCCAAACGCTCACTTCCATTCACGATGGGTGCCAGATTGACGGTAAAGGTATGACCATTGATCAGCAGTTCCGTTTTGCCGCCATTTTCGGATTTTGACAGAGATAACTTTGCCCCTGTTTGAAAGTCCTCAAACACGCCCACGTGGGTGCCAATTATAGAGGCTGGGTTAAAGTCCGGCATGACGGATTTGAAGTAACTCCCTTTTTTGTTAAACAACTGTGTTGCTTCTCGGTTCATTTGGGCGATACGTCCCTCAGGATCCACGATCATGACGGGGGTTGAGGCATTCAGCAGTCCTGCCTTCATCTGGTAGGCGCTGATGGTGGCCTCTTTCAGGGCGGTACCTGCCCGCTCCAGTTCCCCTACTTCATCGCGGCGTCCAGAGTCCACAATGGTTAAGCCTTGGGTTTTTCCAGAAGCCAACGCCGTCATGTTATGGGCCAAATTCTGAATGGGTCGGGAAAAACGACCGGCGTACCAATACACAAATCCGCCCATGACAGCCAAGGTTAGGAGAACTGTCGTGACAGCATCACGGATCAAAGCTTTGTTGCCAGCGTAAACTTCCTCTTCGTCAATCATGCTGACCACAGCGTAGGGGCTGCCATGAAAATCAAATTTGTAGTGGATCGCCAAGCGCTCTTTGCCATTCCATTCCATTTCACGAGAACCATTTCCTTCGGAAAGAGCTGTTTTTAAAAAACCCTCGTCAAACGTCAGGTTTGCAAATTGGTCAGGTCCGTGAAACCGTGTTTCGGTGATCACTTTGTTTTGACCGTTGATCAAAAAAGCTTCGCCTGTTTCCCCTAGGCCGCTGGTATCTTTCATTTTTTCGGTCATCACACCCAAAGGCATTTGAAAAGCCAAAACGCCCATAGCCTGTCCATTATTATCCAAAACGGGAATTCCAATAAAGCTGGCAGGAACATTGTTGCTGGGTGCATAGGGGGCAAAGTCAAAAAAGCGAATCTCGCCTTCTTTGGCCGCGATGGTTTCTCGGAACAGTTTTCCTAAATCTGTATCTTTCCAAGGACCTGTTATAAGGTTTGTGGCAAAATCCAGTTCTTTAAAAACGGTGTAAACAAGATTACCATTTCTATCAAACAAAAAGATATCATAGTACTGATTTTGCTGCAAAACAGTACGAAAATAGGGATGATATTTTTTGTGAAGTTGGTGATAGGTTAATTCTCCCTCAGCATAATCCAGACGCTCTTTTTGGCCTGTGGGGTTGGGATTGTTGGTGATGTAAGCATCTTGTAACATTTCGGTGGGATTTCCAGCGATTTCAGACCAAGCCGCTGAAAAATCTTGGATGGATTGTCGCGTCAAAGGACTGGCAGCTATGCTGCGTAAATTGGCATCAATGGTGTTTAAGTAAGAGGATAAATCATCTTCCCTTAAATGGGTCACAACATCGAGACGCTGATGAAATTGATCAAAAGCATGTTGAGACGCAATGTAGGTTGATACCCCTAATTGAATGGCTGATGTGACAACAACAATCGTCGTAATCAGCACGGTGAGTTTCCAAGTGATTTTCATGGTGCATCCTATGGTAGAAAGTTTATAACTTTTCCCATAATGCGCGAGAGTGTTTGAAAAAGCGTTAAAGGGGGTGAATGCTTAAAAACAAGGGGGCTAAAGCATAACCCAAGGATTTTCAGGATGATCGTCGTTGGAGTTCCGCAATGATGTCATCGGGATGAATGCCCTGATTCAGGCACAGCACCAAAACGTGATAAAATAAATCGGCCAGTTCATAAACCGTGGCGGCTTTGTCCTGTTGAACGGCGGCGAGGGCAACTTCTAGGCCCTCTTCCCCCACCTTTTGGGCAATTTTGGGTGTGCCGCTGGCAAGCAAGCGGGCGGTGTACGAGGTTTCGGGGTCCCCTCCCCGCTTGGCGGCCAAAATTTGGTAGAGATCATCAAGAAAGGTTTGCAAAGGCATTTGACTTGTCAACGTTAAGGAGATATGGCAAAAACAGAGGCATTTTACAGGATATCAGAGATCAACACAATGGCCGGTCATTCCCAGTTTAAAAACATTATGCACCGCAAAGGGGCCCAAGACGCCAAGCGCGGAAAAGTGTTTACCAAGTTAATCAAAGAAATCACCGTGGCGGCCAAGCAGGGGGATCCTGATCCGTCTAAAAATCCCCGTTTGCGGGCCGCCTTGGCCGAGGCACGGGGGCACAACATGCCCAAAGACAACATCGATCGCGCCATCAAGCGGGCTGTGGAGGGGGGCGTGGGCGATGATTATGTCAGCATTCGCTATGAAGGGTACGGCCCCAAAGGGTCAGCGGTAATTGTGGAGGCCTTAACAGATAACCGCAACCGTACGGCGTCAGAGGTTCGGGCGGCCTTTAGCAAATATAATGGCAGCCTGGGTGAAACGGGATCCGTCAGCTTCATGTTTTCCTATGTGGGAGAGATCGTGTATCCCGAAACGGTGGCCCCTTTTGATCCCATGTTTGAGGCGGCCGTTGAAGCCGGCGCTGAAAACCTAGAGGCCCACGAAGGTCATTATTTGATCACCACTCACGCCGATGACTTGCATCACGTGGCCTCTGCGCTGAGTGGCCATTATGGGGATCCCCTGCAGGCCAAACGCACGTGGGTGCCAGAGGCTTTGGTTACTTTGCCCCCAGACGATACCGCCACCTTGGCGAAACTGGTGGATGTTTTGGAAGACAATGATGATGTGCAAACGGTTTATACCAATGTTGCCCTGCCCGCCCAAGGGGATGATCTCTGATGTTGCTGGCTGTTGATGTTGGTAATTCCCACACGGTGTTTGCGCTGTGTCAGGGGAGTGAAATTCGCGCCCACGTGCGCATTCCCACAGATACACGGACCACGGCGGATGTGTTATGGGGCACCCTGTCGGGGATTTTAGCCCTGAAAGGGTTTTCTTTGGGGGATGCGGCGCGTGTGGTGGTGTGTTCTGTTGTGCCGGGATATGATCGTGTGCTGGCAGAGATGGTGGATGCGTTTTGTTCCCACCCCGCCCATTTTTTAACGGCCAAAGATGTGGGGCTGCCCATTGATTTGCCCCATCCAGAAACGGTGGGGATGGATCGATTGGTGAATGCGGCAGCAGCCAAAGACCTTTATGGGGCCCCTGTGATCATTATTGATTTTGGCACAGCCACCACTTTTGATGTGGTCACACAGGTGGGTGGCTATGCGGGGGGATTGATTGTTCCAGGGCCAGAGGTTTCTTTGCGGGCCTTGGCACAGGCGGCGGCGAAGCTGCCCTTAATTGCCTTGGCCCCCCCGCCCAAGGTTTTGGGAAAAACCACGCAGGATGCCATGCAGTCGGGCCTTTATTATGGCTATCTTTCCATGATCGAGGGATTGTTGTTTCGCCTGAAAGCTGAGGTTTTTCCGGATGTCGATCCGGCCGTCATCGCCACAGGCGGCATTGCCCCCCTGTTTGCCCCCGCCCTGAAGATCCCCAGTGTTGCCGATTTAATCATTCAGGGGATCCTGAAAACGGTGGGGGCCAGCGTTTGACCGCTGACCCCCCTTCCCTTTTGGCAATGTTCGAAGCGTGATTAGTTTCTTTGATTCCCAAACAGACGCAGCATAGCCAGAAACATGTTGATAAAGTCCAGATACAGGGTCAAGGCACCGGCAATAGACAGTTTCTGAAGACCCTCGTGCCCCACACCGCTGTAATACAAATCCCGAATTTTTTGGGTGTCATAGGCGGTGAGTCCCGTAAAGATCACCAGAGAAATGGCACTGATGGCCATGGAGGCGGCGCTGCTTTGGAAAATAAAGGCGTTAATCAGAGAGCCGATAATCAAAACCCAAACACCCACGTTCAAAAACGTGCCCATGGAGGTCAGATCACGCTTTGTGGTGTACCCATAAAGGCTGAGGCCCCCGAAAAGGGCGGCTGTCATAACAAAAGCCCGTGCGACGCTTTCGCCTGTGTATACAACCAGATACACGGAGGTTATGGCCCCAAAAAGAGCGGCAAACCCGTAAAAATAAAGCTGAAGACCAGCATAGGACAGGCGGTTCATTACAAAGTTAAACCCAATGGCCATGCCGAGCATCACCAGACCCAAAATCAGGCCATTGTTTGCGATGAACATGACAGCAGGCTCTGACTGTGCGGTGAAGTAGGCCACCAGAGCGGTCAGCAGCAATCCCACAAACATGTTGTTATAAACACGAATCATATGGGCCCGCAGGCCAGGGTCCACCTGGACCTCGGCGCGGCCAGAGGAAGAAATGACTTTTTCATTCAGCATAGAGCAATCTCCAAGGTTTTTTTCAGTCTATAGGTTTCCTATAGTGCCTGCCACTGTATCAATCTTGAGGAAAATAGTCAACTTTTTTTGATGCATTTGATGCATTTTTTTGATGCCATCATATCATGACGTGCGGCGGATGGGCACACAAAACCCCCATCAAGCTGTTGGCATGCCCCCCTGTGATGCGGACGGTTTGAAGGGTATTCATTAAAGTTTTGGGGGCATCCACCAGAACCGATTGCATCTGGGGGCTGCGGCCCATAAGCTGCCCTGCCTTTTTTCCCCGTGATTCCAGCAAAACAGGCAGGGTTTGACCTATACTGGTTTCGTTAAAGGCTTTTTGGCCTTCGCTGATTAAGGCCTGCAAACGGTGAAGCCTCTCCCGCTTGATGTCCTCAGGCACCTGCAGGGGCTCTAGCGCTGCCGGTGTTCCTGGGCGGGGGCTATAGGCAAAGGAATAGGCCTGTGCGTACCCCACGGCCTTCACCAAGGCAAGGGTATCTTCAAAATCAGCCTCAGTTTCCCCAGGAAAACCCACAATAAAATCAGAGGAAAAGGCAATATCGGGGCGGGCCTGACGCAGGCGCTCTATGATGGAGAGATAGTCTTCCCGTGTGTGCTTACGATTCATGGCCCGCAAAATTTTGTCCGATCCGGATTGCACGGGCAGATGCAAAAAGGGCATTAAGACCCTGAGGTCTCTGTGCGCCGCCAGCAAATCATCATCAACATCGCGGGGATGGGATGTGGTGTAGCGAATGCGTTGCAATTTGGGCAGTTCTGCCAAGGCAAAGAGCAGTTTTCCCAGCCCCCAAACTGTGCCATCAGGCCCCTGTCCGTGATAGGCATTGACGTTTTGGCCCAAAAGGGTGATTTCTAGGATCCCTTGATTAAGGGCTTTTTGAACTTCCTCAAGGATCTCAACCACCGAGCGCGAGTATTCCGCCCCCCGTGTGTAGGGAACGACACAAAAGGAACAAAATTTATCGCATCCTTCTTGAATGGTGACAAAGGCGCTGGCCCGACCATGGGCCACATCAGGCATGGCGGCATCGAATTTTGTGATTTCAGGAAAATCCGTCAGCAGAGCGGTGCCTTTTTGGCGCAGGACCTTGGTGATCAGCTCTGGCAGATGATGATAGGATTGGGGCCCCACGATCATATCCACAAAGGGGGCGCGGCGGGCCATTTCCTCGCCCTCCGCCTGTGCCACGCATCCCGCCACGGCAATCAAGGTGTCGGATCCCTGTTTGCGGCGCCGATTGCGGATGGTTTTGATGCGGCCCAATTCGGAATAGACTTTTTCTGCGGCCTTTTCCCGAATGTGGCATGTGTTCAGCAACACCAAATCAGCCTGCTGCATGTCATCCGTTTCCTGAAAATTCAGGGGTTTCAGCAGGGCTGCCATGCGCTGGCTGTCATAAACATTCATCTGACAGCCATATGTTTTTAAAAACAGTTTACGGACGGGCGATTCAGGCATGACGGCGACGTTGGGTTTTGGGTTCATGGTCCATAAAGGCAGTGTGATAACGGTGATTCAGGCCTTGTTCAATAACGGTATGGGCTTTTTTGGCCATCTCTTTGCGAGAGGCAAAGGCCGATGGGTCCATCACATCATGAAAAACAACATCCACCTGCAATGTTCCCATACCCAGAACGGTCCACAAATGGGAAAACAGATCCATATCCCCATACCAAGCCGTCAACGGGCGCAAACCCCTGTGCATGGGCATGCCGTCCAGCAGAGAATACACCACGGTCACGGGCTGAATCACCAAGTCATCTTGCTCTGCCATGCGAAACAGCGTGGGTTTAAAGGGATAAACCCGATTGCCATCATTGCTGGTGCCCTCAGGAAACAGAATCAGGTTTCGTTTTTCCTGTAAAAACAAAGCCAAATCATCCAATTGTTCCTGAGCATGACGCGGTTTTCGGTCCACAAAATAGGTTTTTTGCAGCTTGGCCAGAAAACTGACCACAGGCCAGCTGGCGATTTCCTTTTTGGCGATGAAGGATCCCTCGATCAGGGACCCCAAAACGACAATATCCCAGTAGGAACTATGATTGCTGGCAAAAAGCGTGGGGGTTACGCTGCTGCGCGTGCCTATAAGATGAACCCGCAGGCCTGAAATGGCCAAAATGGCCTTGTGCCAGTACAGGGGAATTTTGTGTGTGCTCAGGCGAAAAACAATCGCCAAAACAAACATCCCGATGGCAAAGCCCGTGATGAAAAGGATCCCTGTTAAACGGAAAAAAGCCACGATATGACGCATAAAAAATCAATACCAACGCACGGTTCTTAGGTTATAAGTCAAAGCAGACAGCCTGTCCAGAGATCATCGGAAAGACGACAACAAAACACCTTGACGCCCCTTTGAAAATACGGCCTTTTAAAAGTTCTTTGTGTGTGGGTTTTTCATGATCGTTTATAACAATGGCACATACCGTCCTTTGATGGAGGCTGCGGTTTCTGTTCAGGACCGTGGCTATCAGTTCGGGGATGGCGTTTACGAAGTCATCCATTATACGGATCACCATGGGATTGATGAGGATTGGCATCTGGATCGTTTGGATTATTCCCTCTCTCAACTTGGGATTTCTTGGCCGATGTTCCCTCGGGCGTTGAAACAGTGCATCCGGCAGGTCAGGCTTAAAAATAACCTCAGCACCGTGAATATCTATATTTCCATCACGCGGGGTGTGCCTGTGGTGCGGGACTTTGGATTTCCCAAAGGGGTTTGCCCCCCTGTGCTGACCATCATCCCCTATCGTCATAAACCTGTTTCACAGGCTTTACGGACCAAAGGCATGACTGTTGTCACGGCCCCTGATCTGCGCTGGGGGCGATGCGATATCAAGGCCATTGCCCTATTGGCCCCCTCCATGGCGAAACAGGCGGCCATGGATGCTGGGGCAGATGATGTGTGGATGGTGGATAAGGATGGGTTTGTTACCGAGGGATCCTCCTGCAATGCCTTTATCGTGACCCAAACGGGGGAGATCATCACGCGTCCCCCCAGCCATGCCATTTTAAAGGGCATTACACGCACACGCCTGATCGGTTTAGCAAGAGACGCTGGATTGAGGGTGACAGAGCGCCCCTTTACGGTTCATGAGATTAAGGACGCAGCGGAGGCCTTGATCACACGCACCACCGGTTTTGTGATTCCTGTGACACGCGTGGACCATCACCCTGTGGGTTTGGGGCAGGCTGGACCTGTGACGCAAAATCTTCTTTCGCTTTATGAAATCTTTGTTCAGGAACAAAAAGATGGCCGATTTACCGACACCACGCGCTTTGCTGTTTGATTGGGATGGTACCTTGGCCGACAGTGCGGCGGTCATTAAGCATTGTTACGATGCCGCCACCACTGCTGTGGGTGCCCCCCCTATCAGCATGGAGGATGTGCGGTTCAAACAAACCCGATCAGGCCGCGATACGTTTCCGGCCCTGTTCGGGGATCAATGGCCTGTGGCGCGGGAGGCCTATTATAAGGCCTTTAAAGACATGCATCTAACCCACATTGCCCCTTTGCAGGGCTGTGAGGATATGCTGCGGCGCCTGCGTTCCTCAGGGGTGTTTATGGCGGTGGTCAGCAACAAAACGGGCCCTTATTTACGGGATGAGGTTGCCCAGTTTGGGTGGTCTTCGTTTTTTGATGTTGTTGTGGGGGCGGGTGATGCCCTGCGGGACAAACCGGATCGGGCCCCTTTGGATTATGCCCTTTTGGGAACGGATATGGTGTGCGGGCCGGATGTGTGGATGATTGGGGATTCCACGACGGACATGCTGGCAGCCCGTCATGCCGGTGTGACGGCCTTGTTGATGCGGGATATTCCCCCCAAAGACAAAGAATTTGACGATTGTCCCCCAAATCTTTATGTGTCCTGTGCAGATGATTTAACCCAACTTTTAGAAAGTCTTGGTTTAATGCAAAAATTAGGTTAAACAAAACCTGAACCTAAACAACAAAACAAAACAGAATTGGGTGGACCATGGCCGATAAAAACAATTTGCAGGATATCTTTTTAAACCACATCCGCAAAAATAAAATCTCAGTGACCGTTTTTTTGGTCAATGGCGTTAAACTTCAGGGTAGTGTGACGTGGTTTGATAATTTTTGTATATTGCTGCGTCGGGATGCGTACACGCAGCTGGTGTATAAGCATGCCATTTCAACGATTATGCCTCTGAACCCCGTAAAGCTCTTTGATACCGATGACGAGGCTGATTTGCCTCAAGAGGCTTAAGCATCGTTCATGCCCTTGGTTCGCCTCGGATGCCGCAGCAGTGATTTGTCTAAAGCTCAGGCCGCTTTGGTGAGGGGGGCTTGTGGCCTATTGGGATACACTTTTCAGGAAACAGATATCACCACCACAGGGGACCGCATTACGGATCGTCCCCTTTATGAGATGGGCGGAAAAAATTTGTTTTGTAAGGAAATTGATGGGGCCTTGCGCCGAGGCACGATCGATTGGGCCGTGCATTCTTTAAAGGATGTGGAATCGGATTTGGCCCCTGATTTGGTTTTGGCCGCTGTCCTGCCTGCAGAAGATCCAGAAGATGTTTTGGTGGTTAAAAATCCCGCTTGGAAAACGTTAGAGGATTTACCGGTAGGGTCCTGTATCGGAACCAGTTCGCTGCGTCGTGCAGGTCACTTGCGGGCTGTGCGGCCTGACTTTGTGATTCAATCCCTGCGGGGCAATGTGCCCACGCGGTTAAAGGCCCTGCATAACGGTTTTGATGGCGTGGTTTTGGCGCGGGCGGGCCTAAATCGCTTGGGGATTCAGCAGGCATGGATTCCGTTATCATGTTCCATGATGACACCGGCTGTAGCCCAAGGAGTAATTGGTGTGGTGGTGCGACGGGATGATGTGTCCCGTTGGCAAGACGCTTGGCATGTTTTGGATCATGCCCCCACACGCGCTCGTATTACCTTAGAGCGGGCCTTGCTTTCCGCCCTGGGCGCCACGTGCAAAACTCCCATTGGGGTACATGCAGACATGAGCCAAGAAAATGCCCCCCGTTTGCATGTATCGTTGGTTCATCCAGACAAGGATTTGCGATGGTATAAAATTTACCCTGTCCGTGATCTTGAAGACATAGGCTCGATTGCCCAAGATATTACCCTGCATGCGCCCGAAGCCCTGATGGACTGGGTTAAATAAACCCCCCTTGCGCCGTTTGATAGAACATGCGAAACAATAAAGACCATCAAACGGAGCCATCCTTATGTCCCCTTTCTTTTTGAACACGCGGTCTTTGTACCAAGCGCAATTTGATGCCGTTCGATCTTTGCAGCAATGGGCCGCTGATGCCTTGCAGGCGGCATCCAAACGACAGCAGCATGTTGTTTCTGACATGGTGGCGGATGTGTTTTCCCATTGGCAGTTGTGCTTGCGCCAGACCTCTCCGGTGGCCCTGTTGCACGCCAATTTGGGCTATATAGAAAAACGGCTGCCTAAAATCCAAGGGAATATGCAGGAACAGGTTGATTTTTCAACCTATTCTCAGCGTGAGGTTCAAAAAGCCTTAACTACCTGTCTTCAGGCCTATATTGGAAACACAAAACAGACGTTGGCGTCTTTTTTGGTGTGATGTTGCATGCGTGCATGGCTTTGGGCCCTGATCTTGTTGGGGGTTCTGGGGGTGGGCGCGGCAGTTTACGCCACCTTGGGCATTTCGTGGGATAAAAAAATCACCACGTATCTCACAACCCTGAAATCGCAAACCGGTTGGGATATTCGGGCCACATCGGGGTCCAGATTGACTGTTAAGGGCCTGTATGTTCAGGGCCTCGTGGTGACGGGTCCGCGAGACACACGGGGTCTTTTGCGGGATGTGACTTTTTCCCTCAATCTTCAAGGATGGCTTAGGGGCGAGGGTCCCTTTGATCAAATTCATCTGGGATCGTTGGAGATTCTGCGGCAGGGCACTGCCCTGTATACCCAAAACGATCTGACGTTTTCCATCAAAAAGACAGCCGATCATCGCTTGATTATATCTGGAAAAGGGATGGCGCTGCGGGTGTTGGTGCGCCCAGAGCAAACGGACTTTGATGGCGTTTTTGGGGGCAATTGGGTGCTTTCCGGATCCTGGATGCCCGAGGGGAAGATTGTTTTTCGGGCACCTGCAGCGGGTTTTCAGGGGTTGGCAGGCTCTTTGACCCTAGGCCCCCAAAGGATTGTTGGGGATTTAACGCTGGTGAAAACCCCCAGCACACAAACCAGCGCATATAGCCTGATAGACCATTTGGCCGGCCTGTCTCTGCAAACTATGATTCCAGAATCTGTGGATTTAACCCTGCGCGGCAATCAGATTTATGGGATTAAAAACGTTGTGGCGCGTTTTCATCGCACCAAAGCCGACGACCCTTTGGGGGTGGACATCACAGGGGATCATGCCTTGGGGGCCTTTGCCGCCAGTCTGACGGCGCAGGACCAGCAGGGCTGGCGCATCATCCTAAACACCCTGCGTTTGGGCAGCATCGAAGGGTCAGGGTCTTGGGGAATTCAGGCGACCAAGGAAGGTCATGCATCCCATGACATTCGGTTGCGTTTACGCCGTCTTTCCTTATCACAATCATCGTCTGTTCATCTTTTATCACAACTTCGCAGTCTTGAGGATCAGTATCACCTCAGCTTGATTGCAGAGGAAACCCAGCTGGGGGCTGTGCGTTTGAACGTTTTAGACGCGGAGATGAACCTAAACAAAAAGGCGCTGGAGATTGTCTCTTTGCGGATGAAAACCAGTTTAGAGGGGCGGTTTTCCCTATCAGGAACCCTGTCTTATCCGACCAATACGCCGCATCTACGCTTTACGGCCCAAACAGCGGGGCCTTTTTTTACTGATATTATGGCGTCTCTTCCCAATATGCCCAAAATGGTTTCTTATTTAAACGGGGATTTGCAAGTCAAGGTTGATGGGTATGCCCATTATCCTGAATTGACCCTGCAGCACAGGAATGAACAGGGGGCCATGGCCTCTTTCAAGGGGCATGTAGAGCCGTTGACGGCCCCGCCTCGGTTTAACGGAGCGGCGTCTTACAGCCTGTCCCCCGAAACACAGGTGACGATGGCGGTGGTGCGGGGGGAAAAAGAGCTCAGGCTTTCCTCCATAAAGGGAACACTGGGGGGATTCCCTTTTTCAGGACAGGGCAACGCAGATTTAACCGTAACGCCCCCGA
>JBILTX010000026.1:0-16966 GCA_044371315.1 Alphaproteobacteria bacterium | reverse complement strand
TCCCCCCGATTGGTTTGCTCCACAACCATGGGCACCAAGTTAGAGGCCACATCCAAAGGGTGAGAGGACGGCATGACAAGAGAGGAAGAAGGGGAATAGATCATGATCTGGGTTTACTCCGCGGAATTTTTTATGGCTTGACGAGAGGCTGCCTGTCTTTCTAAAAGAAAATCCCTAAAAAGGATATAACGGGTTGATCCGGGGATGCTCCCCAAAAGCGCATCAATAACTTTTTCTTCCAAAACATTATTTTTAAACGCCATCAGCTGCTGTTGATTGTTTTTAAGAGACTCGACCGCTCTGGAAAAGCGGTTTTTGTCACCATCAACTTCCTTTAAAAGGGATTGGGCCAAGTCTTGGTTCGTCACTTGGATATTATGGGCGCCCGCATACTTTAAAAACAAAAAGGCAAGGGTCACCCGACGTTTGGCCATTTTTTCTAAAGCATCATCTTCTTGTAAGGCCTCAAGATCATCTTTTGTTCTGCCCTGAAGGATTTGTCTTTTTTCAGCCTCGATCATGACGCGGGGCAGGGGGAAAACATACCGGTTTTCCAGCGTCTCTAACAAGGCAACACGACGGGCCATATTGGAAAATTCCCGTTTTTCCGTCATCAATTCCGCTTTTGCTCCATTGTAGAGGCCTTCTTCTACGCCTTCGGCCTCAAACGTCTTTTTCAGGCGCTCGTCCTGTAGGGGATCAGAGAGAGACACAACGTCCAAGACACTCACGTGACGATGGTCGGGACCATGGTCATGATCGTGATCTTCGGTACAGGGACGATCAAAATGAAACTGATCCCCCGATGAACGACCCAAAAACCGATGAGAATCAGGATTATCCTGCGCAATCGTTACAAAAAAGCGCCTTTCGTTATCGTCCTGAAAACCGGTTTCATGATCAAAGGCAAATTCCCGATAAATCACAGTATCCCCGTAATCCGCCGGACGATTGAGAGAAGTTTTATCTGAGAGAAGAAATTTTATTCTCTTAAACCTTCCCTCAATCTCATCTGCCGAGGGAAACAAAACATATTTGGGAATGTCCAAAGATTTTACGTCAATCAACGGGGCATCCGGCATCACTTCCAACGTACAATAGAAAACAATAGGCTCTTTTTCTTTGAACGATTCAATCGCTATATCCGCGGGGCCTGCAACATTCAATCCATGCTCGGCAATGATTTTCTTTGTTGTTTTTTCAAAAAGATCGCGAAAAACTTCACCCTTAATCCGGTCACCATACTGGGCCTTGACCAAAGATGGGGGGGCTTTTCCAGGGCGAAAACCATCCAGTTTAACGATTTTGGAAACAGAGACGACTCTCTCTTTCTCTTGGGCCAAAAACATATCATAGGAGACGGTTACCGAAAATTCCCGCACCAGTCCCTCTTCTTTTTTCAAAACAATATCCATGATGTCAACTCGTCTAAAAATGTTTACTCTTCGCAAAGATCGGCTTTCTTCTGGTATAAGGGGCTTTTGCGTCGCTGGCAAGATTCTTAATCAAAACTAGGCCCTAAGGTTTTCTTGGTGCATTGACGCGGGGGGAAGTTTTTGCCACAGTCACAACGCTTTTTTCTGTCCTTTTTATAGAGTGTTCCCCATGAAAATTCCCGCATCTTGGTTGTTTGATTTTCTGGACACCACGGCATCTCCTTTGGATCTTGCCAACGGCCTTACGGCTCTGGGGCTAGAGGTTGAATCTTTAGAGGATCCCGCATCCGCCCTAGCCCCCTTTTGCACCGCCCATATTCTTTCGGCTGAGCGGCACCCGAACGCAGAAAAATTGCAAATCTGCCGTGTGGAAACAGCAACGCACAAAGACCTGCAAATCGTGTGCGGGGCACCCAACGCCAGAGCAGGGCTAAAGGTTGTTTTGGGGCTTCCTGGGACTTTTGTGCCGGGGCTGCAGATAACCCTGAAAGCATCCTCCATTCGGGGGGTGGAAAGTCAGGGGATGTTGTGCTCGGCCGCCGAGTTATGCCTTGGGACCGATGGCCAAGGCATCATCGAATTACCCCCTGAAACGCCGCTGAGTTTATCTGTGGCGGAGGCTTTGGGCCTCAAAGATACCGTTTTTGATATTGCCATCACCCCCAATCGGGGGGATTGCTTTGGCATCTATGGTGTGGCCCGTGATCTGGCGGCAGCGGGTCTTGGGACACTGAAACCTGTCACTGTGAATCCCACCGCTTTTGCCATTCAAAAGCCCCTGCCCCGCCTCAATAATCTGGCCCCTGAGGCTTGTCCTTTGTTTTCCTTGGCTTTAATAGAAAATGTCACCAGCGCCGAGACATCCGTTTTTTGGCAAAAACGGATGAAGGCCGCAGGGCTAAAGGTTATTTCCGGCATTGTTGATATCACAAACATCATCAGTCATGGGTATAATCGCCCCCTTCATGCGTTTGATGCGGATACGATTGTGGGGGATATCACCCTGCGCCTGTCCCAAAAGGGTGAGGTTTTTGAAGGGCTGGATGATCAATCCTACACCCTGCCCGCTGGGGCTCTGGTCATTACCGATGAACAGGGGATTATCAGTCTGGCCGGCCTATTGGGGGGGAAAAGAACATCATGCACCCCCCAAACCCGCCGGATTTTGCTGGAATCCGCATGGTTTCAACCCGCCGTGATTGCCCGCGCGGGACAGGCTTTGTCTCTGACCTCCGATGCCAGAATGCGATTTGAGCGGGGCGTGGATCCTGAATCAACCCTGACAGGCCTTTATCGGGCCATTGCGGATATTCAGAGTCTGACCGGCGGCACCGTGGTGGGCCTTCAGACGCTGTCCGAACCTAGGTTCTTGCCGCAGCCTTCTGCCATCCCCTTTGATCCCGCTTTGGTGTCGCGCCTAACAGGTATGCCTTGTGAAGAGGGTCGGATTCGGAACATTTTGACGGATTTGGGATGTGCATGGGACGGGAATGGGGTGATGCCCCCCTCGTGGCGTTTTGATCTCTCGCGGCCTGAGGATCTGGTGGAAGAAGTCATGCGCGTCGTGGGTATGACTTCCCTGCCCTCTCTTGCCTTGCCGCCCATGACCCCGACACCTGTCCGCCCCCCCCAAGCCCAAGCCGCCGCGTATTTGTGTCATCAGGGGTATCATGAAACCCTGTCTTTTTCGTTTACATCGCGGGATTGGCTAAAAACCCTCGGGGATGATACTGATGTTGTGGGACTGTTGAATCCCATCAGTGAGGCTCTGGATGTGCTGCGCCCATCATTAATCCCCACCATGTTGAAAACGGCGGATTATAATGCCCGCCACAACACCGGATTAACCCATCTGTTTGAAATGGGGCCCATTTACCCTGGGCGTCGTCAGGAAAACAGTCTGGCCCTTCTGTGTTGGGATGCCCCCCAAAAAACGTGGCGCGGGCCACAGATGGGGGCGGATCCTTTTGCCATCAAAGGCATGGTGGCTGACATTCTGGCCCTGTGGGGGTATGATACAGAATCGCTAACCGGATTTTCCTCTGGCTTACCCGCTGTCTATCACCCAGGTCAATCTTTGGGATGGGGCTTAGGGCCAAAGCAGCCCGTGGCCTATTTTGGCGCCCTGCATCCGTCTGTGTTTGCCCATTTAGAGGGCATTCGGCACCTTGCCATGGCTGAACTTTTCATCGATCGCTTGCCCAGCAAAAAACCCAAAAAAGACCGTTACCAACCCCAGCCCTATCCCCCTGTTTATCGGGATTTGGCTTTTTTCGTCCCCCAAGATATTGCCTATGGCGTGCTGAAAAAAAGCCTGATGAAGGCGGGAAAACCTCTGGTGCAACACTTAGATGTTTTTGATGTTTATCAAGGCGCCCACGTTCCCGAAGGCCAAAAATCCATCGCGCTGCGGTTAACGCTGCAGGATTCTGATAAAACCTTGTCAGAAAAAACCATCGAGGATGTTCTTTCCGCCATCACCCAAGCCCTCAGCAAAGATGTGGGGGCTGTTTTGCGGGACGGAAAATAAGCCCCCTGCCCCTTATTCTGCCGGTTTTTCAATCTCTATCATGATTTCGTTGCGCCGCAGGGGGGGCAGGGTCCACGGCGGATTAAAGAACGCATAGATGGGCCCAGATAGGGCCTTCATGTTTTGGCTTTGCATGGCCGCGTTAAGGTTGTTGTGTTCTTGTTTCAGCTCGTTTTCTGAGGGACGACCCGAAAACCGAATCACCACAAAGCGTTTTTGGGGAATCTGATGAAGGGAGACCTCCTGATTCACAGGCTTGGGCAAGGAATCCATGGTATAGGCCGTGGGCATCATAAAGCGGGTTTTCCATTGTCCCTCTACGGCCGTTTGGGTCACCGGCGCGGTCATGGGAATGGTCTGACCCGATTGTTGAATCACAGGGGCCGTCATGGCGATTGAGGCCTGAGACTGATTGTTCCCAAAAATATAATCCGCCAGCAGGCGAAAGCCCGAGCGAATGGCTTCGTCACGGGTGCCTGTTGTGGTAACCTCCGCAACAATCATGGGGGGATAATCCCGCACCTCAATGGCCCCGTTTTGGGATATCACGGTGTAGGGGGATTGTTCAACTTGACTGCTCATATACCCCCAGAGGGCGAAAAGCCCAACCACAACCATCAGACATAACAAACCCCACACCATGATTTTTTTCGTTTTCATGAAAAATCTTTCTTTTTAAAAGGATCAAAGGGGTCTTGGGCTCAGCAAAGCGCGAACAATCAGAACCAACCCAAAAAAGATCAGCGGCATACACAAAATCTGGCCCATGGAAAGAGACCCCAAAACAAACCCCAATTCAGGGTCCGGTTCGCGGAAATACTCTATGTTAAAACGGGCCAAACCATAAACGGCCAAAAACGTACCACTGAGCAGCCCATGACGCTGCACAATTTTGGGGAACAGCGCCATAATGCCCAGAAGAATGAAGAGGAATACACCTTCAAAAGCTGCCTCGTAAAGCTGGGAAGGATGACGGGGCAAATAATCCCCCGCGGGAAAACGCACAGCCCACCAAACATCCGTGATGCGACCGTAAAGCTCTCCGTTCACAAAATTGGCCAAACGTCCCAGAAAAATGCCGATGGGGGCCACGACGGCCAAATGATCGGTAAAGTGTAAATATGGCAGGGCCCGTCTTCGCGAAAACCACCAACCGCCGATGATCATGCCGATCAAGCCGCCGTGAAAAGACATGCCGCCTTGCCAGACCTTGAAAATGCTGAAAAAATGATCGGAAAAATAGGGCCACTGATAAAAAAAGACATACCCTAACCTGCCCCCCAAAAGGATCGACAACGTGGCGGGCAGCAAAAAATCCTCCAACACGGGCGGGGCCATCCGACACGCCGGACGACGGGATAACACCATCAAATAGCGCCACCCCACCAACACCCCCGCCAAATACGCCAAGGCGTACCAACGAATGGGTAGCCCCACAAAGGGAACGGTCAATGCGATGGGGGAAATCTCAGGGAAAGCAAAGGACATGACGGCAATCTCTATCAAAACAACCCAAAGATTTAAGCCGCGAGCACTTTATAGGTGACATTTTCATCGTTTAACGCCTTCTGATACGCAGGCCGTGCCACAACGCGCTGGAACAATGCCTTGGTTTTGGGGCCAAACGTTACGGGCTTTTGCAAGTTATGGGACCAGTTGGCAATGACGGTCAACAAAATATCCGCCAAGGTGCATGATTTGCCGCAAACATAATCATGGGTTTGCAAAGCGCTTTCCACATCGTTCCACAGTCCCTGAATGGACGCGATCACGGCGTCATACAGGGGGTTGTTTTTGGCCCCATCCCCCAAATGACGGTGCATGAAAAAAGCGCGGGAATACGCGGGGTGCATGGTGGCATTGGCAAACGCGAGCCATTCCAAAGCCCGCGCACGATCCCGTCCAGAGGCCGGCAAAAGGGGGCTGCCATGCTTTTCCGCCAACGTGATCAAAATCGCGGCCCCTTCGCGCAAAACAAAATCCCCGTCAACCAACGTGGGAACACTTCCTCTGGGGTTGATCTCTAAGTATTCTGCGGGCCGCGTGGGGCCAGCAACGTTTTTTAGGGTTACGGGCGCCTGAACTTCATTCAGCAAAACATGAACGGCCATAGAACACGATCCTGGCATAGAATAAAGGGTATACATGATGGGGATTCCTGTTTTGAAAAGATGAAAACACGTTCAGAGCATGACCCCAGAAGCATGCTATTGTCAAGGTCACCTGTTAAGGTGTTTCCACCACCACAAAAGCCATGGCCATGCCGGCATCATCGGATAAACTGACATGCAGCCGTGCGCCGTGGGGCAGGTTTTTGGCCACACCCCCTTGAACGCTTAAAATCGGCTGATTCAACTCGGTTTTGGCGACGCTGATGTCCTGCCATGACATGCCAGCCCGCAATCCGGTGCCCAGGGCCTTGAGCAAGGCCTCCTTAGCCGCAAAGCGTTTGGCGTAATGGGCGGGGGAGGCCTTGGGGTTCTGTTCCTCAGGGGTAAACACGCGGTTTAAAAACACATCCCCAAATGTGTCCATCAGACGCGCCACGCGATCAATCCTAACGATATCCGTGCCAACGCCCACAATCACAGGGCTAGGCCTCTGGCCTCGTCCAAAATGCGGCGCATTTTGTGAATGCTCAATTCCAGACCGCAAAACAAGGCCTCCCCCATCAAATAATGCCCGATATTGAGCTCGGAAATCGCTGGAATCATGGCAATGTCCCGCACGGTGGCATAACTCAGACCATGGCCAGCATGACAAATCAAACCGTGGTTTTTGGCCGATTCCGCGGCATTTTTAATCTGGGTTAAGGCCGTCTGGCGGTCCCGATCGTGATGGGCATCGCAGTAGGTGCCGGTATGAAGCTCCACCACATCCGCCCCCATCTCCGCCGCCAAGGCGACAGCGGCAGAATCAGGATGGATAAACAACGACACACGAATGCCGCAGGATTGCAATTCACGGATATAATCGGGCAAAATGGTTTTCAGGGCATGCAGATCCAATCCCCCCTCAGTGGTGCGCTCTTGCCGTTTTTCGGGCACCAAGCACACCGCAAAGGGGCGGTAGGTTTGGGCAATCTTTAACATTTCCGCCGTGGTGGCCATTTCCAAGTTTATCCGACAATCGGTATGACGAATCAGCGCGGCAACATCATGGTCACTGATATGACGACGATCCTCGCGCAGGTGAACGGTAATGCTGTCGGCGCCTGCCTGAACAGCCAAATGGGCAGCCCGCACAGGGTCCGGATGAACCCCGCCCCGCGCATTACGCAGGGTCGCCACGTGGTCGATATTCACCCCTAGGGCTATTCTCTGCATACTGAATAAGCCTTATTTTTAGTGTTTTTGAGGCTCTTTTTCCGTCAAGACAGCCACTGTGGATTCCTCTTTGGGCAGGGCAGCTAAGGGTTTTTTTTCCCCATTGGGTTCATCTTCGCGTTCCATTTCCCGTTTAAAGGCGCGAATGCCTTTGGCCACGTCCCCCATGGCTTTAGGCAGCTTCCCAAGACCAAACAAAATGACAATGGCAAACAAAACAACCATCAAATGCCAAAAACTCAGTCCCATAATCAAATTCTCCTTTCCGTTAAACGACACCCTGTCCAACATCCGTCAGAACAATGGGATAATCCCCTGTAAAACACGCATCGCAGTATTGAGGGGCGGCAGCATCCCGCCGCGATTGGCCCACAGCGCGATACAAACCATCCAAACTGATAAACGCCAAGCTGTCCACGCCGATTTTTTCTGCCATGGCCTGTGTGGACAAATGGGCAGCCATCAGGTGATCTCGGCTGGGGGTATCCACACCATAAAAGCATGAATGGGTTGTGGGGGGACTGGCAATGCGCATATGAACCTCTGTAGCCCCCGCTGCCCGAACCATAGAGACAATTTTCATGGATGTTGTGCCGCGCACAATGCTGTCATCCACCAAAATGACCCGTTTCCCCTGTAAAAACATTCTGTTGGGGTTGTGTTTTAGCTTAACGCCCAGCAAGCGGATGCTCTGTGTGGGCTCAATAAACGTCCGCCCCACATAGTGATTGCGAATGATCCCCAGATCAAAAGGAATGCCGGAAGATTCCGCATATCCCAGAGCAGCAGGAACCCCAGAATCAGGAACAGGGACAACCACATCCGCCGCCACGGGATTTTCCTGGGCCAGATAGCGCCCGATATTTTTGCGAACGTCGTAAACGCTGTTTCCCTCTATGACACTATCGGGGCGAGAAAAGTAAATGTATTCAAAAATACAGAATTTTGACGGGGCTTTGGGCAGCAGGATTTCACTTTTCATGCCCAAGGCATCAATGGTGATCAGCTCACCCGGGGCCACATCCCGAATCAAAGTGGCGCCCATAATATCCAGCGCACACGATTCCGAAGCCAAAACAAACGTCCCATTCCGCTGCCCAAGAACCAAAGGACGAAGCCCCCAAGGATCGCGGATCCCATAAAGAGCCCCCCGCGTCAGCATCACCAAAGAATACGCCCCCTCGATTTGTAACAAGGCCTGTTTCAAGATTTCTTTCCAACATGCTGAAGATTCTTGGGGTCTGGCCATCAAATGCAGCAACACTTCCGTATCCGAACTGGAATGAAAAATATGGCCTTTTTGAACCAAGTCACGGCGCAACGTCAGGGCATTGGTCAGATTCCCATTGTGGGCCAAGGCCACGGGCCCATTAAAAAGCTCAGCATAAAAGGGCTGGATATTTTGGGTCGAACTATCCCCCGTTGTGGAATAACGAACGTGACCAATGGCGGACATGCCCGGAAGGTGACCCATAACATCTTCCGAAGAAAAAGCATCCCCCACCAACCCAGCGTGCTTTTGACAATGAAATGTATCTTTTTGAAGAGAAATGATGCCCGCGGCCTCTTGTCCCCTGTGTTGCATAGCATGCAACCCCAAAACCGTATGGGCTGCGGCCTCTTCACAGCCCCAGATCCCAAAAACGCCACACTCTTCGCCCAAGCGATCCGTCATAGAGGGCAAACCTGATTACTGTTCATCAACCGTATCCACCAACTGATCCATTTCGTTGCGCTGCGTGCCATCGTAAGCAGGTTCTTTTTCTGTTTCTTCTGGTTTATCCAGGGAGTCTTGGGACTCCACCCCTTCATCCGGTTTGGCGTTAGGATCGATGGGGTTTCCATCCTTATCTTTTTTGGGCTTGTCATCATAGGGCATCATTTTCACGAGCAGCTTTGCCGTTTGTTGAATTTGCGGCAAAAACTTGGATTGCTTGGCCCAGAGCGGCAGATCCTCGTCCGTTTTTGCAAAACTAGAAATCACCAAATAACATAATCCCAAAATCACCATGCCACGGGCAAACCCAAACAAAAATCCCGTACTGCGATCCAGAATGTTCAGGGGGCTATCCCCCAACCGCTTAACCACTTTCTGGGTAATCACCATACAAAATGTCAGGGTTAAAATAAAAAAGACAATAAAACCGGTAATGTTGGCCAGCAAGTCATTTTGCAAAAATTCTTTCCAAAAATGAAACGTGGCCTTGGTGCCGTAGGCTCCGGCAAAAAGACCGGCAATCCAAGCACCCACACCAAAAAACTCTCGGATAAAGCCCCTGAATAACGCCACAATGGAAGAGGTTGCAATAATACCAAAAGCAATGACATCAATCACATGAAGCGCATATGGCGTTGCTGCTACCGCTTGTTCTGCTGCCATGATCCCCCCGTTAAAAGCGCTTAGACTATCGTGACACTTTTTGTATATCGAAAAAATGGCCTTTCACCAACAACATTTTATCCTTTTTTGTTCATGCCCCCCCTTTTTTCTCTTATGCTCTCTTCGATCTTCACCATTCTAAAGTCATCATTTTCCACCCTGCGATTGCCGCAAATGGACAAGGCTTTGAATTCAATAGAAAAACGAACAACCTTGACACTCCCTTTGGGGTGCTTTACGGGTAGAAGGACGATGTTCTTTGCGTTTTGTGAGTTTTTAAGTCATGTCCATTCCTCTTTTGATGCCCGCACTCTCCCCAACCATGACAGAGGGAACCTTGGCCAAATGGCACGTTTCTGTGGGTGATATGGTCAAAAGCGGCCAGATTTTGGCCGATATCGAAACCGATAAAGCCACCATGGAGGTTGAGGCTGTGGATGAAGGCGTCGTTGGGGCCATCCTAATCCCCGCAGGATCCGAAGGTGTGGCCGTCAATACCCCCATTGCTATGCTGCTGGAGGAAGGAGAAACACCCGAATCCCTGTCCATCCCCGCAAAGACCAATGCCAATGCCAATGCCAATGCCTCCGCCTCCGTCTCCTCACCTTCGCCGGTGTCATCGTCTGCGGCCCCAGCCCCCTCCCCTGCCCCTGTGTTGGCCTCGTCATCTGACAGAGTCATCGCGTCGCCTTTGGCCCGTCGCTTAGCCAAGGAAAAGGGGATTGATTTAAAATCCATCAAGGGCACAGGGCCCCGTGGTCGTATTGTTAAAAACGATGTTCTGTCCGCCAAAGCCACTGGTGGCGCAGAGAAAAAAGCCCCTTTACCAGCCGTGGCTGCCTTTGGTCTGCCCCCTGCCCGTCAGGAAAAAGCCACCACCATGCGCAAGGTGATTGCCGAGCGTTTAAGTGAATCCAAACAAACCGTCCCCCATTTTTATTTAACGGTGGATGTGGTTTTGGATGCGGCCATGGCGCTGCGGGCGCAATTAAACGCACGTCCCAATGCCTCTTATAAACTCACCGTCAATGATTTTATCATCAAAGCCATTGCGCAGGCTTTGGTTGCGGTGCCTCAGGCCAACGCATCGTGGCAGGATGGTATGCTCCACTATTACGAATGGCCAGATATTTCTGTTGCTGTGGCCATCGATGGGGGTTTAATTACCCCGATTGTCCGACGGGCCCATGAAAAATCCCTGATTGCCATTTCATCGGAAATCAAGGATCTGGCCGCCCGCGCCAAAGCTGGGAAATTGCTGCCCGAAGAGTTCCAAGGGGGCACATTCAGCCTTTCGAATTTAGGCATGTTTGGCATTTCCCATTTTGCCGCCATTGTGAACCCCCCCCAAGGGGGCATTTTGGCCGTGGGCACCGGAGAGCGCCGTTTTGTCCCCGATAACCAAGATCGCCCCGTGGCAAAAACCATCATGTCCTGCACCCTGTCTGTGGACCACCGCGTCGTGGATGGGGCTGTGGGGGCGGCGTTCTTGCAATCTTTTAAGGCGCATCTTGAGGATCCCTTATGCCTGTTGCTTTCCTGACCCTTATTTTGGGTCTTTTGCTGTGCGGGACTTCCCCTGCCAATGCGGAGGGCAAACCCAGAATCAGTGGGGATCATGAAACACGGGCCAGCAACCGCGTGGATTTGCGCTATCGTTATCGGGAACTGCCTAAGGATCAAGAAGACCATCAGATCAACCTTAGGTCCGATTTTGCCTATCATTTTGACCCTGATTTGTTTCTCAATAACAGTGTTTCCACCACGGCGTGGCGGATGAATAACCGAAGCAGCCCTGACAATCAGGATGGGGGCTATGATGGGGGATCAGGGGATACCACCCTTCAGTCCTTTTTAGTCACCGTCCAAGATAAAAACCGATGGGCCATAGGATCCAATCTGATTATCCCCACAGCAGCGCAGGATCAACTGGGGGATGGACGCTGGCAGTTGGGCCCTGCGCTGTCATACTCTCGGGATCTTTATGATATTGGAGAGGGAAGCTTTACCGGCCTAACCCTGCGCAATCAATTTTCGTTCGCAGAGGACAATGGTCGGGATGATGTTAACCTGTTGATCGCAACCCCTACATTTCGCCTGAACTTGCCCGATCAATGGCATGTTCGTATCCAATCTGAATCTCAGATGAATTATAACCAAAGCAACGATTGGTTTGTCCCCCTCAGCGTCCGCGTGGGTAAAAATTTTGGTCCCTATTATGCGTCTGTTGAGGCCTCTACCCCGATTGTTGAGGATTATCAGCGTTATGATAATGAAATTGAATTCCGTATCGGAAGAAATTTTTAACGTGGTTTTTTTGTGAAAAAAGAAAAAATCGCCAAAGTTCTCGCCCATCGGGGCCTAGGATCCCGACGGGGGGCTGAGGGCTTGGTGAAAGCAGGCAAGGTCACCGTCAATGGCCAACGGATAGATAATGTCGCCGAACTGATTGATCCAGAGGCCATCATCACGGTTGAGGGGCGAACCTTACCCCCAACAGAAACCACACGCCTTTGGGCGTTTTACAAACCCGCGGGTTGCCTAACAACACGCAGCGATCCCGAGGGACGGCCCACCCTTTACGATTATCTTCCCCCTGCCCTGCAACAGGTCCATTACATTGGGCGGCTGGATTATACAACAGAAGGGTTGTTGCTGCTCACCAACCGCCCGTCTTTGAAAAAGACTTGGGAAGACCCCAAAACCGCCTTGATCCGGCGTTATCGGGTTCGCCTGTGGGGGCATCTGAGCGACACAGACAAACGCACCCTTCAGCGCCCCATGGTGATCAACGGCATGCGTTATCAGGCGTTTGGCATTGAAATAGAACGCCAAACTGCCGAACACAGCTGGGTCTGTGTGACCTTAACCGAAGGAAAAAATCGTGAAATCCGGCGTGTTTTTGATCATTTGGGCTATCCTGTGACGCGCCTGATTCGCACAGGATATGGTCCCTATCACTTGTCTGATTTGCCCATAGAAAAAGGTGA
Organism: Alphaproteobacteria bacterium; assembly: GCA_044371315.1. Taxonomy (GTDB): domain Bacteria; phylum Pseudomonadota; class Alphaproteobacteria; order JAJTHO01; family CANGYM01; genus CANGYM01. The sequence continues at coordinate 4,304 of JBILTX010000026.1, read as the reverse complement.
GGTTATGGAGCTGCCCCTCATCCCCACCGAGGCCCCACCGCCGTGTCCACAACCAAGGGAACCTTGATCCCATACTCCGGCAAATGGGCTGTTTCCATCGTCTTGACCAAAATCGGCAAGATCGTTTTTTGCTCCTCTTCGGGGACCTCAAAAACCAATTCATCGTGGACTTGCAGAATCATCTGGGTTTTGTAATCTTTTAAAACCTCCGCCACGCGAATCATGGCACGTTTGATTAAATCCGCCGCTGTTCCTTGCAAGGGGGCGTTGATGGCGGCCCTCTCAGCAAAAGCCCGACGCATAGGGTTAGCATCCCCCAATCCCGAAAGCGGAATGTGTCGACCAAAAAGGGTTGTGATGCCCTGATCCTGTCGGGCTTTTTCCAAAACACGGGTCATATAACTTTGTATGCCTGGGTAACGGGCAAAATAGGCATCCATGATGGTTTTGGCCTCGGCTTTGCTGCACCCCAGCTGCCGCGCCAAGCCAAAGGGGGTAATGCCATAAATCATGCCAAAGTTTACGGCCTTGGCCCGATAACGCATGGCCGGCGTAACATCGTTTAGGGGCACCCCAAACACATGGTGCGCCGTTACGGTGTGAATGTCCGTTTTGCTGTGAAAGGCCTGTTGCAGGGTTTCAATATCCGCCAAATGGGCCAATAACCTAAGTTCAATTTGCGAATAATCACAGGACACCAAAACCGATCCTGCGGGGGCATAAAACGCGGCGCGTATTTTTTGCCCATGCTCGCTGCGCACGGGGATGTTTTGCAAATTTGGGTCGCTGGAGCTCAGGCGCCCAGTGGCGGTAACTGTTGAGGAAAAGGTTGTATGAATGCGCCCCCGTTCATCAATCATCCGTGGCAAAGCATCGGTGTAGGTGTTTTTCAGTTTGGCATAATGACGCCACTCTAAAATATCTTGGGCAATGCCGTGGCCTTGTTCCACCAAGGTTTCCAAAACATCTGATCCTGTGGAAAACGAACCGGTTTTTGAACTTTTTTGGCCGGGGGTTAACTTCATTTCCTGAAACAAAACCTCTGCCAGTTGTTTGGGGGATCCGATGTTAAAGGGATGGCCTGCCTGTAAATAAATGCGGTCCTGCAGTTGGTCCATCTGCGCCCCGAATTCCTGACTTAGGGACGATAAAACCGCTGTGTCCACGGCAATCCCCGCCTCTTCCATCTGGGCCAAAACAGAAATCAGGGGGCGATCCATGGTTTCATACACCGTCATGCTGCGGGCGGCAGCCAGCTTTTGCTGCAACACAGGAAACACATGCCAGATCAGAAAGGCTTCCTCCCCCGCCATTTGGGTGAATCTGTGATGAAGATACTGTTCTGCGGCATCCTGTAACGTTTGGCCCTTCATGGTCAAAATATACCCCATCACCAGCGTGTCATGGGGCAGGGTTTTAAGGCTCAGGCCTTGGGCCCTCAGATGATGCATCTGGGTTTTCACGTCATGACCAATCCAGAGGATGCTGGGATCCGCAAACAAAGGGGGCAAAATCCTTTGGGCCTGTGACCAAGATAGGCTCCAGACGCTATCTTTATCGGCACAAACATCAACCCCCGAAGCCGTCACCACAAAACCGCAAAGGCCATGGGTTAGGATGCTTTGTCTAAACCCCGCCTCGTCCCCATCAGACGCAACAGAGCGATAAATAAATGTTTTTTCTGCATTCTTTGAAACAGGCAGGCGGTGAATCAACGATTGAAAGGCCAATGTTTGCAGGAAAGAGACAAAGGATCCATAATCCACCTCTCGCACCAAGGCCTGCGGCGGCTGGGGCAAGGGCACATCGCAGCGCAACCGCACCAATTCACGGGACAATCGGGCCATAGAGGCCCCCTGCAGCAAACGTTCCCGCCGTTTGGGCTGCGCAATGGTGCCGGCATTATCCAACAAGACATCCAAAGAACCAAAGGACGTAATCAATTCCGCCGCCGTTTTCAGGCCGATACCAGAAATGCCAGGAATGTTATCGCTGCTATCCCCTGCCAAGGACTGAACATCAATCACGTTTTCCGGATACACCCCAAATTTTTCAAAAACCTGATCCCGCTCAATGATTTTGTTTTTCAGGGGGTCCATCATGAAAACAGAGGGCTGCACCAGCTGCATCAAATCTTTATCCGACGAAACAATGCATACGCGCTCCCCCTCGGCCACCAATCGGGTGGCCAGTGTGGCGATGACATCATCGGCCTCAAACCCCTCTTGCTCTAGGGGGAGAAATCCCATGGCCTCTACCGCTTGGCGAATCAGGGAAAATTGGGGCACCAAATCTGCGGGGGCCTCTGGACGATGGGCTTTGTAGTCTGGGTAAAGATCCTGACGAAAATTGTGACGTTTGGCATCAAACACCACCAGCAAATGTTGGCCCCCCACGTCTTTCACCAACTTTAATAGCATGGAACAAAATCCATAGACGGCATTCACCGGTGTTCCATCGGGGGCGTTCATGGGGGGTAAAGCATGATACGCCCGAAAAATATAACCCGAAGCATCCACAATGTGCCAAACGGGATTGCCCATAAACAAACCTAAATTATTTTCAAAACGCCCCTGACTGTAAATCACCCCACACCAAAAGTCAGCGAATCATTTTCACGAATCGCTTTCCCGTGAAAACTGTCTTTTCATCACCGTGATGGCTCTGCCGGCGTTGTGGGCTTTTTGTTGATACGATGTTGTGACGATCAACGGATCTGGGGTTAACCATGCACCAGATATGGTTTTTTCAACGGCTTCCCTGATCTGCTGCGCATAATGATCATGATCCGTCGCCAAAACCAGAAAGCCTGAGGGTTTCAGGAGACGCCTCAGCCGCGCGAGGAAGTGTTCACTCACCAACCGTCGCTTATGATGGCGCGTTTTTGGCCAAGGGTCGGGGAACAAAATAAACATTTTATCGAAAAAGGCCTCAGGAAAATCCTCCAGCAAAGAGCCCACATCTGCATTGGCCAAGCGGACGTTACGGATCGTGTTTTCGTGGGCCTGCCGTAGGGCAAGGGTAAAGCCGCTTTGGTAGGCATCGACCCCCACGCACAGTGTTGACGGATGGGCCGCGGCCTGCGCCAACAGATGATCCCCGTTACCAAAACCAATTTCCAGAAAACGGTCTGTATAGGGCTCTGTTAAGAGATCCCGCGGATCCGAAAAACAAAAATCATCGGCCTGATCCCGCAAAGACTTGGCCGCAGCTGGGGAAAAACCCTTTCCAACGCGGCGGCCATAAAACAGCCGATCAGACAGCATCCTTGTGCTCGGCCGCCAACTCTTGACGCAAAATTTTGGTTGCCGCCACCATGTTTTGCAGGGCCGGCAGAACCTCTGCCCATCCCCGTGTCTTTAACCCACAATCTGGGTTGACCCAAATCTGTTCGGGGTTCAACACATCCAGCGCCTTGCGCAGCAAAGCCACCATTTCTTCGGTTTTGGGAAGGCGGGGACTGTGAATATCATACACACCAGGCCCAATGTCGTTGGGATATTTGAATTCAATAAACGCCGAAAGCAGCTCCATGGCCGAGCGGGATGTTTCAATGGAAATCACATCCGCATCCATATCCGCAACAGAATCCATGATGTCATTGAATTCTGAATAACACATATGGGTGTGAATTTGTGTTTTATCCTGAACCCCCGCGGCGGAGATGCGAAACGCCCCTACAGCCCAGTTCAGATACGACGTCTGATCCTCTTTGCGCAAAGGAAGACCCTCACGAATGGCCGGTTCGTCAATCTGAATGATCTTAATGCCGGCTTTTTCAAGATCCATCACTTCATCCCGAATGGCCAGCGCAATCTGGTTACAGGTCACAGAGCGTGGCTGATCATCCCGCACAAACGACCACTGCAAAATGGTGATGGGTCCTGTCAACATTCCCTTAACCGGACGCGGGCTGAGGGCCTGAGCGTAGGTGGTCCATTGCACCGTCATAGGCGCAGGGCGGGACACATCCCCAAAAATCACCGGTGGCTTGACACAGCGGGACCCATAACTTTGCACCCAACCGTTTTTGGTGAAGATGAAACCGCTTAATTGCTCCCCAAAGTATTCCACCATGTCGTTACGTTCAAATTCCCCATGAACAGGAACATCGATATCCAATTCATGCTGAATTTTGATGGCGTTTTGGATGCACTCGCCCAAAAATTGATCATAAGACGCTTGATTCATCTCGCCCTTGTTAAAGGCCGCCCGCGCATGACGGACCTCCTTCGTTTGGGGGAAAGAGCCGATGGTGGTGGTGGGCAATAACGGCAGATTCAAATCGGCCTTTTGCGCCAAGC
>JBILTX010000070.1:0-5077 GCA_044371315.1 Alphaproteobacteria bacterium | reverse complement strand
CCCAAACCTTGTCAGATAAATCATGGCGATGGTGAATCGGGGCCTCATCCATAACAAAAACTCCTGCTTAAAAACAACAAAACAGGAAACTTATAACATGCCTTTTATCTCGTGACTACACTCTCTATACAGAGCACCTCTATGACTCTCTGAACCGTCATGACGCGTGCAGCGAACCCATCCACCCTAAACCAAAGGAAGCTCACCACACGATTTTTGATAATTTTGTTGATAATGGCGCAGGTATTTGTCCGTCACCAAGTTGGTTTTTTGGATAATACAGACATCCGTGGTGTTAAAGGGATAATCAATCACGGCCCCATCCCCCACAGTACATCCCACCCGCAAATAGCCTTTGAGCAAGGGGGGCAGGGCATTCAGGGCGTCGCGCACATCAATGTTGTCTTTGGGGATGATGTTCATGGAAACATAGCGCTCTTCCAAGGCGCGGGTGCGCAAAGATTCTTCCGCCAGATGATAATGATGCAAGTACGAAAGGGGTAGGGAAAGCGCATCCACATCCGTGCCGTGCAAGCTGGCACATCCAAACATCAGCTCAATCTCTGCTAAAAAAACGTAGGTTGCCAATCCGCGCCATAACAGATTCATGGTGCGGCCATTGCGGAAATGTTCGTGGACGCAGGATCGGCCCAATTCCAAAATTTCACCAGGATATTTTATCAGTTTTTCAATATGATATTCCGATGCCGTATAAAAACGCCCATGGCGTTCAGCGGCGGCGCGGGTGACCAGACGATAGGTGCCCACAACAGAGCTTTCCAACGATGGTGCCCGCATATCGCACACCAGCAAATGATCACAAAACCCATCCAGCAAATCCGCATCCCGCTTCATACGGCGCGTGCCAGGATCGGCTTTGGCTTTCATTTCTTCATAAAAAACATGGTAACGCAGACGCTGGGCGGCCTCAATTTCCGCTTGGCTTGTGGCCAACCGCACCTGCATATCGCCCACATCCAAACAAAGACTGCTAAGATGCGGGGAATGATCCCCCCCAACAGACGGGTTTTGAGGGTAAGTCTCAGGCTTCAGGGGTGGTGTGTTTTTTTCTTCGTCCATACAAATCCAATCGATGGTCTATAAGGGTGTATCCATAGCGTGCGGCAATCTCTTGTTTTAAGGCCTCTAACTTCGGATCATAAAACTCAATCACCTCCCGCGTATCGATATCAATCAAATGATCGTGGTGATCGTCAGAAACCGCTTCATAGCGGGCACGTCCGTCCCCAAAAGAATGTTTTTGAATCACGCCGGCATCTTCCAAAATTCTCACCGTCCGGTAAACCGTGGCCAAGCTGACCTTTGCATCCAGTTGAGAGGCCATAGCATACACTTCCTCAACATCCGGATGCCCCTCGGCCTGCAACAAAACTTGGGCCACCACGCGGCGTTGATCCGTCATTTTCAGGCCTTTTTTCTGGCACAAGGCTTCAAAATCAAGGGCAGGAATGGACATGAAACAGGATCGTTAGCACAAAGGTGTTATTCTTCTAGCCCCAAAAAATAAAAAACGCAAGATGATGCAACGTCGCTTGCTTACACCCCTTGTTTTTAAAACGCTCTGATGCTAACAATACATATCGAAAGTAAAATTTGCGCTTTTCTGGTTTTTTTTAGCTAGGTTTTAACAAAAGCCCTGTATGTTAAAAACAATCCTGCAAAAGACCAAACCTAAAACCTAATTTTTTTAAGGAGACCTAATCGTGTTGCAACCCTACCTTGAATTTGTCCGTTCTCTTGAACGGGTTCACCGTCAATTTTTAGAAGTCGTGAAGGCCGAGCTGGACAAAGTCGGCATCCAAGACATCAACAACGTGCAAACCCTGATTTTGTTTAACATTGGTCTGGATGAACTGACCATTGGGGAATTGATCAACCGTGGGTATTATTTGGGATCCAACGTTTCCTATAACGTTCGCAAAATGGTGGAAAATACCTACCTAGAGCAGCAGCGTTCTGTTCATGATCGTCGCTCTGTCCGCGTGCGTTTAACGCCCAAGGGAAAAGATCTGTTTTTGAAATTCCGTGACATTTTTGCCAGCCATGCAGAGCGTCTTGCCAGCACCCATCTGAAGGAATCGGATATCCGTCAATCCTGTGATACGCTGCACAAGGCCGAAAAATTTTGGGCTGGCATTATTGAATTTAACCTTTACAATCCAGGGGGCGTCGCGGGCACAGGAACATCGTCTTTCTAAAGTAAAGACGTTCTGGGAAAGCCTCGATGTCTTCTTTTGACAGGGGCTTTCCCATGATTCTGTTTATTGATAATTACGACAGCTTTGTTTACAATCTGGTCCATTATGTTCAGGTTATTGGATCGGATGTGCGGGTGGTGCGCAACGATGCCATAACGCTCTCAGACATTGATGCCCTGTCCCCCGAAGCCATTATCATTTCCCCAGGTCCCTGTTCCCCCAAAGACGCCGGCATCAGTGTTCCCTTGGTGCGGTATGCGGCTGAAACAAAACGCCCGCTTTTGGGGGTTTGTTTGGGTCATCAGGCTTTGGGGGAGGCCTTTGGGGCCAACATCATTCGCGCCCCCAAACCCATGCATGGCAAACAGTCGCAGGTCCATCATACAGATTGTGCGTTGTTTTCCCATATCCCCTCGCCCTATACGGTGGCCCGTTATCATTCCTTGGTGGTGGATCATGCGCCGCAGGATTTGGTGGTGACGGCCCGCAGTGTGGATGATGATATGATTATGGCTATGCGCCATAAATCTCTGCCCCTGTACGGTGTTCAGTTTCATCCCGAAAGCATCGCCAGCGATTATGGATATCAGTTGCTTTCTAATTTTCTCTCGTTGGCGCGGGGGCAGACGCCACCGGTGTTTCCCGAACCCTATCCCCGTCCGTCGATAGGAAAAACCGCCATGGCTATATAAAAAAATGACCTTCATCCACAGCAGGTATGGGCATATGAAACGCTTTGCTTTGTTTTTTTTCACCTTTTGGGTCCTTGGTTTTGGACTTGATCCGGCTCAGGCCGCCGCCCTGCGGATTGCCCCCCATGTTCTCCATGCCGAGCAAGTCTCCACCACCTTGATCGCCGCGCAAGAGGGATGGTCCCCTGGGGCCGTTCATCATTTTGCACTGGAATTAACCCACACCCCAGGCTGGCACAGCTATTGGAAAAACCCAGGGGATTCGGGTTTGCCCACACAGTTGCAGGTGGATATTCCCTCTTCTTTTCAAATATCGCGTTTGTCGTGGCCTGTGCCCGAGCGTCTGCCGGTATCCCATCTGGTGAATTATGGATATCAGGGCACCATTCGCCTTTATTTTTCCATCACAGCCCCCAATCCCCTGCCAGATTTAACGCGACCGATTCAAATCAAGGCCACGTGGCTGGCCTGTCAGGATATTTGCATTCCTGAGGATGCAACGTTTCTGTTGCCCCCTAAAATCCTTGGTCAAAACCCATCGCCCGATGCTGAATTTATGGAACAGCGCAAGGTGGATTTAACCTATCCCACCCTAAGCGGCCATTTTTTTGTTCAGGATCAAACCCTTGGGATTGTATTAACATCAGCACCCCGCGCCATTACAGAAGGATACCTGTTTATCGATCAGGCCGGTGTTATCCCCCCCAGTGCGCCCCAAACGTTGGATCAACGGGGAAAAACCCTGTTGATACAAATCCCGCTAGAGGAGGGGGTCAAGCTGCCCCTAAACGGTCCCCTGTCCGGCTTTGTGACCTTAAACGGCACGCCCTATACGGTGTCTTTGCCGTTGGGTTCGGCGGATGTTGGGTTTTATCGTGAACGGTTTGCGGCACTGGGATGGGAACAGGCGTGGTTGTATGCGTTTTTGGGGGGCCTGATTTTAAACATTATGCCCTGCGTTTTTCCCATTTTGTCGCTCAAGGCCCTTTCCATCGCCCATCTACGGGGGAAAGAGGAACGAGAAGCCCGCATTGACGGTATGGTGTACGCGGGGGGGATTGTTCTGGGGTTTGTGATTATGGCCGGCATTATGGCGGGCCTAAGGCAAGCGGGCATGGCTGTGGGATGGGGATTTCAACTGCAAGAGCCGTGGTTTTTGGTCACCTTGGTTTTGATTCTTTTCGGAGTGATTCAGGGGTTGCGGGGCAAGGTGCCCGTGCATATCTCCCTTGCGGTAGCCCATCATCAGGGGTATCGAGGGGCGTTTTTAACCGGCCTGTTGGCCACGGTTCTGGCGTCCCCCTGCACCGTGCCCTTTATGGCGCCGGCCATTGGCTTTGCCCTGACGTTGCCGGTGCCCAGCCTGATTACGGTTTTTGTGATGCTCGGTCTGGGGATGGCGTTTCCGTATTTGCTGATCAGTATGGTGCCGGCCATTCATCGGTTACTGCCTGCCCCGGGCCCGTGGATGCAGCATGTCAAAGCCTTGATGGTCTATCCCCTGCTGGTCACCATCCTGTGGTTGCTGTGGGTGTTGGGGCAGCAGGCGGGCCTTTTGGTGGTTTTGATGGTGTGTTTTGCTTTGCTGGCGGTTTCTGTGGTGTTAGGGGTGATCCAAATGTCCAAAAAACCCGCCATGAAACGGGGATTGTGGGGGGTGATGGCGGGGTTGCTCTTGTTAATTCCCGTGCTCGCCCATAGTATGGATGAAAGCAGCAGAGATAACCACGCCCAAAGTCAGGGCTTTTCCCTAGAGACCCTGAATGCCCTGCGGGCCGAAGATCAGCCGGTTTTTGTCTATGCCACCGCCGATTGGTGCATCACGTGCAAAGTTAATGAAAGCACAACCCTGCACCGCCAAGAGATTCAGGACTTTTTCGCCCAAAATAACATTGCCGTTTTGCGGGCGGATTGGACACGCCGCGATGATACCCTGACCCGCTATCTGGAAACCTTTAACCGCAGTGGGGTTCCGGTGTATATTTTTTATCCCTCTGGCAATCGGGCCCCTGTGTTGTTGCCCCAGATTCTGAGTCCGTCTCGGGTCAAAGGCGTCATCACCCCCTTGCTAAAGGATCCCACCTGCGCCGCCACGTCGTGTTAATCGAAAGAAAGAGCCTTGTTTATGAAAAAAACCTTTGCCCTGTTTGCCCTGATTCTGATGAT
>JBILTX010000069.1:0-5135 GCA_044371315.1 Alphaproteobacteria bacterium | reverse complement strand
TTTTGGTCGCGGCGCAGGACCGTCGTTTGGGCGGCAAGGGTGTGGGTGAAAAAACCCTGAGCTCTTGGTATGATGTGGAAAAAGCCCTAACGTTTTGGGCCCAAGCCACACGTCGCAGCCTGTGTGAATTACGGGGTGGCACCGCTTGCATCGCCCCCACAATAGAGTAACAGGTCCATCGTTCCCAAAGGGTCAAGATATTTTGAACAGGATCTCTTTACCATGAAACCTTTGGGTGTTTTGGTGTCAGGACATGGGTCTAATTTGCAGGCCATTCTTGATGCCTGCGCCCAAGGCTTTATTGCGGGCCGCGTAGTCTGCGTCATTTCCAGCAATCCTACGGCATATGCGGGGGAACGCGCCCAAAAAGCCGGCGTTCCCTATCATATTTTGCCAAAACTGACCCCGCAAGAGCGGGATGATCATATCACGCACTTGCTCAAACAGTATGATGTTCAGGGGGTGTGTTTGGCGGGATATATGCGCCTTCTCACGGCTGGTTTTGTGGATACGTGGTGGGACCGTTTGCTGAACATTCATCCCAGTTTGCTGCCGTCGTTTAAGGGGCTTCATGCCCAGCGTCAGGCCATTGTGGCCGGCGTTAAAGTGACGGGATGCACAGTGCATTTTGTGCGGCCGGCCATGGATGAAGGCCCCATTATTTTACAAGCCACCACCCCCGTTTTTGAAGATGATACCGAAGAAAGCCTGAGTCAAAGGATTCATACCTTAGAGCATAGGATCTATGTGCAAGCCCTGCGCTGGTACTGTCAAGATCGTTTGGTGATTCAGGATGAGCGGGTGTTTTTAAAACCTGATATGTCAGAGGGGCTTTAGCGCCCCACTTCGGTAACAATCAGATTTTCGGATTTCAACACGCGGGCCGCCACGCTGTTGGCTTGCTCTAACGTCACGGCGTTGATCAAAGAGGCCCGTTGATCCAGATAATCTAGGGGCAAATTCTGTTGTTGCATATAAAGCATCAGCGCGGAAAGCTTTTTGGTGCTGTCCTGTTGTAGGGGAAATGATCCGTTTAAATACAGTTTTGCATCACTGAGCTCTTGGGGCGTGATACCCTTGTCCTGCACATCTTTCCAAATGCTTCGGGTCAGGGAAAGGGCCTGATCCATTTTATCAGCGGCGGCACTGACCTGACCCAAAATCAGGGGGCCAGCCCCCATATCGGTGAGCATGGTGCCAATACCATACGTCAGGCCCCGTTTTTCCCGAATTTCATCCATCAAGCGAGAGGAAAAGCTGCCGCTGCCCAGCGTATAATCCACAATCATCATGGCATAAAAATCAGGATCCGTGCGCCGGATGCTGGCATGGCCAAAAAAGGCTACGTTTTGGGGAACGTCGCGGTTTTGATGCACCTTTTGCCCCTGTTGCAGGGTTAAGGGGACAACCTGCGCACATCCTGCTGTATCGGGCAAATCCCCGAAAAGCTGTTCAAGCATATCTTTGGCCTCAGCGGCAGAAATATCCCCCGCCACCCCCACTGTGACCTGACGGCGGGTGAAACAGTCACTGAAAAAAGCCTGAACATCTTTAGGGGTCAAACGGGCCACGGTTTCACGGGTGCCTTCGATGGGGTGCGCATAGGGGTGTCCGGCAAAGGCCGTTTGCCACCATAAATCTTGGGCCAAAATGCGGGGGGTTTGTTCTTTGTAGTCAAAATAACTGGATTGCTGACGTTTGATGCGGGCCAAATCGTCTTTGGTGAAGGCAGGATGTAGAAAACTTAAACGCGCCAGTGTAATGGCCGGCGTCATCTGGATTTTTAAAAACTGAAGACGTCCCACAACATCATCACGCGTGGCGTTATAGGAGAGTTGAATGGCGTGGGTTTCTAGGGCTTTTTTGTAGGATAAAGCGTCATAACCCGCAACGCTTTCGGTTAACATGGCCGCCGTAATGGCAGAGAGGCCGTTTTTGCCTTTGGGATCAAAGGCACTGCCTGCTTTGAAAGAAAAATCAATGGATACAATGGGAACACTGGCATCGGAAAACAGCAAGGCTGTTTGATTGTGACCATAAGAAAGAGGAAGGGGGGCTTTGGCCATACTGATTCCTGACGCGCAAAACACGAAAACAAAGAAAGCAAAAAATCGTTTCATGGCCCGACTATAGGTCCCAGAAGCCCATCTGGCAAGGCAGAGGTTGAGGACATCAACAGGTCAGGGATGACTTGTGACAGTGTATGGGGCCTGTCTTAGGGTTCCCACGTCAAAATATGCGCGGCCCCTGTGGGAATGTTTGGGCTTTGTCTGACGGGTACCCCCACCAGCAGATGATCCCCCGCTGCAAAAAGCGTCTGGGGGAACATGTTTTGATAATCGGGATCTGTCTTGGAGAATTTTTCGACAAAAACCCAATCCGTATCAAACCGCTCTTGGTGATACCCGTAAACAACACCAAAAGGGGCCCCAATAAACAAACGGTTGTTGTTCAGGGCAACGGCGCCACCAAAGCGGCCTTGCCAAGACGGCTCCGGGTTATTTAATTTTTGACGTAAAACCCAAGCCTTTGCGGTTTCATCATACACAAACGAATACACGGTTCCCATCTGCTTAGCGGAGCCATCTTCATAGGCTGCCCCGACAATCAAGGCTTTGCCCTGCATAGCAACGCTGCCCCCAAATTCTGTGAAAACTTTATTCACATCAGGCCGAAGGATTTGTTTTTCCATCCAAAGACCCTTGGCATCCTTTTTAAAAACAAATACGGCGCCCGACCCAGGGCCTGTTTTGCTGTCTTGACCATAGGCCCCTACGGCGAGAAAATCCCCTGAAGAGGTCAAAACGTTCCCAAACAACGATCCCGCGTGCAGCGCTTTGGGGGCCAGAACGTAGGCTTCTTTCCAAGCCTCACCCTCTTTTTGAAAAATCGATACCGACCCAGAGTCAATGCCCCGAACATCGCTAAGATGTGACCCTATAGCCAAAGTGTTTTCATCCAGCCAACGAACAGCATTCCCAAAAAAATCCCCTGATTTGGGTTTTTCTGCATTCAGTTTGGCCAAAACAGCCCCTGTTTTCCGATCCAAAATATAAACAGAGCCCGTGTTATAAAGCTTACCCGCGCTTTCTGCTGCCGCGCCTACGGCGATATAAGATGTGTTGGCATCCACCGCACTGCCAAACATGGCGCGGGCAGAGGGTGTGGGCGGCAGGATTTTTTTCACCAAGCCCCAACTCTCCCCTTGATTCTGATAAAGATACAAAGCCCCCGCACGATACGCCGCATCACTGTCCCAAGGTGCCCCCACCATGGCCTGGGTTGCGTCTGTCCATGTTACGATTCCAAAAACATCCTGCTGTTGGGCTGTAGAAGGCAAATCGGATGTCGTTTTGACTTTCAGGGAAGGAAGAACAGGGGCCTCTTCTGCCCGAGCGTGTGCCCCAGAAAGAAGGCCCATTAAAAATACTAAATTCAAGGCCCCCCGAACAAAGGAAAAAAAAGCAGGAGAAAATAAAGGACGCATGTTCATATCGATAGGGGTCTTTCCTAAAAGGCTCTTGACCTGCCAAGGCAAGGCCATCTTATCATGGAAACCAGTGTCTAGGTCATTATCTAACAAATCGCTGCAAAAGGGCAAGACCAAATCGCAATAACAGGAATGAGGAAATTAACCATAGCCTCTTTCTTCTTGATTTTTTCATAGTTTAGCTTATTTTCAGAGGGACATGATTTAGAGTCACGGAGTTTTTATGCCCCTATTAACATCACCCATCGACGGGTCCCCCATGAAACAAATTCATCGGTTTGGTATTGAAATTGATGTGTGCCCTACCAGTGGGGGCATTTGGCTGGACAAGGGGGAATTGGAAAAACTTTTATCCTTTATCAAACAGGCCGCAGAGGAAGAGCAAGCCGCTTACGCCCCCAAGCTTCACACGCCAGAATACCCAAGATCCGACCAACCCAAAAGAGGTCATGCGGTTTATCATGATCATGATGACGATGATGACCATTACGGGCCAAGACGATCGTTTAAGAAAAAAAAGAGTGGCCTGTCCCACATTATGGACATTTTTGATTTTTAGAGTGTTTCCACTTTATTCCCGTACTGGCCTGCAAACGGCGCCTAGCGTCGCTCACCTAGATTCACTGGGCATCGCTCCGCTAGGGTTGTTCTCGGCTCAGTACGAAAATAAATTGAAAACACTATAGGAAAAATCCTATCAATTCAGATAAAAGGACCATATCAAGAGTCTTGAGCCCCTTTTAAACTATAAAACGGGAACAAACAGAGACCTAAGGATCTCAGATCACGCTCGCCTATCGCACACGCACATAACGGCCAGGGGCGTCTTCACCCTTGGGGGGTAAAGCGCGGGGGGGCACTTGCTCCCCCGCTTGTTGCGCGGCCCATTCCTGCCATTGGGGCCACCACGATCCTTTGGATTCTACGGCATCTTTCAGCCAATCTTCGGCTTGGGGCGGCAGGGTTTTGTTCATCCAGTATCCGTACTTTTGTTTTTCGGGGGGATTGATGATGCCCGCAATGTGGCCTGAACCGGCGAGGAGAAATGTTTTTTCTCCGGAAAAAAGCTGCGTCGCCGTATATGTGGCCCGCCATGGGGCAATATGATCCTCTCGCGTGGAAATCCAATAGCTGGGCGTTGTGATGGTGCGCAGGTCAATGGGTACCCCACCCAAGGTTACCCCGTGTTTCTGAATCAACAGATTGTTCATATACATAGAGCGCAGGTAAAAACTGTGCATCTTTGCAGGCAAACGTGTGGAATCAGAGTTCCAATACAGCAGATCAAAGGGGAAGGGCTCCTTCCCCATCATATAATTGTTCACAACAAAGGACCAGATCAGGTCATTAGAACGGAGCAGATTAAACGTTGTGGCCATATCGCGACCATCCAAAAACCCACCGCTGGCGGCCATTTTTTTCTCCAGGGCGGACACTTGGGGCTCGTCAATAAAAACCCCCAAATCCCCAGGTTCTGAAAAATCCATCAGGGTGGTGAAAAAGGTGGCAGAGGTGACCCGTTTGTCTTCCTTTTTGGCCTTTAGCCACGCCAACAGGCCGGCCAAAGCCGTGCCCCCGATGCAATAGCCGATGACATTTGCAGACGGTTGACCGGTGATGGTCTCGATCTGTTTTAACGCCGTAT
>JBILTX010000068.1:0-5217 GCA_044371315.1 Alphaproteobacteria bacterium | reverse complement strand
CACGCAAAAATGGTGCACTACTTTTCGAGTCTTTCTCTCAGATAACTTGCTGTTCTTTATCATCTTCATAGAATAACACCTTTGTTATTCTAGTCTAGAGCCAAAACATAATAATCTCATGAATCAGCACTGTTACCCAGCGGAGGCATCGTCCACGATAACACCTGGCTACCGGAGAGTGCTTTGGATTGTCATGTCCTTGAACATTTTTTATTGCCCTTATTGAAACCTACGTAAAACCCTTTCCCCCGCCCCTGTCGGTGTGGTAAAAGGGGGACGCTTTGAATTTGTGTGGATTTGCTCATGTTAAACCTTCCTAATGGCGTAACGTTTGCTGATTTTTATACGGCGGAGGGACTGTCGCGGCTGGATAGCCTTTTCCTTAAAACATTGAACCAAAAGGCCCCCGCGCTGGCAGAATCCCTTTTGGCCGCCCGCGCCCATCCAGAAACGGTGGGCAAGTTGGAAGAGTCCACCCTGATTCTGGCCGTTGCCCCTGTTTTAGAGGATTTTTTGACCACGCTGTTTGGCATTGAAAAACAGGCTGCGGCCCTCGGTCAAAATCATCACGACCTGATGCCGTTGTTTGAAGTCCGCCGCCTGTTCGTGCAGCGTCAGGCCATGAAAACTTACGGCAAAGAGGCCGCCACCTTTGATGGCCCCGCATTGTGGCGGGATTTGGCCCCCCATTTCCCCCGCAAGACCGAAGATGCCGAGCTGGATTTCGCCCATGCCGTTTTGACATGGCAACAGGAAGAGGGCAGGGCGAATCTGCTGGATCTGGCCCTGCGTTACGCGGCATGGGCAACGGTTCAGGAAAAATCATCCTCTGTGTTGTTTAAAGAGCCCAAAAAACTGGATTTTGCCCATTTGGTGCACACCCAAAAAATTTACCGTGACGGCGTGGAAATGTTCGTGGCGGATCAGGAAGCCCTGCGCCCCAGGGAGGGGTTTACCCTAACGGATGCGGGGGGAACCCTGCGCGATGCCCTCAGCGAGGCCACCTATTGTATTCATTGTCACAACCAAGGTCGGGATTCCTGCAGTCAAGGTCTGAAAGACAAAAAAACCGGCGCATTCCAAAAAAGCCCCTTTGGCGTTACCCTGACGGGCTGCCCGCTAGAGGAAAAAATCTCCGAAATGCACACCCTGAAAATGCAGGGGCATGCCTTGGGCGCTTTGGCTGTGATTACCATTGATAACCCCATGGCCGCCGCCACAGGCCACCGCATTTGCAATGACTGTATGAAGGCCTGCATTTACCAAAAACAGGAACCCGTCAACATCCCCCAAGCCGAAACACGCATTTTGCGGGATATTTTGGAGCTGCCATTTGGCTTTGAGATCTACAGCTTGCTGACCCGTTGGAACCCCCTGAACATCCATCGTCCCTATCCCAAGGCCGCCACGGGCAAAAAGGTCTTGGTGGTGGGCATGGGGCCCGCGGGCTTTACGCTGGCGCATCATCTGATGAATGATGGGCACACGGTGGTGGGGATTGACGGGGCAAAAATTGAGCCCCTGCCGGATGTCTTAACCGATACCACCAAACCCATTGAGGATATAAAAGCCCTTTGGGAAAATCTGGACGAACGGATTTTGGCCGGTTTTGGGGGCGTTGCGGAATATGGGATCACGGTTCGGTGGGATAAAAACTTTTTAAAGGTCGTGCGTCTTTTGCTGCAACGGCGGGCGCAGTTTGCCCTGTTTGGCGGGGTGCGTTTTGGGGGAACCCTCAGCATTGCTCAGGCCTTTGATGATTTTGGATTTGATCATATGGCCCTGTGTGCAGGGGCAGGGGCCCCTACCATTGTGGATATGAAAAACGGTCTGGCAAAGGGGGTGCGTCAGGCCTCGGACTTCCTGATGGCCCTGCAACTCACGGGGGCGGCCAAGGCCGATGCCTTGGCCAACCTGCAAATCCGCTTGCCGGTGGTGGTCATTGGCGGTGGCCTCACAGGGGTGGATACCACGACAGAGGCCTTGGCCTATTACCCCGTGATGGTTGAAAAAACCCTGAAACGCTATGATAGTTTATCCGAAAAAAATGGTGAAGCCGCCGTTCGCGCCGCCTATCGGCCCGAAGATCTGGCCATTTTGGATGAATATCTGATGCATGCCAGGGCCCTGCGGGCAGAAAAGGCCAAGCCCAACCCCGATGTGATCGGTCTGTTGCGCTCTTGGGGGGGATCAACGTTGGTCTATCGGAAGGATTTAACCGATGCCCCGTCCTATACCCTGAATCACGAAGAGGTGGAAAAAGCCCTGGAAGAGGGAATTGCCATTGCCCCCAACTGCACCCCTGTGGCGGTGGAGGTGGATGAATCGGGATGGGCCAAGGGTTTAACGGTGAAACACACAAACGGCGGCACCCACACCCTGCCAGCCCGCACCATTCTGGTGGCGGCGGGCACCAAGCCCAACGTGGTGCTGCATGATGAAGACCCCACGCACATCACCTTGGACGGGCGTTATTTTCAGGCCATTGATGAAACGGGAAGCCCTGTGAAACCCGAAGCTCTGGCCAAACCCACAACGCCCCATATTTTGGCCAGCCAGTATGACCATCATCGCTTTATCAGCTTTTTTGGGGATATGCATCCCTCCTTTGCGGGGAATGTGGTGAAGGCCATGGGCAGTGCGAAGCAGGGCTATCCCATCGTATCCCGTGTTCTGGGGACGGAGGACAGAGGACAGAAGACAGAGGACAAGGCGTTTTTTACCCATCTGAACGATCAGCTTTTCGCCACGGTGTATGCGGTTAATCGCCTGACCCCCACCATTGTGGAGGTTGTGGTCCGCGCCCCCCAAGCCGCGCGGCAGTTTCAGCCCGGACAGTTTTACCGTTTGCAAAATTTTGAAACCTACGCCCCTGTTGTGAACGGCACGCGCTTGGCCATGGAGGGCATCGCCGCCACAGGGGCTTGGGTGGATCATGACAAGGGGCTGCTGGCCACCATCATTTTGGAAATGGGGGGATCATCCAGTTTGTGTCAATATCTAAAGGTTGGCGAGCCCATAATCCTGATGGGCCCAACGGGGGAGCCCACCCATATTCCCCACAACCAAACCGTCATGCTGGTGGGCGGGGGCTTGGGCAATGCCGTTTTGTTTTCCATTGGGGCCGCGTTAAAGGCAGCGGGCAGCCGCGTTTTGTATTTTGCGGGCTATAAAAAATCCGGTGACCGCTATCACGTGGATAAAATCGAATCCGCCAGTGATGTGGTGGTGTGGTGCTGTGACGAGCCTTCAGACTTTACCCCAAACCGCCCCCAAGATCGGGCCTATACGGGGAACATTGTGCAGGCCATCGCCGCCTATGCGCGGGGGGATTTGGGGGCGCCGTCTATCTCCACGGAAACCGTGGATCATCTGGTTGTCATTGGATCCGACCGCATGATGGATGCCGTTCGCATCGCCCGCCATGGCGTTTTGGCCCCCTATCTGCCCAACGTGACACAGGCCATCGGCAGCATCAACAGCCCCATGCAATGTATGATGAAAAAAATCTGCGCCCAGTGCTTGCAAATCCACCGCGACCCCGTAACAGGGCAGGAAACGGTGGTGTATTCCTGTCACAATCAGGATCAGCCGCTGGATCAGGTGGATTTCAAATGCCTGAATGATCGTTTGGGGCAAAACAGAACGCTGGAGACTCTCACGGCGGGGTGGATTGCCAGCTTGCCACTATAGCTTCTCCCACTTCGTCCCCTCCGGTGTGTCTTTTAAACGCACGCCCCACGACAACAGGCGATCCCGCAGGGCATCGGCGGTGGCAAAGTCTTTGTTTTTTTTGGCCGCATCCCGCTGATGAATGATTTGCGTAATGGCATCCTGCAGGGCGATATCGTCCCCCTGTAACCAAGAGGGGGTGAGAAGCAGGCCCAAAGCCTTTCCTGATGCCCGTAAAATCAGTTGTTTATGACGCCGCACGGTGGGATCGGTTTCGGATTGAATGTCAGAGGCCAAAAAGAGCACTGGGGCGGAAAAAATCATATTTATTCACTTTAATTTTTAGGGTATATTTTTTCTAATATTTTAAATCAAGAGAGGCATGTGATGAGCGAGAAGAAATCCTTTTTTTTGGCACTGAAAATTTTCGCGAACGATTTGTGGATGGCATTTTCTAATTTTTTATCATCTTTGGGGTGGTTTTCCAGGGATAGTCGTTGGGAAACAATGACCCTAACCCTCCGCATGATAGAGGAAAAATTGGAGCGAATAGAGGAAAGGCTGGGAGGGAAGCTAGAAAAAAATGGTGGCGTCCATCCCAAAAACGCTGATTCTGGCGACCAATTGTTTTCAACATTCTCAACCTATCCCGACAATCCTAGATCAGATAAGGAAATTCTGGATGATATGGCGCCAAAATCTGAGGTTGGGCAGGACATTAAAGAAAAAATGGATGAAATCAAAAAAGCTAACTCCGAAAATAACAACGTTATCTTTTTAAAAACAAAACAAGCTCAAGAACCTAGCAATGAGTGGATTTATAAAGCGTCTGATCTATTTCCCAATTTTGATCCTGTTACAAGAAGTTATCTTGATGAAATAAACAGTGAGTATGGGCTCTCTCCTGTGTTTTATCCTGAGCCTGAAGCTATCGGTTGGGAGCAAAAATGGGATTTAGAAGAGATAAGAAAAAAAGAGAGGGGGCGGATGGAAAAGCGAGTAACTTATCTTAAAGGGGAAGACCGCCTAAATAGAATAGAAGAGATTGAATCAATTATAAAAACCAAAGGATCCTTTGTTGAAAGAAAACAGAATGAATTAGAGAGGCATAAAAACAATTTGAAAGAATGCGAAGAGTATCTCATCAAGCTAGAAGAGAACAAAAAGGCTTCCATGACAGACGTAGCCGAATATCGGTGCGAAAATCGGAGCTCTCATAAAAACATTCGACGCCAGATTTTAGATTTAGAAAATCAAATTGACATTACAAAATCGGAAATAATTTCAATAGAAGTCAAAATTGAAGTTACAAACGAAGGTTTGCTAACTTTAAGAGAAGAGCTTTCACTGTTGAAAAACGGCAAAGAAGAAAAAGAAGCCGACCTTATTTCTGGGGGCCATGATTGATTCCTGAAAAAACTAAACCCTCTCCCACTTCGTCCCCTCCGGTGTGTCTTTTAAACGCACGCCCCACGACAACAGGCGATCCCGCAGGGCATCGGCGGTGGCAAAGTCTTTGTTTTTTTTGGCCGCATCCCGCTGATG
>JBILTX010000067.1:0-5227 GCA_044371315.1 Alphaproteobacteria bacterium | reverse complement strand
GTTTTCGATGCAGGAATGTCCACGCAAAAATGGTGCACTACTTTTCGAGTCTTTCTCTCAGATAACTTGCTGTTCTTTATCATCTTCATAGAATAACACCTTTGTTATTCTAGTCTAGAGCCTTTTCCAATTAAGGTAACTCTTTTATGACATCATCGAGTGATTTTTCATGATGGATTTCAACAGCTTACCCTATAAAAATCTTCTTTTTTCCGTTACAAGCCACAGCATCCAGAACATCCCCCTTGCATCATGGTCACAAACTGTTGCCCTTGGTTTGGCAAGCACCTCATCTACCCCCCATCAGCAACGCCAAATCTCGTGTGATGTCTTGGGCGGTTAAATCATCGGCATAGAGTTTCACAAAATTCCCTTGGGGGTCCAGCAAAATCAAATGGGTGGTGTGATTCATTGTGTAATCTTCGTGGCCTTGATGATCAGAGCCGTTATGGGATGTGTCTGGAAGGGGAACTTTTTCCGCATAAATGGCGTAACGCTTCACAACATCAGCAATGTCATCCTCTGTTCCGGTCAATCCAACAATTTTGGGTGAAAAGGACGATAAATAGGAGGCCAACACCTCAGGGGTGTCTCGAAGGGGATCCACCGTAATAAAAAGAGGTTTTAAACGCACTGATGACGTTTGGGGCAACAGGTCCAAAATATCCGACATTTTTTTCAGGCCTAAAGGACAAACCTCAGGACAATTGGTAAAGCCGAAAAAAACAAGGACAAAAGATCCACGAGCAGACGACAGGGAAAAAGAGGACCCAAGATGACTTTTCAGAGAGAAATCTCCGCCAAAAGGAGGAGAAGAAGTGGTGCTCTGAGAAGAATCAGAATACGTTGCCCAAAAAACCACAACAAGAAGAAGGAGCAGGGACGCCGCCAGTAAAATAAAACGACGTCCCATAACCCCTCCTTGTTAGAGCAGGATCAATGAATTACTGCTTTTGCTCTGGAGCAGGAGTTACTTCAGGAGCAAGCCCAGCAGGAGCTTCTGTGGCAGGAGCCGCAGGGGCTTCGGTAGCAGGAGCCGCGGGTGCTTCAGCAGCAGGAGCCGCAGGGGCTTCTGTAGCAGGAGCTTCAGCAGCGGGTGCTTCTTCACCGACAGGGGCTTCAGCAGCAGGAACTGCAGGGGTACCAGAAACCTCTGTGGCAACTTCAGGGCTCTTAGCAACAGTCAGAAGAATAACAACAGCCAAAACAGCAATAGCAACAAATAACAAACTACGACGCATAGGAAAACCTTTCTACTTTATTTTTTTCTCGACAAAATCCACGTGTTGACGGACCTTGGGATCGTACTTACGGAATTTCAGTTTTTCTGTCAATTTTTTCGGATTGCGCTTTTTGACATAAAAAAAACCTGTCCCTGCCGTACTTTCCAGCTTGACGAGGATTGTCGATGATTTTGCCATAACACCATTCCAAAATTTGACATGATGATGGTTTTATTCACTCTTTGATGCCAAGTCAAGACATTCTGTTGCGGGAGGCTTATTTTGTTAAAAATCTTGTGGAAACTCGCACACCCATGGTAAAGATGCATGCTTTGTCATCCCTTAGGAATCTTATATGTTCTCTGCTCTGTTGCGCCGTTTTTTCGGCAACCACAGTGATCGTTACGTTAAAAAACAACAAAGCCTGATCGAAGCAGCGCGGTCCAAAGAAAGCCTGTATGCGGCCATGGATGATGCGACCCTGCGCGAACAAACCGTCCTGTTTCGCCAGCGTTTGGAACAGGGAGCCCCCCTAAAGGATCTGATGCCAGAAGCCTTTGCCGTTGTCCGCGAAGCAGCTACGCGGGCCCTGGGATTGCGGCCCTTTGATGTGCAACTGATTGGGGGCACCGTTCTGTTTCATGGTATGATTGCGGAAATGCGCACGGGTGAGGGAAAAACCCTCGTGGCCACCCTGCCCGCTTATTTGGTGGCCCTTGAGGACAAAGGCGTCCATATTATTACCGTCAACGACTATCTGGCCCGCCGCGATGCGGGGTGGATGGGCAAGGTTTTTGAATTTTTGGGCATGACCGTGGGCTGTGTCACCGGCGGCATGGATGATCGGATGCGGCAACAAGCCTATGCCTGCGACATCACCTATGTCACCAACAACGAACTGGGCTTTGACTATCTAAGAGATAATCTGAAAGTCAAAGCCGAAGATTTGGTGTTGCGGGACCTGCATTATGCCCTGATTGACGAGGTTGACAGCATCCTGATTGATGAAGCCCGCACCCCCCTCATTATCTCAGGGCCGGCCACCACGTCCTCTGAACTTTATAGAAAAATCTATGCTGTGGTGAAAACGATTCCCCCCGAAGGGTACGAAAAGGATGAAAAACACCGCACCGTCACCCTGACCGAAGAAGGCCAAGAATTTCTGGAAAATGCCCTGATCAAGGCTGGCCTGATCCGTGAAGGCGGTAATCTTTATGATATTGAATACAATGAGACGCTCCACCTGAGCCTGCAATCCCTACGCGCTGCGCATTTGTTCCAGAAAGATCAGGAATATATTGTCAAAGATGGCAAAGTCATGATTGTGGACGAATTTACAGGGCGCATCATGGATGGACGGCGGTTCTCTGATGGCCTGCACCAAGCGCTGGAGGCCAAAGAGGGTGTGGCCATTGAGCGTGAAAACGTCATGCTGGCGTCCATTACCTATCAAAATCTGTTCCGCAGTTACCATAAACTGGCCGGCATGACAGGGACGGCCATGACAGAGGCGGCGGAGTTCGAGGAAATCTATAACCTGTCTGTGATCTCTGTTCCCACCCACAATCCCGTGCAGCGCATTGACGATCAAGACCGCATTTTCTGCGATGCTAAAGACAAAGAAGCCGCCATTGTGGCCCAAATTCAGGATTGCTTTCATCGCAAGCAACCCATTTTGGTGGGCACCACCAGCATTGAAAAATCGGAAATGTTTTCTAGGACGTTAAAAAAACACAACATCCCCCATCAGGTTCTGAATGCCCGCTATCACGAACAGGAATCCGAAATTATCAAACACGCGGGAAAACCAGGGGCGGTTACCATCGCCACCAACATGGCCGGTCGAGGCACCGACATTCAGCTGGGGGGCAATTTAGAGACCATGCTGCATGAAGCGGGCGATGATTTGGCCAAACAAGACGCCGCACAAAAAACTCATGCCGCCGACAAAGCCACAGTACTTTCCGCAGGCGGCCTGTTTGTTTTGGGCACAGAACGCCACGAAAGCCGCCGTATTGACAACCAGCTGCGCGGACGATCGGGCCGTCAGGGGGATCCTGGGATTTCCCGTTTTTACATCAGCTTAGAAGACGATTTGATGCGCATTTTTGGGGGCGACCGCATGCATCAGATGGTGTCCTCAATGGGCTTGATGAAGGAAGGGGAGGAGGTTAACCATGCCATGCTTTCCCGAACCATTGAAAAGGCACAAAAAAGAGTCGAAGGCCGCAACTTTGACATCCGGAAAAACCTTTTGAAATTCGATGATGTGATGAATGAACAACGCAAGCTGATTTACGGCCAACGGCGCGATATTATGCATCTGGACGCTGTTGGGGATTTGGTGGATGAATTCCGCAGCGATGTTTTAAATGATCTTTTGGATCGTTTTGTGCCTGTGAATGCCTATAAAGATCATTGGGATCTTGATGGCCTTTCAGAAGACGTTCGCCGTGTGTTGGACATGGATTTGCCCCTAAACTCTTGGTGTGACGCCGAAGGCTTTGGTCGCGATGATCTGGCCACCCGATTAAAGGGCGCCGCTGATGAAAAAATGCATCAACTGCGTCAGGCTTGGGGCAAGGAACAGGCTGCGATGGCCGAGAAATTTTTGATTTTAAAGCAAATTGATGCTTGCTGGCAGGATCATTTACAGGCCCTAGATCACCTGCGCAGTGGTATTGGACTACGGGCCATGGGCCAGCGGGACCCGCTGAATGAATACAAACAAGAAGCATTTCATTACTTTGAGGCCATGCTGGCCCGCATTCGGGAACAGGTGACCACCCTCTCTCTGAAAATGCAGGTGGTCCGCCCCGAAGATCTGACCCCGCCGCCCAGTTTGCTGGATCATGCCCTTTATAACCATGGGGATAGTCCTGAGCCCCCCAAAGAGCCCGCCCATAAACGCACCGCAGCCGCCCAGATTGACCCAAAAAACCCAGAAACATGGGGCCGCATCCTGCGCAACGCCCCCTGCCCCTGCGGATCGGGAAAAAAATACAAACAGTGCCACGGGACTGTATAGCGTTTTCCCTGTATAAAAACAGTTTTTAAGGGCCAGTAGGGAATTAAGGGCCAAAGTTGGGAAGGGTGGTTGGGAATTAGAGGCTTAGGCTGTCGCTAGGGGTCAGGAAAGAGTTTGAACCACTGTCCCCCCTCTCAGATGGTGGGTTTATCGCATCCAAAAGCGTCAAAAGAGATTCCACTTGGCTTTGTATATCCCGCGCTATATCTAAAAATCCTTGGTCTTCGGCTTCTTGACCCTCAGGCGCTTGTTTTTGCGATGCCAAGTCTAATTTTTCGCCAAGACGAGAGTAATCCGAACAATCACGAAGATCTTGCAAAGTCTGAAGAACCGCTTCTTGGGTTGTAGGAGGCAAATTTTTAAAGGCTGCTGCCGCAATTGAAATTCCCCATTCTTCTTCCACATCCTGCATGTCTTGTATGGCGGGAATCGCATCTGCCATTTGAGTAATGCGATGATAAAGCGATGTTATTTGCTTGTCCTTTGAGGACGGTTGATGATCAAGTTGATCAGAATTTTTTACTCTTTGATATGCTGCCATGTATGCCGGATTTTTAATCAACGAGGATACACCCTCCAAAGTCAATTTTTCTCCAGTTAAAAGCTTGTCCAAAAAGGAAAGTTCTAGCTCTTCCAAACCTGCTATAATGCTTTGATGCGAAATTTGTTCCGTCATATAAACCCCTTTCAATGAAAATCATTTCAGCAAGGCTAATCGAAAAAAAAAAATGTCAAGGTTTATATCAAAAACAATTCAAATCATGGGGCGAAGGAAGGTTTGACACATCCACCCGCCATGCCCTAGGATATGTCCCCTAAACGGATGGGTGGCAGAGCGGTTGAATGCACCGGTCTTGAAAACCGGCAACGTCGCAAGGCGTTCGTGGGTTCAAATCCCACCCCATCCGCCAAGACAATCGGCGTTTTCGTGTATGACCCTATCGTTTTCTTTTTCTCCGCAGCCTGTGTTGACGGC
>JBILTX010000066.1:0-5286 GCA_044371315.1 Alphaproteobacteria bacterium | reverse complement strand
CAAAACCGCAATGCGGCCGTAACCACTGCAAACATTGTTTAGGGATAACAACGGGGTCATGCCGCATCCTCCCCCAAATAGGCCCGAATCACATCGGGATGGGTGCGCACGGCCTGCGGTGTGCCTTGGGCCAGCAGGCGGCCATAATCCAAAACCAGAATATGATCGGAAATATCCATCACCACAGACATGTCATGTTCAATCAAGAAAATCGTGATACCATGCTGACAACACAGGGTTTTTAACAGATTTTTCAAATCCAAAGATTCCTTGGGGTTCAATCCCGCCGCCGGTTCATCCAAACACAGCAAACGGGGGCGACCCGCCAGACAGCGGGCAATTTCCAAACGCCGCTGGGCGCCGTAGGGTAATGAGGCCGCAGGGCGGTTGGCATCCTCGGTGAGTCCCATGATCTCCAACCACGACAAGGCCAAATCCATGGCATCCTTCTCGGCCGCGCGGTAACGCCGCAGGTTCAAAAGTCCGGCCACAGAACAGGACGACGCCCGCATCAAAAGACTATGCTGGCCAATGAGGACATTTTCCAGAACGCTCATCTGCCCAAACAGGCGAATGTTTTGAAAGGTTCTTAAAACCCGTGCTTTTTTGGCCACTTTGTACGGGGAGAGGGTATGCAGATCCAGCGCAGAGCCCGTTTCCGGTGTCAAAACCATCTGGCCGGACGTGGGGGTGTAAAACCGCGTCACACAATTAAACACCGTGGTTTTCCCCGCCCCGTTGGGCCCGATCATGGCGGTGATGCTGCCCAGCTTCACCGCAAAGCTGATATGATCCACCGCCACCAAACCACCAAAAGACATACTGAGATCCGTAACGGTTAACAGGTTGCTCATGGCTGCTTTTCCCCAGATGCGGGATCATAAAGAACCGAAGGGCTGCGCGTAGCGGCAAAGCCCCCTGGGCGAAAAATCATCACCAAAACCATCACCATGCCAAAAAACAACATGCGGTAATCGGCAAAAGACCGCGAGACCTCTGGCAACGCCACAATCAAAATGGCCGCCAAGGCCACACCCCACGGGCTGCCCATCCCCCCCAACACCACCATGGCCAGCAGAAAGGCCGTATCCAGAAAGGTAAAGCTCTCAGGGCTGACAAACCCCTGCTTGGCGGCGAAAAACGCCCCGCAAATGCCGGCAATCATGGCACCAATAGCATGGGCCGAGAGTTTCATTCTGTGCACATTCACCCCCAAAGAGCGGGCGGCAATGTCGTCTTCACGCAGGGCCTCCCACGCCCGTCCCAGCGGCAAAACCCGCAGGCGGCGCATCAACCCATACACCACAACCGTCCAGCCCAAAATCAAAAAATACAACATCAGCATGCGTTCATCCAAATCAGCCGCGCCCCAGCCAAACACCGTGGGGCGGGGAATTTCGGCTACGCCGTTGGGGCCACCGGTAATGCTTTGGGCGTTAATCAACAGGGTGCGCACAATTTCCGCAAATCCCAGCGTAACAATGGCAAAATAATCCCCGCGCAGGCGCAAAATGGGAAAGCCCACCAAAAACGCCAGCCCCACCGGCAACAGGGCGCACAGCGGCAGCGCCAGCCAAAACGACACCCCATACCCCGTGCTGAGCAAAGCGTAGGTATAGGCCCCCACCGCGTAAAACGCGATATACCCCAAATCGAGCAACCCCGCATACCCCACAACAATGGTCATCCCCCATGCCAGCGCAATGGACAGCAACACCACCGTGGCCAAATCCAACTCGGCCCGATTGCTGATGAAGGGCAGAATCAACAACCCCAAAATCAAAAGACCCCGCAACCCCGTTTTTTGAGTCACGGACAACGACACAGCGGGGGGATGCCACCGCAAACGGCGCAATGGCGCAGGTAAAAAAAATACCCCGCAAAGCGCCAGAAAAACCCCAAAAACAGCCAGCAGATACGGGCGATAGGTGAAGGCGGCCAAAGACATCACCCCATTTTGATCCACAGCCTGCAACACAAAAAACGGGAAAAACAGCACCGCTGCCACCAGCGTCCAGCCCAAAATTTTGGCACAGGGCGAGGCCAGCCAACGGGGGGGGAGGAAGGAGCGCATACCTTAAACCTTTTCCAGCGTGGACCGGCCCAACAATCCCGTGGGACGCACCATCAACACGAAAATCAACACGCCAAAGGCCGCCACATTTTTATAATCCGCCCCAAAATAGGCTGACCACAACGTTTCAATCAACCCCAGCAACACCCCGCCCAGCAACGCCCCTTCCAGCGATCCAATCCCCCCCAAAACGGCGGCGGTAAAGGCCTTCATCCCCACCAGAAAGCCCATGTAAAAATCAAGAACGCCGTAATACAGCGTCACCATCACCCCCGCCACAGCGGCCCCCACGGCCCCCATCATAAAGGTTATGGCAATGACGCGGTTCACCGAAATTCCCAGCAAAGACGCCATCTTGGCATCTTGGGCGCAGGCCCTTTGGGCCCGACCCAGCGGCGTTTTATGAATCACAGCATACAGCACCACGGCGGTGACAACGGTGCTGATGAACAAAACAATCTGCGTATTGCTGAGCGTCACAACAAAATGATCAAACATCCCCAGCACGTTTGTTCCCGTGAGCAACGGCGGCAAAGCCTTCACCTGCGCCCCCTGCGTCAACTGCACAAAGTTTTGAAACAAAATAGACATCCCAATGGCGGTAATCAGCGGGGCCAGACGCGGGGCAGAGCGCAGGGGCTTATACGCCACCGCCTCCAACGCATAACCATACACCGCCGTAATGGCCATGGAAAACAAAAACATGCCCAAAACACACAGCGTTATGGACATCACACCCGCATCTTGCAGCCCCACAAAGGCCAGAAACGCCAGAAACGCGGAAATCATGAAAATCTCGCCGTGGGCAAAATTAATCATGCCCACAATGCCGTAAACCATGGTGTACCCCAAGGCAATCAGGCCATACAGCATCCCCAGCGACAATCCATTCAGACACTGTTGCAAAAAATACCCCAGCTCTAACATGGATATTCCCCCTATTCTTTCTCAAAGGGCAGGGTCATAACCGGCGCGGGCGCCGTGGCCTGTGGCAACAGATCCCCCATCATCTTTTGGGCAAACGCCATCGTCTCTGGACCCGGAACGATAAAAAACACTGATAAAAACAGGGCCGCAAGGATCCCCAAAGGAAAGCTGGCCGGATGATAGGCCATGGTCACACCCTGATCTGTGGCGGGTTCATCAAAAATCATGACCTTAATGACCCGCAGATAATAATACATGGCCACCACGCTAGAGATAGCTGCCGCAAACACCACGGCGTAATGCTGCTGCGCCAAAACGCTTTGAAAGACAGACAGCTTGGTGAAAAACCCCGCGAAAAACGGCATACCCGCCAGCGACAACAGGAAAACCGACAATAAATAGGCCGTTGCCGGCGAAACCTTAACCAGTCCAGCCACATCATTGAACGATAAGTCGTTTTGGGATAGGCGCATCAACAAGGCAAAAAAGCCCAACGACGTCACCGCATACACCACAACATAAACCAGCGCGGACCCCATCCCCTCGGGCGTGGCCACCGACAGGGCCATAACCACAAACCCCATTTGGGCAATGGTGCTATAGGCCATCAGGCGGCGCAAACTGGTTTGTCTCAGACCCGCCAGTGCCCCCCAAAGCATACTCAGCGCCCCAATAATCCTGAGCATATCGCCCAAATCTGGCATTAAGGTATAAAAAGGACCGGTCAACAAACGCACCAGCGCCACCGTGGCGGCAACCTTGGGCAAAGAGGCCAAAAACGCCACCACAGGCGTGGGCGCGGCCTGATACACATCCGGCGTCCACATATGAAAGGGGACCAGCGAAAGCTTGAACAAAAAGCCCACCAAAATCAACCCCGCCCCCAACGTTGTCCAAAGCAAGGCGGCTGAAACGGCGGCATGCTGAACCAAAATGGCCTGCAGATCCCCATACCCCAAAACGCCCCATTGACCATACAAAAACGACATCCCCAGCAGCATCAGGCCCGAGGCCAAAGCCCCCAAAATAAAATACTTCAGCGCGGCCTCAATGGCGGCGGGTTGTTGACGCCCCTGCAGGGCAATAAACACATACAGGGCCAGACTTTGCATCTCCAGCCCCATATAAAACATCATCAACGAATCCGCGGACACCATCAACAACATCCCCAGCAGAGCAAAAAGGACCAACAGCGCGGCCTCCAAAGGCCAGTCCAACCCCAACGTCAAAACGAAAAACGCCATCATCATGCCGCAAAGGGCCAGCGTTGACGCCGAAGACAAATCATCAAACACCAAAGACAAAAAATGATCCGGTGGCCAATCAAGCGCAAAAGAAAGCCCCGAGGCATCCATGACAATCAGCAGGGCAAACAGAGCCACAAACGCCACACTGCCGTAAGAAGCCCGCGAGCGAACAGCCCCATAACATACAAAAAACAACAAAGAGGTAGCCAGAATGATGGGCGACAACGCAGGGGAAAGAGGCAAAAAAGAAAGCATGGCGGTTACTCGGGCAGCCTTTCGTCTTCATCATCATGCGGTAAAATCGGCTCTGGCGTGTCTAGGGCATGATGGGGGGATGAAAAATCCGGCTCCGCCAAAGAGGGGCTTGGTGCCGTATAGGCAGACACAATTTGCTTAACCCCAGGTTCAAGCACCGAAAGAACAGGCGTGGGAAAAATCCCCATCCACAGCACCAGAATGATCAGCGGGGCGAAAATCAGATGCTCGCGCCGCGAAAGGTCTTGGAGCGTTTTAATGGCATCACGAACAATGGGGCCCTGCATCACGCGGCGATACAGCCACAAACTATACATGGCCCCCAAAACCAAACCTGTTCCCAGACCCAGTGCCACCCACGGCTGAACGCTATAGGTGCCGATCAACACCAAAAACTCCCCCACAAAGCCACTGGTCCCAGGCAATCCCACGCCCGCCAGCGTAAAAATCATGAACACCACGGCAAAATGGGGCATCACTTGCGTCACCCCACCAAACTGGTCCATATCCCGCGTTTTCAAACGATCATACAAAACCCCAATACACAAAAACAGGGCGGCGGACACCAAACCATGACTGAGCATCTGGAAAATGGCCCCCTGCACCGCGGGCACCGTCAGGGCGAACAATCCCGCCGTGACATACCCCATATGGGCCACGGAGGAATAGGCAATAACCTTTTTAATATCCGTCTGCACAAAGGCAATCAGAGAGGTGTAAATCACCGCCACCAAACTCAGGGCATACACCACGTGGGCGTATTCCAGCGTGGCCTGCGGCAAC
>JBILTX010000065.1:0-5309 GCA_044371315.1 Alphaproteobacteria bacterium | reverse complement strand
GAAACACAGGTGACGATGGCGGTGGTGCGGGGGGAAAAAGAGCTCAGGCTTTCCTCCATAAAGGGAACACTGGGGGGATTCCCTTTTTCAGGACAGGGCAACGCAGATTTAACCGTAACGCCCCCGATGCTTCAGGCCAGCCTATATGCCCCGACTTTGTCTGTGCAGGCCCTCTCCAGCATCGGGAACTTGGGGTCTGTTTCGGCCAACCCTTCCCCCTGTCCTGCGGGAGAGGGCCTATCTCTACCCATGCCCAATCTTTCCAACAGGGACGTGGATGCCCAGATTCGTTTGCAAATGGACCGTTTGATGACGCCCTATGGGGATATGATGCAAGCAGAACAAAAAGTGGCATTTTCCGAACAAGGCATTCAAACATCCCTAACAGGTCGTCATGATCGAGGCCATCTGGCCCTGCGCATGCATATCATGCCAGGACAGGGCTTGCCCATTTTGGAAACAAAGGTACAAGCCAAAGATGTGGTTTTGTCCAACTGGGGGGGCAGCACGACGTTATCTTTAAAAACATCCTCTTGGGGGGGGTGTTTACGGGATCATCTTCAAACCTTAACGGGCCAAGGCAGCTTTCAGGGCAGTGGGATGCGTCCCCCCGCCGATGTTTTGAAAACCATTCAAAATTTAGCCGGCGCCGCGTTATCCCGCCCTCTAACGCCCCAAGATCTGGATATGCGGTCTGTGTGGGTTCAGGGAGATTTTCGCAGGGGCACCCTGACCCTGCAAGGCGCAGAGGTCAAATTGCCCGCAGCCGACATCAGCCTACAGGGGGCGCTGCAGATGACATCCCAGCGGGTGAACCTCCGCGCCTCTGTGACGTCCCCTCAGGCCACGCAACCCATCATCATTACCCTCAACGGCCCCATGGCCCGTCCAGATGTTCAAATTAACAATCAAAGTTTATGGCAGTATTTGTTGTTGGGAGGGGGGCGGTAAGGGAACTTTTTTTAGGGTTTCGTCGCCCTATAGCGCAGCCGGACATAGTCCGCCATCCATTGATCAGAGGCATCTTTCAAAATTGGGGTGAGTAATGTCACAGCATGATGGATAACATCCTCTCGATCCTTTGCCGAGACGCCATCAACAAAGGGACTGATGAACGTTTGAAGCCATCCCTTAATTCCCTTAGGCAAAGGGGTTGGACGATAGAAAAGCTGCATAACATCCACGCGAAGCCCAGCGTTTTCAAGACGCTGTGTTTGCTGTTCCGGTGTTGGGAAATCCCACGGGAATTTTTCAGGCAAGGGTAAATTCATGACATCCAAAGCGGCCAAAATGGCCGTTGAAAGGGCCGCAACGTTTCCAAATCCCCCCTGTTCAGCCACAAAACGTCCCCCTGGCTTTAACGATGCGGCGACGTTGGCAATCACTTTTTCGGGGGAATGCATCCAGTGCATAGCCGCATTGGAAAAAACGGCATCAAAGGTGCAGGGCATAGAAAACGCATGGGCATCTAAACGAAGGATTGTTAATCCCCTTTTCTCTGCCGCGGTGGCCAGTTCATCGGCCGCATCTAAGCCAACAACATCCGCCCCCAAAGCCAAGATTTTGGACGTTAACGCCCCATCACCACATCCCAAATCCAAGATTTTTTCGCCTGTCTGTGGGTCCAACAGGCCAAGGACGTCAACCCCAAGCGCGGGAACAAAATCAGCATAGGTTTGATAGTCAGTGCATTTCCATTGTTGTGCCATTGTGCTTGCCTTTCGTGTTTGATGGGATGATTGATTCCTGAATCACCACCCGCTTTTTTTGAATAAGGGCCTGAAAGGAAGGATCCACGCTGTGCCAATCCACCACATCCACTTTATAGGGCACGTTGGATTCCGCAAAGGCATCCCGCAGCGCGGCCAAGGTTTCAAAACTTAAGGCTTGATGATTATCCACGCAAAGGTCCAAATCAGAGGTTGCTCTGGCAGTTCCGGTAACGCGGGATCCAAAGGCCCACACCGTGGCTGTGGGGATCAGGTGTTTGAGCAACGTTTGAATCCATGCCAAATGATCGGGACGAACGTTAAGGGACACGATGCAAAACCTCCAACACATGCTGGACATCACCCAGAAACAGTTTTGCCTGCTGAAACACTCTATCGGCTTTGTCTTGGTTATAATCATGAGAGGTTTGGTTGCGGGCCTCGTAATGGGCAATCCAACGTTCGGCATCGTGAATGAGTGATACGCGGGCGGCTTCGCGAAAAATATCCTTTTTGGATCGCAAATCGGACTCTTGAACATCAAACGATTGCAACAAAACGCGGCGCAGAATTTTCCATGCCAAATCCATGGTATATTCAAACCGTTGAATCACACCATCTCGGTAGAGGTCATCAAAAGAGGTCTCTGCCGTCGCCATCCCCCCCCGCAATTGCTCAACAGCTTTTTCCAAAGACTCTAAAAAAATCATGTTTAGTTTACCTGTTCATTAAGGGTTTGAAGAGTATAGCAAAAAAGAGCCTTTGACATACCCCTAAAAGTTTCCTACCCCCTGATAAATATCCTCATACCCCCCCAAAAAGACGCGAATAATGACAGCGGATGCCATCATCAGGGCCAAAAACCCAAAGCCAATTTGCAAGGGCACAGAAATAAAAAAGATTTGAATTTGCGGCATCAGACGGGCCAAAATCCCAACGCCCAGGTTAAAAATCAGTCCCATCACCACCAAGGGCGCCGCCAGTTGCAAGCCAATCATCATGGTTTGATCCGCCAGCTTTAACAACGCATAGGTCATATCCCCCATCATCAGGGGGGCCTTTAGGGTAAAGAGATGATAGCTATCCACCAAAGCCATCAGGGCCAGATGGTGTAAATCGGTCACCATCACCGCCGTGACCGCCACCACCGTCATAAAAACCGTGATCACCCCCGTTTGTTGGATCATGGCGGGGTTAAACAACATGGCACTGCCCAATCCGATTTGCGCCCCGATTGTGGATCCGGCCACATCGATAATGCCCATGATCAGGCGGGCAATCATGCCGAAAAACAGGCCAATGAAAACCTCTTTGGCCATCACAATCACAATCATGGCGGGGCTGTCAGGGTACACAGGCACATCCACCACAGGGCGAATCACAAACGATAGCAACAAAGCAAAAGCCAGACGAATCCGCGGGGAAACATAGCTGTCCCCGATGCCAATCATCAGCATCAGGGCCGTGCCCAAACGGGCAAACACCCACAGGTGGGCAAAAACCTCCTGCGACAGAAAGGTTACGAGCATCCCCCCGCCCCCCGCATCAAAAAATACATCAGGCTGTCCTGTAAAGCATGGCACGAGGCATCAATGACGTTGGCCGAAACGCCCACCGTAGTCCAAACATGATCGTGATGATCTTGGGATGTGATGGTCACGCGGGTGACGGCTTCGGTGCCTGCCGTGGGGGTTAGGATACGGACTTTGTAATCAATCAGGCGAATGTCATTCACCTCAGGATAAAAGGGGGATAATACAGTGCGCAGAGCGCGATCCAGCGCATTGACGGGACCATTCCCCTCCGCCACCGCCATATGATGGGTATCCCCCACGTCCATTTTCACCGTGGCTTCGGACAGGGTGATCAGCTCCCCCTTGGCATTCCAGCGACGTTCGTCAATAACCCGAAAGCTACGTAGGGTGTAAAAGGCAGGAAAAGGGGATAAACGGCGCCTTGCCAACAAATCAAAGCTGGCATCAGCCCCATCAAAACTATATCCCAAAGATTCCAGACGTTTCAATTCCTCTAAAAAAGCCTCCATGGCCTTGGCCTCTACCGACAGGCCCAAACGTTGGCAACGGGCCATAATGGCGGCGCGTCCGGCCTGTTGCGACATCACCAGATCCCGCTGATTGCCCACCCGCGCAGGATCGATGTGTTCATAAAGGGCGCTGTTTTTTTGAATGGCGGAAATGTGCAATCCCCCCTTGTGCGCGAAGGCCGCGCTGCCCACATAGGCGGCATGGGGGTTGGCAATGCGGTTAATGACATCATCAAAACTGCGGGATAGGGGGGTTAATTGCTCCAGATGATCCCCCGCCACCCCTAAATCAAGATGGGGGTATTTAAAAGCCAAGGTGGCCAAAATGGGGATCAGATTGGCGTTGCCACAGCGCTCGCCAATGCCATTGATGGTCCCCTGAACCATGCGGGCGCCGGCCTCGATGGCCGCCAGAGAGTTCGCCGTGGCCAAATCCGCATCGTTATGGCAATGAATCCCAAGGTGGTGGTGGGGAATGTGGGCCGAAAGGCTCTCAACCGCCGCCTGAATCTCTTTGGGCAGGCTGCCCCCGTTGGTATCGCACAACACAATCCAGCGGGCACCGGCGCGGTGGGCGGTCATCAGAGCCTCTGTCATATAGGCCGGATTGGTTTTAAATCCATCCAGCGCATGTTCGGCATCGAAAATCACCTCTTTGCCGGCTGTTACCGCGGCGCGGATGCTGTCTTCGATCATGTTTAAATTGGTTTCTAGGGGAATGCCCAGGGCCTCCGTGACTTGAAAATCCCAAGCCTTTCCCACCAGACACACAGCGGGGGCGTTGCACCCCAAAACAGCCTGCAAAGAGGCATCGGTTGAGGATTCCAGCTTGGCCCGACGGGTCATCCCAAAGCCCACAAAACGGGCGTGTTTTAGCGGGGGCAAATCTGCAAAAAAATCGGTATCCACGGGGTTGGCCCCAGGAAAGCCGGCTTCGATATAATCCACACCCAAGGTATCCAGCAGGTCTGCGATGATCTGCTTGTCCCGCACCCCAAAACTGATGCCCCGCATCTGACCCCCATCCCGCAGGCTGGTATCATAAAAAAAGACGCGGTGGGCATCGGTCATAAAACGTTCAAAATGTCCCTTTAAAAGCCAAGGAAAAGTCAAACTTTATCACAATCTCTTTAAAGAAGGGATGATTTTTTTAAAGGTCTTGCCTCTGCTATATTGAGAGGAGCAACGCGACGAAGCAATCAAGAGTTTCTGGTCGCTTCATGATTTCTGGATTGTTTGGATGCGCTCGCTAATAGAGATACCCCCCAAAAGGGGTGTATTTGTTCTGTGCATCAAAAGCTTTGTATTTAGTGGGTTTAGATGCTAAGAAACGCACCCCTGCACAACTCGCCACCGCCCAACAACGCGCCGCGGAATTGCAAAAGAAAATCATGGCGAGCCGTGGGGACAACCCCTAGGGCAGGGCCATGATCCGCCCCCATTTTTTTCTAGCCTCCTCAGGAACCGCTGTGCTAAAAAAGCCATAGTCTCATCGTTCATGAACAAGGATTATCCCATGGTTTCCCGCTTTGTAAAAACGGTTTCTTTTTTATCCA
>JBILTX010000025.1:0-17941 GCA_044371315.1 Alphaproteobacteria bacterium | reverse complement strand
ACATCCGTATCCGGTACAAGGGTGCCTAGGCTATCCTCGTGCGATCCCTCCAGGGCCCGATAAAGGCGATTGAGCAAATGCTGCGCCTCTGCCACCGCCGCATCATCCCAATTCACGGGTTGGCGGTAATGGGCAGAGAGCAGAACGTAACGGATCACTTCCCCCCGAACGCCGCGGCGGATCAGATCATGCACGGTGGTGATGTTGCCCACAGATTTGGACATTTTCTGGTTATGCAATGTCACAAAGCCGTTGTGCATCCAGTGGCGAACAAAGGGCTCCCCCCAACAGCACGCACTTTGGGCACGTTCGTTTTCGTGGTGGGGAAACAACAAATCCTGTCCACCGCCATGAATATCAATGGTTTTGCCCAAATGCCGGTGAATCATGGCGGAGCATTCCAAATGCCAGCCCGGACGCCCAGGGCCAAAAGGGCTGTCCCACGCCGGTTCATCGGGCGAAGAGGGCTTCCATAACACAAAATCCGCCGGATGCTTTTTATAAGAGGCAATGGTGACCCGCGCCCCCGCCTGTTCTTCTTCTGCGGGACGACGCGACAGAGCCCCGTAATCCGGATACGACGACAAATCAAACAAAACATGACCCTGCGCCGCATAGGCATGGCCGCGGTCCAGCAACGTTTGGATCATGGCAATCATATCCGCAATATGATCCGTGGCTTTGGGCTCTAGGGTAGGGGATAAAACGTTCAGGGCCGTCATGTCCTGATGATACGCCATCAGGGTGCGATGGGTTAACAGGGCAATGGATTCCCCTGTTTCGTGGCTGCGGGCAATGATTTTATCATCAATGTCCGTGATGTTGCGGGCATACACCACGGCAGACTCTCCATAAGTCTGGCGCAGCAAACGAAACACAGTATCAAAAACAACCGCAGGGCGGGCATTGCCGATATGCGCATAATCATAAACCGTCGGCCCGCACACATACAGGGTGATTCGGGTGGGGTCCTGCGGTTCAAACGGAACAACCTGCCCCCGCGCTGAATCGGTGATCCGGATCATTGCCCGCCAAAGAAATAAGAGATGCGCTGCGACAATCCGTCAAAAAACCCGATAGACGGCACATCCTCTGCCACCACAATATCCCGCGTCACGTTGATGTTATAATAGGTGCTAAGATATGTGGCTTTCCCAACAACATCCCCTTTTTTCAAAGGGGCCGAGAGAACAGAGGGGAAGGATAACGTGCGTTTAACACCATCACGGGCAGCGGCAGGAAAGGTGGCCACCAAATCATCCGCCACAGTCAGGTTGACGGTGTCTTTTTGTCCCTGCCAAACCGCGGTGGTGGCCACAGTCTCGCCGCCTTTGGCAAATCTGAGACGGGAAAATTCACGAAATCCCCAATCCAGAAAACGGCGTGTTTCCACCGCGCGATCTTTGGCGGTTTTCATCCCCCCCACCACAAACACAATCCGGCGTCCATTTTTGATGCCCGATCCGATCAGACAGTATCCGGACATATCGGTAAACCCTGTCTTCATCCCATCCGCGTAGGGCACAGCCCCCAACAGGGGGTTGCGATTAAACTGACGAATGCCGTGATAGGTAAATTCCCGTGTGGAATAAATGGGATAGTATTCTGGAAAACGGCGAATCAAATCCGCGGCCAAAATGGCCAAATCATGGGCACTGGTCAAATGGTCTTCGTCGGGCCAGCCGTAAGGGTTGCGGAAATGGGTTTTGGTCATGCCCAGCTCTTTGGCCTTGGCATTCATCAAATCCACAAAGGCCTCTTCGCTGCCGGCAATCCCCTCGGCCAAGGCCGTGGTGGCATCGTTGCCGGACTGCACGATCATGCCATAAACCAAATCCTTCACCGCAACGTTGGCACCCAGCTCAACAAACGTTTTGGATCCCTGTTTGCGCCACGCATTCTCACTGATGGCCAGTGTGTCGTCCATTTTCAGGCGTCCGTCTTTTAACCGCTCAAAGGTTAGATAGGCTGTCATGGCCTTGGTCATAGAGGCAGGATGAAAGGGGGTATCTGCTGATTTTTGAAACAAAACCGTGTTGGTGGATGCATCCACCATGTACATATAGGGGGCGGAGGAATCAAAAACGGGCGCTTCGGCCACGGGACTTTGGGCCTGTGCGCCCCCTGTGGCTAGGTTTAGGATAACGATGATGAATAAAGAAAAGAATCCCAAAGCTCTCATAAAAATGTAA
This sequence comes from Alphaproteobacteria bacterium, assembly GCA_044371315.1. Classification (GTDB taxonomy): domain Bacteria; phylum Pseudomonadota; class Alphaproteobacteria; order JAJTHO01; family CANGYM01; genus CANGYM01. The sequence goes on along the minus strand of JBILTX010000025.1, from coordinate 15,749 downwards.
ACCCGTTGTTTTTCTGGTTGTCTGTGTGTTTGTCAGAGCCGAATCACGCACGCACCCCACGTCAGGCCACCACCAATGGCGGCCATCAGGATGGTTTGACCCGCAGCCACTTTACCACTCTGCCACGCAGAATCAAGGGCCAGAGGCACAGAGGCCGCGGACGTGTTGGCATGTTGGTTGACGGTGATGACCATTTGATCGTCCCTAGCAGACAGACGGTCCTGCAGGGATGCCAAAATACGGGCGTTGGCTTGGTGGGGAATGATTTTATCAATCTCTGAGATGCTCAGGTGTGCCTGATCCAGAACCTCCAGACAGGCACTGCCCAGTTTTTGGACCGCATGACGAAAGACCTCTTGCCCTTGCATGTCAATGTGTCCGACTGTGCCGGTTCCTGAGGGGCCGCCGTTGGTTTTTAAAATATCATGATACGCCCCATCACAATGCATGGCACTGCCCAGCAGGCCAGATGGTGTGTTTTTTGCTGCACGCACAATCATGGCCCCAGCCCCATCCCCAAACAAAACGGCTGTCCGCCGGTCTTTCCAATCCACTAAGGATGACATGGTTTCGGCCCCGATGACCAAAACGGTGCGAACGTGGCCCGCCTGAATCCACGCATCGGCCGTGATCAGCGCATACAGAAACCCGCTGCACACCCCCTGCACATCAAAGGCAGGAATCGTCCGACAACCCAAAGCATGTTGGACCTTGCTGGCCACACTGGGAAAGGTGTCATCAGGGGACGTGGTGGCCAAAACAATCATATCAATGTCAGAGGCCCGAAGAGACGCGGTGTTCAGGGCCGCCAGAGAGGCCTTCACCGCCATGCTGGACGTCGTTTCCCCTTTTTCGGCCAAATGTCTTTGGACAATCCCCGTGCGCTGCACAATCCATTCATGGTCCGTCTCCAAACCAAAAAGGCCCATCAAATCGTTGTTATGCACAACGCGGGGGGGAAGGTAGGACCCCGTACCCAAAACTGTCCAAGGGCGGCGCGTCACAAAGCCAGTTCCGGTTGGTGTTGAGGGGCAGATGCGGGCAGGGCAGGCAGACGCGATGCCTCGGTAAAGCGTTCAATCATCAGGGGGATAGTTTTGTATTGAATCATGTCCACCGCAACCCCAATGGCCGTGGCTGTGCCCACGGCATCGGATCGGCCGTGACTTTTAATCACCGTTTTTTGCAGTCCCAAAAACACCGCGCCGTTATAACGGCGGGGGTCCAGTTGCCCCCTGAGTTTGGCAAAGGCAGAGCGGGCCAAAACATAGCCCATTTTGGCCAAAGGCGTATGCTGAAAAGCCCGTTTGGTCATTTTGTTGATCAAATCGGCCGTTCCCTCCGCCATTTTCAGGGCAACATTCCCCGTAAAGCCATCCGTGACAACGATATCGGCGCGGCCTTGGCTGATGTGATTGCTTTCCAAAAACCCTGTGTAATGAATGCGGGTGTCCTGGGCCATCAGGGCCGCGGCTTCTTTCAGTTCTTCGTGCCCTTTCTGGTGCTCTTCTCCTACATTTAGCAAGCCCACCGATGGGGTATTCCATCCCAGAACGGTTTGGGCAAAGGTGGATCCCATCAATCCAAATTGATACAGCGTTGGCGCGTCACACTCAAGCGTCGCCCCCAGATCCAGCATAATGACGCTGCCGGTATAACTGGGAAACATCGCGGTTATGGCGGGGCGGCGAACCCCGGGAATCATTTTTAAAATCATTTTGGAAAGGGCCATCAGGGCCCCTGTGTTGCCGGCGGAAATCACCGCATCGGCGCGACCCTCGGCCACAGCCTCTAGGGCCATGCGCATGCTGGTATCCCGACTCTGGCGCAAGGATTGGGATGCCGACATGGTGGCAGGGATAACATGCGGCGCGTGCACAATCTCAGACACATGATGCATTTTTTTCAGGCGTGATAAGCGGGGGGCCAGAACCGCTTCGTCACCAAAAAACAAAAAACGCAGGCTTGGATGACGACGCAGCGCCAAATTCGCCCCTTTAAGAACGGCATCGGGGGCCAAATCTCCCCCCATAGCATCCAGAGCCAAGGTCATAGACTGGGCAGAGGCAGGCATAGACCATCCTTTTGAAAGGAAAAAAGGGATTACGAAGCGTCTTGTTGATCCGTGTTTGGCTTGGCCAGAACGAAGCGCCCTTTGTAGTGACCGCACGATGGGCAAACATGGTGGGGCAAACGGTTGCTGCCGCAATTCGGGCACTCGGTGGATGCGACAATCCGCATGGCATCATGGGCGCGGCGCATGCCTCGGCGAGAGGGGGTGGTTTTTCTCTTAGGAACAGCCATGGGAGTATCCTTAAAAATTCTAAAAACAAGTCAAAGGGGAATCCCTCTTACACGATTTTTTTGATGATCACAAGGGGGTGGGTCGGGATTATTTGCATCCATCAAAGGGGACAGACTTGACTTTTTTCTGAAATCTAGGCCCCATGGAAAAACGCAAAGAGAAAAAACGCAAAGGGAAAAAACCAAATGCGCGGTTTTTGGATTGTTGGATTTGCCGTGGTCATGCTGCTGATCGGGGGCTATGGGGCTTGGGCTCAGGCCATTTCCATTGATTTTGCTGATGAAATGCAGGGCGAGGCCTCAGGGCGTATTTTCCAGCTGGTGGCCCTGATTACCGTCCTCAGCTTGGCCCCATCCATTTTGGTGATGGTCACATCATTTACGCGGATTATCATTGTGTTTTCCTTTTTACGCACGGCCTTGGGGTTGCAGCAGACGCCGCCCAACGTGGTGTTGATTGGTTTGGCGCTGTTTATGACCCTCTTTATCATGACACCCACATTAGAAGAGGCCTACACCACAGCCATTGAGCCCATGATGGCCGAAAAAATAACCGAGGAAGAGGCTCTTAAGCTTGTGGGCAAGCCCTTTCATGCCTTTATGCGCAAACAGGTGCGGGAAAAAGACGTGGCTTTGTTTGCGAACATGGTGAAAAAAACAGAGGTGACCACGCCGGAGGCCTTGCCGTTTCGCATCCTAATTCCGGCCTTTATCCTCAGCGAGCTGCGGCGGGCCTTTGAAATGGGCTTTTTGATTTTTATCCCGTTTTTGATCATTGATATGGTGGTGTCCAGCATTTTGATGTCCATGGGGATGATGATGTTGCCGCCAATTTCGATTTCCTTGCCGTTTAAACTGATTTTCTTTGTGCTGGTGGATGGTTGGTACATTCTGGCGGGATCGTTGGTGCAAAGTTTCGGATAGCCATGACCCCCCGCGATGTGGCCCATTTGGTGCGCTTGAATAAACCTGTGGGGATTTTTCTGTTGTTTTGGCCTTGTGCCTTTGCCCTTGCCCTTTTTCAGGCCCCTTTGTTGTTTTATGGCCTTTTTTTTGTCGGGGCGGTGGTCATGCGCAGCGCGGGTTGCATTATCAATGATTTATGGGATAGACGTATTGATGCGGCGGTGGCGCGGACCCGGGACCGCCCTTTGGCGGCGGGGAAAGTGACGCCGTTGCAGGCCCTGAGCGTTCTGGCGGTTTTTTTGCTTATGGGGCTTTGGGTTGTGTTGCAACTGCCTTTTGCGGCCATTGTGGTGGGTTTGGCGACGCTGCCGCTGGTGGTTTTGTATCCTTTGGCCAAGCGGTTTGTTGTTTGGCCGCAGGTGGTGCTGGCTTTGACTTTTAATGCGGGGGTGTTGGTGGTGGCCGCTACGGTGGGTCAGCCGGTGCCTTGGCTGTTGTATGCGGCCTGCGTGGTGTGGACGTTGGCCTACGATACCTTGTATGCGTGCCAAGACAAGGCGGACGATGCCCGCTTGCACATTCATTCCGGCGCGGTGTTGTTTGGGGCGCATGTTAAGATCGCCGTGATGGCTCTTTACGGGCTTGCGTTTTTGTTATGGGGGGCTTTTGTGCCGTGGGTGGTGGCTTTGGGGCTTGCGTGGTGCGCGGCCTTGGGGTGGCTTTGGTCGCCGGAGAGCCCCACCGCAACCCAGCGTTGGTTTCATGCCAACGGATGGCTGGGCGCAGGGGTTACTGCGATTATTGTTTTGACGAGATGATGTAAAGAATCTTGCGACCCGTCGGATTCCCCCTCATAATAGGGCCATGAACACGAGACAAATGGTCGATACTCTGATTGTTGGGGGCGGTTTGGCGGGGGCGCTGTGTGCCTTGACGCTGGCCTCTGTGGGGGCGCGGTGTGTTGTTTTTGAAAAAAGCCGTTTTGATGATCTGCTGGCCCGAGATCGCCGCACCACGGCCATCAACAGCGGGGCGGTGCCCCTTTTGAAAGCGCTTGGGGTTTGGGATACCATGGCCTCCGGCGCAGGCCTGATTCGCCGGATCGAAATTATCAGCGATGGGGCGCGTTGCACGTTTGATGATGCCCTGCATGATCTGCAGCCGTTTGGGTATATTGTGGACAATCCCGTGTGGCGACGGATTGTCAAGGACGCCATTGATGCCCACCCCCTGATTCAATGGGTGGAAGAGACTGGGCTTGCCGGCTTTACGTCGGATGCAACCGGCATAACCGCCCAAGATACGGCGGGGCACACTTGGCGGGCGCAGCTGTTGATTGCGGCGGATGGACGGGAATCCGGCGTGCGGGCCTTGGCGGGTATTGATGTTCATCGTCATCTGTATCCAGAATCGGCGCTGGTGGGCTTTGTGCGTCATGCCCAGCCCCACCACGAAACAGCGTTTGAGGTTTTTCTGCCCACAGGTCCTTTGGCGCTGTTGCCCCTTAAAGATGAACATGCCTCTTGCTTTGTATGGACCGAGCCCACCGACCATGCCAAGGCCCGTTTACAGGGCGGGGATGCCCTATTTCTGAAGGCGTTATCATCCCAATTCGGGGGGCACCTTGGGGATTTGCAGGTGGTGGGGGGGCCTCAGCTTTGGCCTTTGACCCGCATTTTGGCGTCAACCTATGTTCACGATCGGGTTGTGTTGCTGGGGGATGCGGCCCATGCCATTCATCCCATTGCGGGGCAGGGGTTTAATTTAACGTTGCGGGATCTGGTGGCCCTGCGTCGGGCGTTGCAGCCACAATTGCATGCGGGATTGCCTTTAAAAGATGCCTTGTCCCTGTATAACCGTTTGCGGCAGGTGGATGCCACTGTGATGGCAGAGGCCACACATGTCCTAAACACCCTTTTTCTGAATACGGGGATGCTGCCTGTGGCCATGCGTAGGGTGGGATTATCCATACTGAATCGTTTGCCGATCCTTAAAAAACCCTTTGTTCGTCACGCCACCGGCGTGTCCCGTCTGGCAAAGTTGGGATTTTAGAGTGGGATATGGAATTCATCTGCCCTATTAAAATCAACCTGAATCTTTACGTTATTTCAAAAAGAAACGATGGTTATCATAACCTACAAAGTTTGGTTGTTTTTGTGGGGGGAGGGGACGCTTTATCGTTTCACCCAGAGAGTGAAAGCTCTTTAAGAGCGGGGGCGCCCCAGTCAAAAGAAACCCAGCGCCTGGAGGTCACAGGCCCTTTTGCGGGGGCTGTGCCCACGGATGACACTAACAGCATCCTGCGGGCCCACACAGCCTTTGAGGCGGCCCTAGGTCACCCTGTGGCTGGCCGGTGGCAGCTGAATAAAACGGTTCCGGTGGGGGCAGGACTGGGCAGTGCCTCTGCCAATGCGGCGGCGGCCCTGAGGTTGCTTCAGGGTATTCATACTTTACATGAAGAAAAGATTTTATCCATAGGAAAATCAATAGGTTCAGATGTTCCCGTTTGTCTTTTATCTCAAAACGCGATTATGGAGGGAACGGGGGATCGCCTGACCCTAGCCCCCGATGTTGTGACCCCGCCCTTGGCCATTGTGTTTCCAGGGGTGATGCTTTCAACAAAGATGATGTTTGAAAAACTTTCTTTTGAAAAATCATTATACTGTAATAAGCAATCAATCAAAAATATGAAAAACATTTGGGACACGCATAATGCTTTTGAATCTCTGGCTTGTCAACAGGCCCCAGTGATTGCCGAGGTTCTGGAGTCTCTGCGGAAAACAACAGGCTGTCGATTGGCCCGTTTATCGGGCAGTGGCAGCGCGTGTTTTGGGGTTTATGAAACGCAGGATCAGGCGGCTGTTGCCTCTCGGGCCTTAAAAGCCCAATATCCTGCTCTGTGGGTCTGGGCTTAAAGGGGATGGAGATATAAAATGATTAAAACAATCGCAATCTTCCCTTGGTATGATCATAGCGTTGTAGTGTGATGTGTGTTTTTTGACCTAAACCCCTTATGTCTTTAATCGATAAAATTTTGATGGTTTTTGGTGTGCGTTGTGAATCGGTTCGCAATGTTCAGCGGCAGAGAAAAATTCGTTTTTTGCTAGACAAATCCCCATTACCGTCTTGGATTCGCGATAAAAACATGGTGTTGCAGTACTGCAATTTTGCCTATGCCGATGTTTTTGAAACAACCCCAGATTATGTTCTGGAAAAACAAATTCCTTTTTATGGGGATACCGATGATGGGGGCGCAACAGCTTTGGCCAAGGCGGCTTTGGAGCGAGATACACTGCAATCCACCACCGCAACGGTGATCGTGGGGGGAAAGCGCCGTTTATATGAAATTACCGAAATTCCCACATTGGACGGCGAAGCTGTGGTGGGCTATGCCAGTGATTATAGTGCCGTTGAGGACTTACAAAGTGTCTTAGAGCGTCACATTCAGGCATCACAGGATATTTATGAATTTTTGGGATCTGCGGTGGCCATTTTTGGGGCTGGACGGACTTTGCAGTTTTATAATCACGCCTTTGTGCAAATGTGGAAACTCGAGGAAGAGTGGCTATCCCAAGGCCCCACAATAGGGGAGTTTTTGGATCAGCTGCGCAGACGTCGCATGATGCCGGAATCGCTGGATTTTCAAAATATGCGCAACGAATATATTCGGATGTTTACATCCTTGCTTGAGCCGAAGCAAGCATTTTGGCATTTGCCGGATGAACGCACCATTAAAATTACCATCATTCCCCATCCCTTGGGCGGGATTTTCTTTTCCTATGAAAATGTGACAGATCGTTTGGCTTTGGAGCGTAATTATAAAACCCTGCTGTCTGTGCATGAATCCGTGATCCAGGATTTGGAAGAAGGATTGCTGATTTGGGGACCCGATGGGCGTATTCAGAGGACGAATACCGCGTGTTACGATCTTTTGTGTTTGGATCCGTCCAAGGAGTCTTGGGAGGGGATGCGCTTGCATGACGTTTTGGAATTTCTTAAGCCTCTGATTTTCAAACGACTTTCTGGTCATCGTTGGCCTGCTTTTCAAAAACGATTGATCAGTCATTTTATGGGGCAAGAGCCACGCCATGGTGTTGTTCGTTTGAATAATGGCATAACGTTGCGTTATGGATTCAGGCCCTTGCCTGATGGGGCTTTTTTGTTGTCTCTTTTGCCTATTGCATCTTCATTGATGATCACAGGGGGACAACCTGCTGAGGGGGTTATAAGCGATGATACTGTTTCAGGACAAATCATCCATGATTCTATGGCCATGACCTCTGCTTTGGATATGATGGATGCTGTGATTCCTCTTTTTCAAAATCAGTTTCAGTACAAAGGAGCATCTATTTCTCTGAGTCACACCGAGGGAGCCGACGTCAGGTTGCCCCAAAAACTGTTTGAGGATGCGATGAAAATGCTCCTGTCGTTGGTTGTGTTATGTGTGCAACCAAAAAGCGAGGTTGAAATGACCCTTAAACTTTTAAAGGGGTATGGTATTTTGGATGTGGTGTTTGTTCTCAGCAAAGACGCGTTTCATGTCTTGCCACGGGACTTGAGAGCTTTGCCTGGGATTGCCAGTTTGGCACGACAGTATAGCCAATATCTAAAACTTGATGTAGAGTTGGCGCAGGGGGACGTGATGAAGCTATCGCTGGCTTTTTTCCCGCATCCCGCTGCCTCTTAATCTGATTTTTTGTCTGTTGTCTCTGGCTTTACCCATGATGTCCCGTATTTTGATTGTACGTGCTACGTTTTACAGTGAGATTGCGGATTTTTTGTTGGAAGGGGCTTGCGCTGCCTTAAACGATAAAGGTGTGTTTTACGAAGTTCGAGATGTCCCTGGGGCGCTGGAAATTCCCTTGGCCATGGCGGGGGTGTCTTCGGCTTTTGATGGCTATCTTGCCTTGGGATGCGTGATTCGGGGGGAAACCAGCCATTATGATGTGGTGTGCCAAACCAGTGCCAATGGATTGATGACACTGGCTTTGTCTAAAAATATGATTATCATCAATGGGATTATAACAACAGAAAATTGGGATCAGGCCATAGAACGCGCCCATCCCACCAAAAAAAACAAAGGCGGCTATGCAGCCGAGGCTTGCCTAGCCATGATTCATCAAAGGGATTCACAATGACAAAGTTCGAGGATGCGGCGTTAAATTATCACGAGTTTCCAAGGCCTGGGAAGCTGGAAATCAAACCCACAAAAAATCTCAGCAACCAGAGGGATCTGGCTCTGGCCTATTCCCCTGGGGTGGCGGCCCCCTGTCGGGCCATTGTGGAGGATGAAGAGGCCATTTTCCGCTACACCAACCGCCGCAATTTGGTGGCCGTCATCAGCAACGGAACCGCAGTTTTGGGCCTAGGCAACATCGGCCCCAAGGCCGCCAAGCCGGTGATGGAGGGCAAGGCTGTTTTGTTTAAAAAATTTGCCAACATTGATTGCTTTGATATTGAAATTGATGAACAGGATCCCGGCAAACTGATTGATATTGTGGCATCGCTGGCCCCCACGTTTGGTGGGATCAATTTAGAGGATATCAAAGCCCCCGATTGTTTTCTGGTGGAACAGGCCCTAGCGGCAAAGTTAGACATTCCCGTTTTTCATGATGATCAACACGGAACGGCCATCATTGTGGCGGCGGCGTTGGTGAATGCCATTGAGGTGGCGGGAAAAACCCTGGAAACCGTCAAACTGACAACCTCCGGCGGCGGGGCGGCGGCCTTGGCATGTTTGGATATGCTGGTGAAATTGGGGCTGCCACGGGACAACATCATTGTCACCGATCTTTATGGTGTGGTTTATCGCGGTCGGGAGGAGGGCATGAATCCCTTCCTCAGTAAATTTGCCTCTGGCACATCCGCGCGGACGTTGGAGGAAGCCCTCGTTGGGGTGGATATTTTTCTGGGCCTCAGCGCCCCCAATGTGCTCAAGCCCGAATGGCTCAAAGGCATGAATCAAAACCCCATCGTTTTTGCGCTGGCCAATCCGGATCCTGAGATTCTTCCGTCCCTGACAAAGGCGGCCCGTCCCGATGCCATTATCGCCACGGGGCGGTCGGATTATCCCAATCAGGTCAACAACGTTTTATGTTTCCCCTATATTTTTCGTGGGGCGCTGGATGTTGGGGCCACCTGCATCAACGATGCCATGAAAATTGCGTGTGTAAAGGCCATTGCGGATCTGGCCAAGGCCGAGCCATCCGAAGTGGTCGCCCGCGCCTATAACAGTGCAGAGTCCATGATTTTCGGGCGGGATTATTTGATTCCCAAACCCTTTGATCCCCGTTTGTATGTCCATATCACGGCAGCGGTGGCGCAGGCGGCTATGGACTCGGGGGTGGCGAAACGGCCTCTGTCTGATGTTAAAGGGTACATTCAGGGGCTGAATCAATTTGTGATCCGCTCTGGCCTGTTGATGCGTCCGGTGTTCGAGCGGGCCCGCGGCAGCGGCAAAAAAATTGTCTTTGCGGAAGGCGACGATGACCGCGTGTTGCGGGCAGGTCAGATTCTGGTGGACGAGGGGTTGGCCCGCCCTGTGTTTATCGGGGACCCCGCTATGATTGAAGGCCGTCTGGAGCAGTTGGGATTAAAAATTCAAATCGGCCCCCATTGTGATGTTGTGGATCCCGCCCACAATCCGGATTATGCCCAACACTGGCGCATGTATCATCGGATCACGGCCCGTCATGGGGTGTCACCGGACAAGGCCCAGTTTATTGTGGGCACCGATACAACGGTCCTCGCTGCCTTGTTGGTGAAGAGCGGCCAAGCCGATGCCATGCTGTGCGGGATTCGGGGATCGTATCAAGAAAGCCTGAAGCACATTAACCGTATTATTGGTTTAAAATCAGGGGTGAAGCGTTGCTCGGCCTTGTCCATTCTGATTTTGCCGCGGGGGGTTTACTTTTTTTCCGACACCTACGTGAATCCTGATCCCAGCGCAGAGGATTTGGTGGATATGATCTTTTTGGGGGCGGATCAAATTCGTCGTTTTGGCTTAGAGCCCAAAGTGGCGCTGTTGTCCCATTCCAATTTCGGCAGCAGCAAATTGCCCTCTGCCAAAAAAATGGCCCGTGTTCGGGAACTGTTGCTGGAAAAAGATCCGTCTTTCCCCGTAGAGGGCGAAATGCACGCCGATGCGGCCCTGGATACAACGGTGCGGGATCGTATTTTCCCTGATTCCGCCTTTGCGGGGGAGGCCAATTTTCTGGTGATGCCCTCACTGGATGCGGCCAACATCGCCTATACCATGACCAAGGCACTGGGAGAGGGTTTGCCCATCGGTCCCCTGTTGCTGGGTGTGGATCGTCCGGCCTATGTGGCAACGCCCTCCATCACCGCGCGGGGCCTTGTGAATATGGCCGCCATTGCGGTTGTGGATGCAGAAGGGTAGGGGGGTATGGCCGATGAAAGGGAATGGACCCCTGAACATTTATCGGCTCTTTTGGATTTAGAGACGGTGGAAAGCCGCATGGCTTTACCGGCCGCCTTAAGGACCCTGCACCCCGCCGATGCCGCAGAATGGATTCACAGCCTGAGTGATGAAGATCAGCGGGACGTGGCCTGCCGGCTGGATGCCGATACCCTCTCGGACATTTTAACCTATCTGAACGAGCGTTCCCGCGAGATCATCATTCCCCATTTGGATGAGAGGATTCTCACAGAAGCCTTTCGTCAGATGGATACCGACGATGCGGTTCAGATCATCGAGGCCTTTCGGCCCGAGGATAAAGAACAGCTGCTCTCGGCCTTGCCGTCCAAAGAGCGTGTGATTTTAGAAGAATCGCTGGTTTATCCCGAAGAGTCCGCCGGACGATTGATGCAGCGCGACTGTGTCACCGCGCCCGAGCATTGGGACGTGGGCCAGATGATTGATTACGTGCGCAGTCATCGCAATTTGCCAGATGATTTTTATGATGTGTTTATTGTGGATGCGAAAAACCGTCCCCTCGGCGTGTTGCCCCTATCCCGCCTGATCCGATCACGCCGCAGCCAGAGTTTGTCCGAGCTGATGGAAACGCAGCTGCACACCATACCCGCGGAAGAAGATCAGGAAAACGTGGCCTTTTTGTTTCGAAAATATGGCTTGGTTTCGGCCCCTGTGGTGAATAAAAGTGGTCATATTTTGGGGATGATCACCGTGGATGACGTGGTTCACATCATTGATCGGGAAATCGAGGAAGATTTTTTGCGTCTGGCGGGGGTTTCCTCCAGTGGGCAGGTGTACAAAGCGGCGTGGCGGTCGGCTTTTGGGCGGTTTCAGTGGTTGTTTGTGAATTTGCTCACGGCCATTTTGGCGTCGCTGGTCATTTCCCAGTTTCAGGATTCCATCAGCAGCTTGGTGGCCTTGGCGGTGTTGATGCCCATTGTGGCCTCTATGGGGGGCAATTCGGGAACCCAAACCTTAACCATTATTGTGCGGGCCTTGGCCATGCGTCATATCGGCAATGAAAACCGCCTAAAAGTGGTCAGTAAAGAAATCATGACGGGCCTGTTGCTGGGCACCTTGTTTGCGGCCCTTAGCGGGGTTGTGACCTATTTATGGTTTCATAATGCCAAGCTGGGGATTGTGATGGCGGCGGCCATGTTGGCCAATCTGGTGGCGGCCAGCGCGGCGGGGGCTTTGATCCCTCTGAGCCTTAAAAAAATGGGTCTAGATCCGGCCCTGTCCTCCACAGTGTTTTTGACCACCGTGACGGATGTTGTTGGCTTTTTTGCCTTTTTGGGGTTGGCCAGTGCGTTTTTGGTTTAGAATTCATCCATAACCAGAAGGGGGTTATCCGATAGAGAGATTGCTTTAGAAGTCTCTGAGAGTTCAAAAATAAGGACAATAAGGGGCCCTCTCAACACATGGGGTGCCATTCTTTATAAAATCTTTAGACTTTTTATTTTATATCCTTAGGATTGTAAAAATTAGAATTAAGGCATTCAAAATGACAAAACTCCAAACAGGGATTTTTACGGCCACCATTTTTGTATCCGCGGTCCTGTTATTTTTGGTGCAACCCATGTTTGCCAAAATGATTTTGCCCACTTTGGGGGGGACGGCGGCGGTTTGGACAACATGCATGCTGTTTTTTCAGGCGACTTTGTTGATGGGGTACATGTATGCCCATCTGTTGACAAAACACCTGCCTTTCAAAGGTCAGATTGTGTGCCATCTCACCCTTGTGCTGCTGGCGTTTTTACAGTTGCCTTTGCCCACCCCTGATGTGCAGGCTTCGCCGACGCAACCGGTTTTGTGGCTGTTGACGTTTGCCTTCACCAGCATTGGTTTGCCGTTTTTGATGCTGTCTGCTTCTGCCCCCCTGTTACAAAGTTGGTTTTCGCGAACACACCATCCCCATAGTCATAATCCTTATTTTCTGTATGCGGCCAGTAATCTGGGCAGCATGGTGGCGTTGATGGGGTATCCTTTTGGGATCGAGGCCATCATCGGCCTTACGGAACAAAAGCATCTCTGGACCCTAGGGTTTGGGGCGTTGATGGGATGTCTCGTGTTTGCTGCGGCGATTGCGTTTCTTCAGCGTAACCCACACGCCCATACAGAAAAAACACAGGGCAATTCTTGGTCCCAAAGAGTATTCTGGATGATCTGCGCGGCGCTGCCATCCAGTTTGATGCTGGGGCTGACGTCCTTTGTATCCACGGACATTGCCCCGATTTCATTGTTTTGGGTGGTGCCTCTGGCCCTGTATTTGTTGACATTTATTATAGTGTTTGGGTTCGGGCAACGTATTCCTTTGAAAACCATCGCAGGTTTAGCCCTGATAACGGCCGTGTCAGGGATCGGTGTTTTTCTGACAGCAAGCAGCGCATGGGCATCCACTTATTTTTACGTGTTGATTCTGTTACATGTTTTGGCGTTCTTTTTCATCGCGTGGTTTTTTCATGGGCAGTTGGCCGCATCGAAACCCTCAGCCAGCCATCTGACGGATTTTTATTTGTGGATGTCCGTGGGGGGGATGTTGGGTGGGGTGTTTAATGCGTTGGTGGCCCCGATTTCATTTCATATAACCTTGGAATACCTCTTGGTGTTTCTGGTCTGTGCCTTTTTAATCTACAAGTTCCTCAGGCATCACGGCTGGACATCCCATGTTTTCAACAAAGAAGCTGTTCCGCTCCTGCCTTTTGTCTTTGTGATCGGTTTGGGGATGGAGTTTATGTTGTCCAATATCGGTGAAACCCTTTACCGTGATCGTAGTTTCTATGGCAGCATGGCTGTTAAAGAGATTCGTCAGCCTGAAACTGGCACCGTGGTGCATCTTTTTGTCCATGGAACAACCAATCACGGAGCCCAAATTATAAAACCAGAAACAAAACAAACCATCCCCATGGGGTATTACCATGAAGAAGGATTGTTTGGGGATGTGATGAAAGGGTATGTGTCAAATAACCCCGAACCCACAACAGTAGGCATAACAGGGCTGGGGGCTGGGGGTCTGTCGGCATTTCTCCGCCCACAAGATAGCCTTACGTTTTACGAAATTGATCCTGCGGTGGTGGCTATCGCCAAAAATCCTGATTATTTCACCTATTTAAAAAACGCTCCGAAACAGACCAAAATTGTTCTGGGCGATGGTCGATTGTCTTTGAAAAAAACGCCTGATCATCATTACGATGTTCTTTTTGCTGACGCGTTTTCCAGTGATGCCGTACCAACAAACCTGATCACCCAAGAAGCCATTGATTTGTATATAAAAAAAACCAAGCCCACGGGCGCCATTGCCATTCACATCAGCAATCGTTATTTGGATTTGCAAAAGGTGATTGCCAATTATACCTTACCCGCAGGGTATGCGTCTTATTGCGCAACCTACGGATTGGCTGAAAAAGAAACTTTAGTGAAACAGTTTAAATCCCCCCATATCCTGTGTTTGATTGCGCGAGAGGACAGCTTGCCAGCCACCATCAAAACCAATCCCGCTTGGAAAAGAACCATCCCTGATCCCACGTTTCGTCCGTGGACGGATGATTATTCCAATGTGTTTAGTGTTTTTGAGATTGCGCGTTAAGATCCTTGCCATAAGTATATCGTCTCACCCCGATGAAAGGGGAGGGTCGCACAGGCAATGGTTATCCAACCAAATCCGCCAAAATATCCGCAACAGGTTCTTCCCGTGTGACCATCCCCACACTTTGACCGCACATCAGGGATCCTGTGTCCACATCCCCATCCATCACCGCGCGGCGAAGGGCGCCGGCCCAGTAATGTTCAATTTTTAATTGACCCTCTTTCAGGGTCAGGGCGCCGCGGTCCACCTCTTCAATGACGTTGCGTTGAAACGTTACAAAATCGTCCATCCCCTGATTTTTCAGGGCGCGGACAGGAATCACCGGAAAACGTTTATCCAGTTGCACGGAAACCACAGCATCGCGGGCGCTGGCTTTGATAAAAGCCGCTTTAAAGTTAGGGTGCGCTCTGGATTCTGTGGCACACACAAAACGGGTCCCCAGTTGGCAGCCTGCGGCCCCCATATCCATATATGCCTGTATGGCCCTGCGGCTGCCGATGCCGCCCGCCACGAAAACAGGAACCTCTGTGATGGTGCCCAGAATCTCTTGGACCAAAACGGTGGTGCTGACGGGGCCGATGTGGCCGCCGGCTTCGTGCCCTTCGACAATCAGGGCATCAATGCCGGATTTGACCAGTTTTTTGGCAATGCCCACATTGGGGGCAAAGCCCATGACCTTCACGTGATCCTGATGGGCACGATCGATGTGGGTTTTGGCCGGAATACCGCCGGCAAAGACCAGATGGGATACTTTTTCCTCGCAAACCACATCAATCAGGGCATCCAGTTCAGGGTGCATCAAAATCAGATTGACCCCAAAGGGCTGATCGGTCAGGGCGCGTGTGGCCTGAATTTCCTCGCGCAGTCGCTCTGGCGACATGGCCCCACAGGCCAAAACCCCAAACGCCCCAGCATTCGACAGGGCGGAAACAAGGGAGCGTTCCGATACCCACGTCATGCCCCCCCCCAAAATGGGATAACGGCACCCTAAAAAAGCCGTGCCCCGCTGATGATTCACGGTCATAAAACGGGTGTTCCGTGATCCAGACCATAGGCGGTATGCAGGGACCTGACCGCCAGCTCGGTATAGGCATCATCAATCAAAACGCTGATTTTGATCTCAGAGGTAGAAATCACCTGAATGTTGATTTTCTTATCGGCCAAGGTTTCAAACATTTTTTTCGCCACCCCAACGTGGCTGCGCATACCCAATCCCACAACGCTGATTTTGGCGACATCTTGCCGGATATCCAGGGTATCATAACCCAGGGTTTCCTTGAGCTCGCCTAAAATAATTTTGGTTCGCGCCGCATCACTGCGCGTGACGGTAAAGGTCATATCCGTGCGTCCATCGCCGCCTGCGTTGGTTTGCACAATCATATCCACGTTGATCCCCGCATCTGCAAGGCGACCAAACAAAGACGCCGAGATCCCAGGTTGATCCACCACCTTAAACAAGGACACCTTGGCCTCGTCCCGCGTATAGGTGACGCCGCGGATCACTTCACTTTCCAAAAT
>JBILTX010000024.1:0-18121 GCA_044371315.1 Alphaproteobacteria bacterium | reverse complement strand
ATTTTTTGCAGGAATCCCATCATTTTGTGTTGGATCAGCAGGGCATGGGCCCCCACCCCGACATCACCCTGTGCCCCCAAGGGTTGCTGCGGCGGGTGGCATAACGGGGGGGCTTGACAGATTTTTTTGTGGGGCGTGACATTCATCACATCACATCACATCACATCACATCACATCACATCGCATTTATAGTGTGGGGGTTGTTTACAAACGTTTCCATGTTGGAAACCCTTTTCTACGTCGCCCTAAAAATTTTTGGGGCCTTTTTGGTGGCTCTCGGACTCTTTAGGGTCTACAGAGTGGCAAAAGTCACCATTAAACACTTACGCCGAACTCGTCGGCGTATAAGGGTAAGGGAACATTCAAGTCTCTAGAGGAGAGGCCCTAGGGCCTTCAGCCCTCCTACAAAAAGCCCCCCTCAGGGGGCTTTTTTCTTATCCCTGCCGCACTTTATACCGTGGGTTGGTTTTGTTGATGACGTATACGCGACCTTTGCGGCGGATGACGCGGCAATCTTTGTGGCGGCTTTTCAGGGTTTTCAGAGAATTGACAACTTTCATAAAACACTCACGTTCAAATGATTCTATGGATTAAGCCACGGCTTTTTTCATGCTCAGGCGGATTTTGCCGCGCTCGTCGATGCCCACCACCTTGACGTTGATGATTTGGCCGACGCTCAGGTAATCTGCCACGTTATTGACGCGCTCATCCGCAATTTCACTGACGTGCACCAGACCGTCTTGGTTGCCAATGGTGACAAACGCCCCAAAGTCCATGAGTTTGGCCACTTTCCCGCTGTAGACGGCCCCAATTTCCAAACTGCCGGTGGACATTTTGACCTTTTCGATGGCGGCTTTTAAGGCCTCAGCATTGTTGCTGGCGATAAAGACCGTTCCGTCGTCCTTGATGTCAATTTTGGCTTTGGTGGTGTCACAAATTTCGCGGATGTTTTTCCCGCCTGGGCCGATGAGTTCCCGAATTTTATCCACCGGAATGGTCATCTGGTGCATACGGGGGGCCCACGGGCTGACCTCTTGCTTCGGGGTTGAAAGAAGCTGGTTCATAATGCCCAAAATGTGCATACGACCGGCCTGGGCCTGTTTTAGGGCTTTTTCCATGATTTCGCGGGTGATGGATGTGATTTTGATATCCATCTGCAGGGCGGTGATCCCCTCGGACGTTCCCGCCACTTTGAAATCCATATCGCCCAAGTGATCTTCATCGCCCAGAATGTCAGAGAGAATGGCAACATCTTTGCCCTCTTTGATCAATCCCATGGCAATCCCTGCCACCGAGCGTTTCAGGGGCACACCGGCATCCAGCAAGGAAAGGCTGGCGCCACACACCGTGGCCATAGAGGAGGAACCGTTGGACTCAGTCACCTCAGACACCACGCGCAGCGTATAGGGGAAGTCTTCTTTTTTGGGCAACATGGGGTGCAGGGCACGCCATGCCAGTTTTCCATGACCAATTTCACGACGGCCAGGGGCCCCGTAACGTCCTGTTTCCCCAACGGAAAAGGGAGGGAAGTTATAATGCAATAGGAAATCTTCGCGGTATTCGCCGTGCAGAGCATCCATGATCTGTTCATCATCGCCGGTGCCCAAGGTGGCAGCCACGATGGCCTGTGTTTCACCGCGCGTAAACAACGCACTGCCATGAACGCGGGGCAGGAAAGCATTTTCGCAAACAATGCTGCGGATGTCATCGCCTTTGCGGCCATCAATACGCACGCCGGTTTCCAGAATGCTGCGGCGAACATGGTCTTTTTCTAGGTTTTTGGCTTCGTTTAGGATTTTTTCCAAAGAGTCATGATCAGCCCATTGTTGTTTTAAATCCGCGTAAACCCCATCAATGGCGGCGCGGCGGTCCTGTTTGACCTTAATATCATAGGCGGATTTGAACGACGCGCTCAGGGCCTTGGCGGCTTTGTCATCAAGAAAAGCCTTTTGCTTTTCAGGTGCGGCAAACAAGGGGGCCTTTTGACGGGCGGCGGCAAAATCCTTAATCAGGGCAATCACAGGTTGGAAAGCATCAAAGCCAAACATCACAGCCTGCAGCATCAGGGTTTCGCTGAGTTCTTTGGCCTCAGACTCCACCATCAACACGCCTTCGTCGGTTCCGGCAACGCACAGATCCAGATCAGAGTGTTCAAGGTCTTTAATCCCCGGATTTAACACGAACGCATTGTCAACATACCCCACACGGGCCGCGCCAATGGGCGCAACAAAAGGAAGCCCAGAAATGGCCAGGGCCGCCGAGGCCCCGATCATCGCCGCAATATCAGCATCCACGGATTCATCAAAGCTTAACACCGTACACAAAACCTGTGTATCTTGGTTGTACCACGATTCAAACAGCGGGCGGATGGGGCGATCAATCAAACGCGACGTCAGAACTTCTTTTTCACTGGGACGGCCTTCCCGTTTAAAAAATCCCCCGGGAATGCGTCCAGCAGAAAATGTTTTTTCTGTGTAATGGACCGTTAAGGGAAAAAAATCATTTTTAGCAGCGGTGTTTTTGTCCGCCACTACGGTACAAAGCACCACGGTGTCACCGTAGGTGACCATCACGGCACCGTCAGCCTGACGGGCAACCTTACCTGTTTCTAAACGCAGGGTGCGCCCTGCCCAGTTGATCTCACGAGAGATTACATCAAATTTCATGTTTTTTCCTAACCCGAAAACAATTAATAACGAAGACCCAGTTTTTCAATCAGGGCTTTATACTCAGAAACCTGCTTGGCTTTCAAATAATCCAACAGTTTCCGCCGGCGTCCCACCATTTTCAGCAATCCACGGCGAGAGCTGTGATCTTTCTTGTGAATTTTCAAATGTTCCGTCAGTTCATTGATGCGCTGGGTAAACAGAGCAATTTGAACGGCAGACGATCCCGTATTTTTTTCTGATCCCCCAAAATCTTGGATCAATTTCAATCTATTCTCGTTTGAGAGCGACATCGTAAAACCTCTTCATCATACACATTAATTAAAGACAAAAAATCTTCACGAACATGGATAAAATATCAATTCTGTGAAGGCGATTGATAAGGGTTTATCGTGGCACCGAGATGTCGTCCAGAGTCCACAGACAATCCTTAAAAAATCGAATGTCAACTTTTTGCAGATCTTTTTGGTTTTGACAAGGATTTATTTGATACAGGATTTATTGGGCAGGGGTAGTGCACATGTCCCTGCCTTGAACTTTTTCCCTTTTTCTTTTATCATGAACAGAAGAAAATGAGGCGTGCCTACGTTTTGTTCACTCTTTTTGTCTACACTCAAGCATGAAGACAGGTCTTACGCGCATGGCGTTTTATGATCATAAGGCTGAAACTCATACCGATCTTCGTACCCGCACAGCTGTTCGGTTGCGGCGTCCTTCGATGTATCAGGTGGTGATGCTGAATGATGATTATACGCCCATGGATTTCGTGGTCCAGATCTTGCAGGTCTATTTTGGCAAAACGTTAGAGGAAGCGACAAAAATTATGTTGGATATCCACACCAAAGGATCAGGGGTTTGCGGTATTTACACGCTGGAAGTGGCAGAAACCAAGGTGGCCCAGGTTCGTCGGGCGGTCCAAAAGCATCAGCATCCTTTGCAATGTATGATTGAGAGGGCGTAATTATGTTATCTTCAAATTTGGAAAAAACCCTTCATCGTGCCTTGGATTTGGCGGGCGAGCGTAATCACGAGTTTGCCACTTTGGAACATTTGCTGCTCTCGCTGGTGGATGATCGGGAAGCCTCCACCGTCATGAAAGCGTGCAGTGTGGATTTGAAAAAATTATCGTACGCTCTGTCTCAATATTTAGATAAAGAATTGAAAAATTTGGTAACGGCGATGCCTCAGGATCCCAAGCCCACCGCGGCCTTTCAGCGGGTGATTCAGCGGGCTGTGATCCATGTTCAATCGGCGGGGCGTTCCGAGGTGACGGGGGCCAACGTTCTGGTGGCCTTGTTTTCTGAGCGGGAATCCCACGCAGTTTATTTCTTGCAAGAGCAGGATATGTCCCGTTTTGATGCCGTGAATTATATTTCCCATGGGATTGCCAAGGGGCCTAAGCCAGCGGCAACATCGTCCTCATCCACCCAATCCCCTTCTGAAAAAGAGGTGCAAGAGCCCGAAACCAAAAATCGGGATCAGGGCAGTTATTTGATCAATCTGAATCAACGGGCCACGGAGGGGAAAATCGATCCCATCATCGGACGTGCGGATGAAATTGCCCGTACAATTCAAATTTTATGCCGTCGCACGAAAAACAATCCTTTATTGGTGGGCGACCCTGGGGTAGGGAAAACAGCCATTGCCGAAGGGTTGGCCCGTCAAATCGTCGAAGGCACGGTGCCCGCCGTCCTGAAAGATTGCGAAATTTACAGTTTGGATATGGGGGCCTTACTCGCCGGAACCCGCTATCGTGGGGATTTTGAGGAACGTTTGAAAAACCTGATTCATTATTTAGAGGGTTTAAAAAACGCCATTTTGTTTATTGATGAAATTCATACCCTCATTGGTGCCGGTGCCACCAGCGGGGGGGCGATGGATGCTTCAAATCTGTTGAAACCGGCCTTGGCCCGTGGGACGTTGCGGTGTATTGGGGCCACGACGTACAAGGAGTTTCGGGGGCACTTTGAAAAAGACCGCGCCCTGGTGCGGCGTTTTCAAAAAATTGATGTGGCCGAGCCCTCTGAGGACGATGCCCTGAAAATCATCACAGGACTCAAGCCCTATTATGAAGCGCACCATCAGGTGAAATATGCCCAAGATGCGCTGAAGGCTGCAGTCACCCTCTCTGTGCGGTATATCAATGATCGGAAATTACCGGATAAAGCGATTGATGTGTTGGATGAAGCGGGGGCGGCGCAGCACCTGCAAATCCCATCGAAGAGAAAAAAAATCATTGCCAGACGCGATATTGAATCCATTGTGGCCAAAATCGCCCGCATTCCTGAAAAAACCATCAGCAAGACCGATAAAGAAATGCTCTATCTGTTAAAAACCACCCTGAAAACGGTGATTTTTGGTCAGAACGAGGCCATTGATCAGCTGGATGCGGCCCTAAAGTTGTCGCGGGCAGGTTTGCGGGATCTTGAAAAACCCATAGGGTGTTATTTGTTTACAGGACCCACGGGTGTTGGAAAAACCGAAGTGGCGCGGCAGTTGTCAAGTTTGATGCACATTCCCTTGCTGCGTTTTGACATGTCCGAATATATGGAAAAACACAGTCTTTCCCGTCTGATTGGGGCCCCCCCAGGGTATGTGGGGTTCGAGCAGGGGGGATTGCTCACCGATAAAGTCGAACAAAACCCGTACTGTGTTTTGTTGTTGGATGAAATTGAAAAGGCCCATCCGGATTTGTTCAATATCTTGCTGCAGGTGATGGATCACGGCAAGCTGACGGATCATAATGGCAAGGCCATTTCCTTTCATAATGTGATTCTGATTATGACCAGCAACGTGGGGGCAGATCTGTTATCGAAAAGTGCCCTGGGCTTTAAGCAGGAGAGACAAAGCGGGGATGAGCAAGAGTCCATCAATCGTTTGTTTACCCCAGAATTTCGCAATCGTTTGGATGCAACCATTTCCTTTAAAAAGCTGGGGCGGGAGCATGTTGAAACCATTGTGGATAAATTTATTGTCGAGCTCGAGGCCCAGTTAACAGACAAGGATGTCACCATAGATATCCGTGATGATGCCCGCACGTGGCTGGCGAATAAAGGCTATGATCCCGATTATGGGGCCCGGCCGCTGGCGCGGGTCATTCAGGATTGTGTTCGAAAACCCTTGGCTGAAGAGCTTTTGTTTGGGAAATTGGTTAAAGGCGGCAATGTCTGTATTGTTTTAAAAGGGGATCGTTTAGATTTCGATATTGGAGAAGGCAGTTTGCATCCCGCGCCGCCCACGAAAAAACCACCGCGTAAAATCACCAAAGCAACGCTGAGTGGGTAGAGGGGGATATTCAAGGAAACGACAGGATCGGATCATGGACACAACAATCCTTTTTCGCCCCGAAAATCATGTGTTAACCACAGCCGAGATCACCTATTATTTTCCGGATTATCCGTCATTGTTGCAGACCTATTTGTGGCAGGATTTGGATGTGCCCCGTTTTTTTCCAACGCTTAAAAAATTTTTGGCGTTTTGGGAAAAGAATCTGGACGGTCATTTGCACAGCGTTTTTGTCACTTGCGCCAGTGCGGGTTGGGAAAAGCCCGTGCACATCTACGTGGATGAATTTTGCAGCTAAACCCCATTTTTTCTTTTTGAAAAATTTTTGACCTTCAGAAAAAAAGCTTTACAGTCCCTACAGACACAATAACACGCTGTTGGGTATCACACTATGAACGTTTTATGGTTATTTCCTGGCCAAGGCAGCCAGTCTGTGGGTATGGGTGTAGCGCTGGCGGAGGTTTTCCCCGAAGCCCGAGAGGTTTTTGGGGAAGTGGATGAGGCCCTGAAGATCAATCTGTTTCGCCTGATGAAGGAAGGCCCGCTGGAGGATCTGACCCTGACGGAAAACGCCCAACCGGCGATTATGGCCGTCAGTTTGGCAGTGGCGCGTGTTTTAAAAACGCAGGCCAAAATCAACATTGCCGCCACAGGCCGCTTTGCGGCGGGGCATTCTTTGGGGGAATACAGCGCGGTGGCGGCGCTGGGGATGCTGTCGCTGGCGCATACCGCCCAAGTGCTTCAAATTCGGGGGCGGGCGATGCAAAATGCGGCTCCGGCAGGGCAGGGGGGAATGGTGGCGGTTTTGGGGGCGTCGTTGCAGGATGTTGAATCCGCGCTTTCCCGTTTTCCCGCCTGTGTTTTGGCCAATGATAATGCTGAGGGGCAGGTGGTCCTTAGTGGCCCGCTAAAAGATTTGGAGGCTTGCTCGGAAATCCTGAAACCCTTGGCCAAACGGGTTTTGCCTTTGCCGGTCAGTGCCCCCTTCCATAGTCCCGCTATGACATCGGCGGCAGATGCGGTGGCCGAAACACTGGCGCTGCGTCCGCTTTCGCCTCGGGCCCCCTATCCCATCCTTAGCAACGTCACCGCCAAGCCAGAGGCCACGGGGTGGAATACGCTGTTGGTTCAGCAAATCACAGGTCGCGTTCGCTGGCGCGAGATCATGGACTACGCCGATGGCCAAGGGCTGGCGTTGGCAGTGGAGTTGGGCCATGGCACGGTGTTAACCAATCTGGCCAAGCGTCGTTTAAAAGATGTGTCTTGCCTGAGTGTTTCGGCCCCCAAAACGCTGGAAACGTTTGTGGAAACTGCCATAGCGGGGGCCGTTTAGGCATTTTGGTTTCTTTTATGTGCGCCCAAACAACCGTGCCAAGTCGCTTTGGCGCAGGCGAATATAGGTTGGGCGCCCATGATTGCACTGGCCCGCATGGGGGGTGGCCTCCATCTGACGAAGCAGGGCGTTCATTTCTTCGAGCTTTAACCGTCGTCCTGCGCGGATGCTGCTGCGGCAGGCGATGTTGCCGCAGACCTCGTGCAGGGTGGCCGTCAGGGTGGAGGGGTGGCCAGAGTCCCTGAGTTCCTCTGCCATATCCTGCATCATTTGGGTCAGGTCGCAGGCGATCAGATAGGGATGAACCGCCTCTAAAATCACCGTATCCTCAGAAACCGTGCGAATCAGAAAGGCTTTTTCGGCCAGAAAATCTCGGTAGGTCGCAAACAAAGTCACGGTATCGGCGTCGGTTTTGAATACCACAGGCACCAGCAGGGGTTGGGGGGTGACATTGGCCAGCGTGGTGCTTTTCATGGCTTCGTACACCAACCGTTCATGGGCCGCGTGTTGGTCCACCACAATTAGGCTGTCTTCGCTTTGTGCCAAAATATAGGTATCCAAAATCTGGCCCAGCGCGTATCCCATGGGCAAAGCCTCAGGGGCAGGGGCGAAAACAGCATCGGGGGCCGCAGCCTCATAATACCGCTGTGCGGGGGTGGGGGGCAGGCTTTGCCGCCCAAATGTTCGGGGACCGGTGCTATAGGAAAGGGTCTGCCTTTCCCCCAAATGGGGCTGGGAAAACGGCAAAGGCGCAGGGGCAGTATCGGTTTGCATGGCATGGACACGCTGCACCATCTGATGGGCAAGGGTGGTGCTGGCGCGGTGGCCGTCCTGCTGCAGGGCGGCCCGAATGGTGCTGATGATCTGATGGCGCAGGGGGGCGGCATCCCGAAAGCGGACCTCGGTTTTTGCGGGGTGAGCGTTCATATCCACATCATAGGGGTCGCAGGTGACAGTCAAAAAAACCGCAGGATGCCGGTCCCGCGGTAAAAAATCCTGATAGGCCACACGCACAGCCGTTTGCAGCAATCGATCCCGCACGGGGCGATTGTTGACAAACAGGTACGTTTCCGCTTGGGTGGCGCGGTTATAGGTGGGCAGGCTGCAGCGTCCCCCAAGCGTGGTGGTCTCTTGTGTTCGGGCGAAAGGTACGCTGTTATCCCAAAACTCTTGTCCTAAAATCTGGATGATTCTGTGTTTTATGGGATCGTCTGACGAGGCTGTCCAGTGATGCGTGCGGCGGTTGTTATGGGTTATCTCGAACGTGACATCGGGGCGCGTTAGGGCCAAGTGTTCCAACGTTTCTGTAATTTTCCGCATTTCACTGGGGGCGGCTTTTAGAAATTTTAACCGCGCCGGAACGTTAAAAAAGAGGTTGTTGACCGTGATGGTGGTGCCTTGGGGTCCACTGGCAGGGGTAACCCCAGACTTTGTGGCCCCTGACATAGAGATTTGCCAAGCGTGGGATTCATCCGCATGTTTACTGACCAGCCGTAGGGCACTGACAGAGGCGATGGAGGGCAGGGCCTCCCCCCGAAACCCCAGTGTGACAATATGAACCAAATGTTCATCGGTCAGTTTGGATGTGGCGTGACGCTCTAAACACAGGGGCAAATCATCGCGCCGCATGCCTATGCCGTTATCCGTGACTTGGATGCTGGCTTTGCCGCCATCCTCCAGATGCACCGTAATATGGGTTGCCCCCGCATCCAGCGCGTTATCCACCAATTCTTTAATGACGGAGGCGGGGCGTTCAATGACCTCCCCCGCCGCAATGCGGTTGATAATGTGATCGGGAAGCTTGCGAAGAGGGGCCACGAGGGCGCCCCCTAGCTGGCCAGTTTTAAATTGTCCAGCGCGGTTTTCAGTTGACGCACACTGTCCACAGAGCGATCAAACATGGCTTTTTCTTCGGGGGTCAGATGGATTTCAATGATTTTTTCCACCCCTGCTGCACCGATGATGGTGGGCACCCCAACATAAAGATCCTTCACGCCATAAGCCCCGTTCAGGTAAGCCGCGCACGGCAGAACCCGTTTTTGATCCCGCAGATAACTTTCCGCCATGGCAATGGCCGACACCGCAGGGGCATAAAAGGCAGAGCCCGTTTTCAAAAGCCCGACAATCTCAGCGCCCCCATCCCGCGTGCGCTGAACAATCTGATCCAGTTTGGCCTGAGAAAGCCACCCCATGGCCACCACGTCGGGCAAAGGAATCCCCGCAATGGTGGAGTAGCGGACCAAGGGCACCATACTGTCGCCGTGGCCGCCCAACACAAAGGCTGTGACATCTTCGGTGGAAACGCCGCACGCTTCGGCCAGAAAGAATCGAAAACGGGCGGAATCCAAAACCCCTGCCATCCCCACAACGCGGTTGGGGGGGAATCCTGTTTTTTCCTGCATCACAGAAACCATCACATCCAGTGGATTGGTGATGACAATCACAAAAGCGTTCGGGGCATAGGTTTTGATGCCCTCAGCCACATCAGCCATGACTTTGCTGTTGATGCCCAGCAAATCATCACGGCTCATCCCAGGTTTGCGGGGGACGCCTGCGGTGACGATGATCACATCCGCATTGGCAATGGGATTGTAATCGCCATTTGCGCCTGAAAAATGGGCGTTAAAGCCAGCCACGGGGGCAGATTGGCAAATGTCCAGGGCTTTTCCTTGGGGGATGCCTTCGTTGATATCATAGAGAACCACGTCCCCCAGCTCTTTCATCCCTGCTAACAAGGCCAAGGTACCGCCGATTTGACCTGCGCCGATAAGTGCAATTTTTGCCCGCTGCCCCATAGTGTGTATCCTTTATTTTTATGTCAGTGTGTGGAATCATTAGTAGTATAAGAACACAAACAGAACGTAAAGGGAGATGTATAGAAGATAAAAATTATGGATATGGAGGGAACGCTTCTGGTTTTTTAGGTGAAGGATTGACAAGCCCCGTCTAAAATCGTTAGTGTGTTTTCCCACACAACATCTTAATGTTTTTTTATACCCTAATTTTCTTTAGAGATCTCTTATGGCCCGCGTTACTGTTGAAGATTGTATTGATGTGATTCCTAACCGGTTTGAGCTGGTGATGCTGGCGGCCCAACGTGCCAAGGATTTGGCGGCGGGCAGCATGGTCACCTTGCCCCGTGATAATGACAAAAACCCTGTTTTGGCGTTGCGGGAAATCAGTGTGAAGAACGTTTCTGTAGAAACCCTGCGCGAAGATTGCATTCGCGGCATGCAGCGTAACATTTCCTTGGCCGAAGACGAAGAAGAGCTGGAGGCCTTGCTGGCCGGAGAACACTCTGAGGCCCCCACCAGGGCTGCCTCGATTTTGATTGAATCGGATGATTTGAATGCTGAGGACTTTGCCGAAGCGGATGCCGATTTGCCGGACAGTACTGAGGATGACCTCTAACCCCCCTTTTCCCGAAGAACGCGCCCAGATGCTGCGCGTGAACTTGGCCGGCGAGTATGGGGCCAGATGCATTTATCAGGGGCAGCTGCGTGTTTTAAAACATCACGCCTGCGCCCCCGTTTTGCAGGAGATGCTGGATCAGGAAGCTGCCCATTTGCGTTTTTTTGAGCAGGCCTGTGTTCAGGAAAGAGTCCGCCCTTCTGCCCTGTCCCCCCTGTGGTATGGCGCTGGTCAGGTGTTGGGCATGCTCACGGCAGCTCTGGGACCCAAAACGGCCATGGCCTGTACCATGGCGGTGGAAACGGTGATTGACCAGCATTATCAAGAGCAAATTCAGGCCCTCCCCCTTAACGATCCCCTGCGTGAAACCTTAGTGCAATTTCAGGCGGAAGAGCGGGAACATCACGACACTGCCTCTGCCCATCATGGCCAAGACGCTCCTGGGTATCCTTTTCTTTCTGCCGTGATTCAGGCGGGATCCCGTCTGGCCATTGCGCTGGCCAAGCGGGTTTAGCTATGATTGTGTTGTTTTCGGCAGTCTGATTTTTATGCTTCCTTTGAACATTCGCACCCCGTATTCCTTGGCCGAGGGGGCTTTGCCGATCAAGCGTCTGGCGGAGCTGGCGCAGCGTTATGGCTATACGGCTCTGGGCATGTGTGATCGTTACAATTTGTTTGGGGCCATGGACTTTGCCGGAACGCTGGCCCCCAAAGGCATTCAGCCTGTTATGGGATGTTTGTTGCCGATTCCTACGGGGAAAGAAACCGACGTGCTGGCGTTGTTTGCCCAGACGGATATAGGGTTTAAACATTTGCTGCAGGTGATGAAACTGTATTATCTGGATGATGCTTTGTCGCTGGAAACGCTGGCTCTTCATACCGAGGATCTGCTGGCTGTGACGGGGTTTTCGGGCAGTTATCTGTTTTCCCATGTTTTGCGCGATGCTTCGCACATCTCAACACTCGCGGGGCTTTTTCCCAATCGTCTTTTTATCGGTTTGGACCGTCAGCATGAAGACGCGGCCAAAGATACCGCGTTGATTGATCTGGCCTATGCCCATGACCTCCCTTTGCTGGCGTTTCCGGCGGTTATGTTCGAGGAACCCGCAGACAGCCTCGCCCATGATGCTTTGCTGTGTGTGGCGGCGGGGGTGACGGTGGCCGAATCCAACCGCCAACATTCCCGAGAGGGTTACGCGCTGCAATCGCCCGAGGTTTATGCCCAAATGTTTGCGGATGTGCCAGAGGCCTTGGCCAACACCCATGTGTTTGCCCAGCGTACGGCGTTTATGCCCACAAAGCGCAGCCCGATGCTGCCGGCCTTTGCACAGGACGAGGCGGAAATGTTGCGGGAAAAAGCGCAAGATGGCCTAAAAAAGCGCCTTGCTGACCATCCCCCAGAGGGGGAAGGGGAGGCGACGGGCGGTGTGGTTTTGGCATATCAAGAGCGTCTGAAATACGAGCTGGATGTGATCATCAGCATGGGATTTTCCGGATATTTTTTGATTGTTTCGGATTTTATAACGTGGGCCAAAGAACAGGGCATCCCCGTGGGCCCAGGTCGGGGATCGGGGGCGGGATCGTTGGTGGCGTGGTGTTTAAACATCACGGATCTGGATCCCCTGCGCTGGAATTTGCTGTTTGAGCGGTTTTTGAATCCCGAGCGGGTGTCCATGCCAGATTTTGATATCGATTTTTGCCAAGATCGTCGGGACGAGGTCCTGCGGTATGTGCAGCAGCGGTATGGTTATGACCGTGTGGCCCAGATTATCACCTTTGGAACGTTGCAGGCCCGCGCGGCACTGCGGGATGTGGGGCGTGTTTTGGGGTTGCCTTATGGACAAGTGGATCGTATTTGCAAGATGGTTCCCCAGAATCCGGCGCATCCTGTAACCTTGGCCGAGGCCATCAACAGCGAGCCTGCCCTTAAAGCCTTGCAACAGGATGAAGAAACCAAGGATTTGATGACCATCGCGTTGAAGTTGGAGGGGTTGTATCGGCATGCCTCAACCCATGCCGCCGGTGTTGTGATTGGGGATCAACCGTTGCAAGAGGTTGTGCCGCTTTACCGCGACCCGCGATCTGATATGCCGGTGACGCAGTACAGTATGAAATATGTTGAACAGGCGGGGTTGGTTAAATTTGACTTTTTGGGCCTGAAAACCCTCAGCATCTTGCGTTTGGGCTGTGAAATGATTGCGCGGGAAACAGGGGACAATATAGACCTGAACGCTCTGCCCCTGAATGATGTCAAAACGTTTGAATTGTTGGCCACCGGTCAAACCATGGGCCTGTTTCAGCTGGAAAGTGCAGGTATGCGCGAGGTTTTAAAAACCATGGAGACGGATCGTTTTGAGGAAATCATTGCCCTTGTCTCCCTCTATCGCCCAGGCCCCATGGATAACATTCCCCGTTATGTGGCCTGTAAACATGGGCGGGAAAACCCTGATTATTTGCATCCCCTGTGCGAGCCGATTTTAAAAGAAACCTTTGGCGTTATGATCTATCAGGAACAGGTCATGCAAATTGCCCAAGCCATGGGGGGATATAGCTTGGGAGAGGCCGATCTTCTTCGTCGCGCCATGGGGAAAAAAATCAAATCCGAAATGGATCAACAGTGCGCCCGCTTTGTTGAGGGAGCCAAAACCAAAGGTGTGCCCGAAGCCAAGGCGGCGGAGGTTTTTCATCAAATGGCCAAGTTTGCAGGATATGGGTTCAACAAATCCCATGCGGCGGCGTATGCCCTCATTGCCTATCAGACGGCTTGGATGAAGGCCCATTACCCAGCCATTTTCATGGCCGCCACCATGAGTTACGAACTGAGCAACACTGATAAACTCGCCCTGTTTAAACAGGACGTTGTGGCCTCTGGCTTAACGATTTTGCCGCCGGATGTGCAGCATTCTGGGGTGTTGTTTCAGGTGGAGGCAGGAGAGGGCCAAGCTCTGTCCACCCGTATCCGTTACGCCTTGGCCGCTATTAAGGGCGTAGGAGAGGGATTCGCGGCCTTTGTGGTGAAAAACAGGGAAGAACAAGGGCCGTTCAAAACAATTTTTGACTTTTTAAAGCGCATGACGGGGCAGATCAACAAACGCTTTCTTGAAAACCTTGTGGCTTCGGGGGCGCTGGATGGTTTTGGGATTGCGCGGGATATTATGTATCATAATGTGCCATTGCTGATTGATTATGCCCAAGATCAGGGCAGGGAAGGGGCCCAAATGACGCTGCTGGGGGGCTTGGATTTGCCTGCGGCCACCCCCAAATTGGATCAATCCGGCCCGCGGTGGCGGCAGGCGGATCTGTTGCAGCATGAATACCAAGCCCTAGGGTGTTATGTTTCGGGGCACCCCTTGGATCGTTACGCGTCCTTTGCCGATAAGCTGAACATCACCACGGCGGCCCAGATTGCGGATTTGGTCGCAGCGGGCGGTGATCGTGAATTGACATTGGCGGCGGTGATTACGGCAAAAAAAGAAAAACGCTCTGCCAAGGGGAATCGATATGCGTTTTTACAGGCTTCGGACTGGACGGGATCTTTTGAGGTGACGTGTTTTTCAGAGGCCCTTGATGCAGCGCGGCCTTTGATTGAAGAGGGGGCCCCCCTGCTTATCCGCGCCACCCTTAGCCATGATGATAACGGTTATCGTATGATTGTTCGGGATGTGGCCAGTTTAGAGGAGCGGACCCTGTCCCACCATGAGGAAATGACCGTGACCATCAATCGGACCGAGGATTTATCCCGATGGTATCAGGGCGCCCAAGCCCTGCAACGGGGAAAAACAACCCTCTTTTTTCGCGTCGTGGGGAAAAACCAGACGATTGTTTTGCAATGGCCCTATAAGGTGAAATTGGTGCGGGGATGGGGGGGATGAAGGGAATTCTTAAGACTGATTTTAGAATTTTTTCTTTTTGAAAATATGATATAAAAAATACCGAAAGATTCTCAAACCTCTTTTAAACTGTCAGACCTTTATGATGCTCGATCGTTATATCACACAATCCTTTCTGCGTGCCCTCAGCCGTATTGATTACGGTTCTATCACCGTAGAAACCCCCGATGGTCAACGGCATGATTTTGTGGGACAGCAGTCGGGGGCGCAGGCGCATCTTGTGCTGCATGACTGGAATGTGGCCCGCTGTATGATCCAGCGGGGGGATATAGGGCTGGCGGAAACCTATCGCGATGGACGTTGGGATTCGCCGGACACCAGCGCTTTTTTCCTGTTTGGATTGCAAAACCAAGATGCCCTAGCCCGTTATATTTTTGGCAATATCTGGGGGCGCTTGGCATCCCGCATGGGGTATTTGCTGAATCGCAATACCCTGCGCGGCAGTTCCAAAAACATTCAGGCCCATTATGATTTGGGCAATGATTTTTATGCCCTGTGGCTGGATCCCAGCATGACCTATTCTTCGGCACTGTTTCGGCACCAAGAAGAATCTTTAGAGCAGGCCCAAACCAATAAATATGACCGTATTCTGGATCGCTTGGACCCGTCGGGCAGTGTTTTGGAAATTGGCTGCGGATGGGGGGGCTTTGTAGAACGCGCCCTAACACGGGGGGATTACGCCATTAAGGGTCTGACGCTTTCCCCTGCCCAACAAGCCTTTGCCATTCAACGTTTAGGAAACAACGCCCATATCGCCCTAGAGGATTACAGGCACCAAAAAGACCGTTATCAACACATCGTGTCTATTGAAATGTTCGAGGCCGTGGGGGAAGCCTTTTGGCCTGTTTATTTTTCAAAAATCAAGGAATTGTTGGCAGAAAAAGGAAAAGCGGTGATTCAAAGCATCACCGTTGCGGATGCTTTTTTTCATCGTTATCGTCAGGGGGGCGATGCCATTCGGACTTTTATTTTTCCTGGGGGGATGTTGCCTTCGCCGCGTCGTTTTCAGGAAGAAACAGAAAAAGCAGGCCTGAAAATCACGGATGCCTTTTCGTTTGGCCAAGATTACGCCGTGACGTTAAACCACTGGCTAACGAATTTTGAAAACAAAATTAAAGACATCAAGGCCATGGGTTTTGATGATAAATTCATTCGCCTGTGGCGGTTTTATTTGACATGCTGTATTGCGGCGTTTCGCAATGGCCGCACCGATGTTGTGCAGTGGGAGCTGCGTCATGCTTAGGTTTTTTGGATTTTTGCTCTTGTTTTTGATGATGGGGTCTTTGGTGGCCTCGGCCTCCTCTTTTATCCAACAGCGCGTCCCTCAGGGGAAAACGGTCGGCCAAGGGATTCTTTCGTTCGCATTTTGGGATGTGTATCAGGCCACCCTTTATGCCCCGCAAGGTCAGTGGGACCCTAAGGGACCGTTTGCCTTGTCCCTAGAATATTACCGCGATTTAAAAGGTGCAGATATTGCCCGGCGATCCATCGAAGAAATAAAAAAACAGGGATTTAATGAAATCGCCACACTGGCCGAGTGGCAAAAGCAAATGCAGGCCATTTTTCCTGACGTCAAAAAAGGGTCTGTGCTTTCCGCTGTGTACAGCCCCGAACAGGGAACTTCTTTTTACGATGGAGAAACCCCCATCGGCACCATCGCAGGCAGGGATTTTGCCCAATTGTTTTTTGGGATTTGGTTGGCCGAAACCACGTCAGAGCCTGACTTGCGTCAAGCTCTGTTGGGGTTGTGATGCGCTCTGTGGCCATTTCATCACAATCCCTTTGGCTTTATGGACTGATGGCTTTGCCCATGGCCTTTGCGGGCTTTCCCCTGTATGTCTTGGCCCCTGATTTTTATGCAACACAGCATGGTGTGTCTTTAACCTTGCTTGGGGCTTTATTGCTGTCTCTTCGTTTGATCGATGCGCTCCAAGATCCTCTGATGGGGTGGTTGATTGATCGTCGTCAGGATCGCTTTGCCCTTTTTATGATTTTGGGGGCAATGGTTTTGTGCCTTGCTCTGGCGGGGCTTTTTAATGTTGTTTTGATTGCGGCGCCTGTCTGGTTTTTTCTGTGTACTTTTTGTGCGGTGACGGCTCATAGCCTTTTGGGCATTACCTTGGGGGCGCAGGCCACGCTGTGGACCCGTGATCCGAATGATCAAACCCGCATTGCGGGGGCGCGGGAGGCTTTTGGCCTGATCGGTTTGGTCATTGCGGTGTCGTTGCCCACGCTTTTGTCAAAAATTGTCCCCAAAGAGCAAGTTTTTCTTTGGTATTCAGGGATTTTGGCTTTGTTTATGGTGATGGGGCTGGCGGCGTTTTTAACCGTTGCGCCGACCCTGCGCCGCGCAAGGCAGCAAACTGAACAACAGACCAAAGATACCCCTGAGCATGGATCGATCTTCCTTGGGCTACGCGCGTTGCCTGTGGCCAGTCTGCGGTTATTTTTTGTGTATGGGGTTAGCATGCTGGCCTCTAGCATTCCCGCCGTCTTGGTGATTTTTTATGTGCGGGATCTTTTGGGGGCGGAGGATTTAACGGGGCCGTTTCTGCTGCTGTATTTTTTATCCGGCGCCTTGGGCATGCCGCTGTGGAAAAAAATCAGTGTGCGCTATGGCAAACATCGGGCGTGGTTTTTTTCAAAAATTCTGGCGGTTTTTGGGTTTGTGGGGGCATTTTTCTTGGGGGCGGGTGATGTTTGGCCATATGCCATGGTTTGCGTGGTTTCGGGGATGGCGCTGGGGGCGGATTTGACGTTGCCTCCTTCGTTGTTATCCGATGACATTCATCATTATCAAAACCATCGGTTTTCAGGGATTCATTATGCCTGTTTGGCCTTTATGACAAAGGCCAGCTTGGCCTTGGCCTCCGTCGTGGCCCTGCCGCTGCTGGATGCCGCGGGCTTTAAACCCCAAGCGGTCAATACCCCTGAGGCTCTCGGGGCCCTGTCCTTAGGCTATGCGTTTATTCCTTGTCTTTTGAAGCTGATTGCAGCAGGGTTTCTGTATGGTTTTTTTATCAGAACGTCTAAGAGGACAGTATGAAAGTCACAAAATTATTAAGCCTGATGGGGATTTTGGTTATGTTTGGTGGATGCGCAGGACATTCTATGGATACTTACAAAGACACCAAGCCCCAAGCTGACATCAAAACCTATTTTAACGGCCCCATCAAGGGGTGGGGTATTATCCAAGACTGGCGTGGCCGCGTGGTCAGCCGTTTTGATGTCACCATGGTTGGAAAATGGGAAGGGGATGAAGGCACCCTGACCGAGGATTTTGTGTATTATGATACCCAAAAAACACAACAACGCATTTGGCACATTAAAAAAATCGCGGATGGCCAGTATGAAGGCACCGCATCGGACATTTTGGGCACCGCCAAAGGGGAAACCTTGGGCAGTGCCGTGCGCTGGAATTATGTGATGGATTTGGATGTGGACGGCAGTACGTATCGCATTCGTTTTGATGATTGGATGTGGGCCATGAATGATGGTGTGGTTGTGAATCGATCCTATCTGAAAAAATTTGGCTT
>JBILTX010000063.1:0-5565 GCA_044371315.1 Alphaproteobacteria bacterium | reverse complement strand
CCCCGCCGCCGCCGCCCCTGTCAATGTGGGAGCCGTCAATTTTCAGCTCTCTATGGTGGAGGCCGGCAGCACCTTTGATCATTTGGTGCTTGCCAAATTTCAGGACACATCAGAAATTGCAGGACAGGATGAAAAGGGTCGTTTGTACCGCCTGACGCCCTCCTTTGCCCAGGTGATCGTGGAGCCGGCGCAGGGGCAAGTGATCGGCCAAGACACGCAAGACACCCTCACCTTTGGGGGCGTGGTCCAAGGGGTGCCACTACACATCATGGGCGAATCGGTGGGGGCCCAAAGCCTGAGTGTTCAGGATACCGCGGGGGCGTCTCAACCCTATACCCTGCCCAGCACAGAGGTTTTTGTTTCGGGCACCGCCCAAATCATCGATGTAAACAAAACCGACGGCGTTAAAGAGATTGCTGTGATCACCCTGAAGCAAGACAATACCTCCGCTCTGTCTTTGTTTTTTAAAATTCAGGATCGGCTGGCCCGCGTTGTGACAATGCCAGAGGTCAGACATACCGGCCTGATGGATTTTGTGGGGGTGGATGATACCCAAAATCCCCCCGCGCTGGTGACATTGCAGGATCCTGGGGGCAATTCCTATTTGACCTTTCATCAAATGATTGAGGGAAAACCAAAGGTTTTGGCAAAATTTTACGGATTTTCCAGTGTGATTCCGGGCACAACCCTGCGCCCCCTGACGGTTTTTAGCAACGCCGATGGCGAGGTGGGCAACGAAGTGATTTCTTTCCGCAACGACCTGAAAAATCTGGCTTTTTTTAATTACAGTGCACAAGGACTGCGTGTGTTGCGTCAGCAAACGTTTTCTGTCCCGGTGGCCAGTGGCTTGACGGTTTTGACGGATGATGACAATCGCCTTATGGCCTTGGGCTTTATGGATCAAGAGCGCAACGCCATTTTGCTCATCAGGGAAAAGAAATCATGACCCCTTTGCTGCCCATCGGCCTTCACGACAGCATCGGCGCGGAAGCCTATTGGCTAAACCGGCTCAAGCAAACTTGCCTTCAGGCCATGTACGGGTTTGGCTATGATCTGGTGGAACCCACCCCGCTGGAGCAAGAGGACAAAACCCTGTCCCAAAAGGCAGAAAGCCGTTTTCGCGTCCATGATCCCAGCAGTGATGCCCCCCTAGTTTTGCGGTCCGACATCACGCCCCAGATTGCCCGCATCGCCAAACAGCACTATGCCAATCAGGCCCCCCCCGTGCGTTTGGGGTATGTGGGACAGGTGTTTCGGATGCGGGCATCCCAAATGAAGCCCGAGCGTCAATCCACCCAAGTGGGGGCCGAATTTTACGCAGACAAGGACACGGTGGCCCATCAGGGCCTGTTGGAAATTTTGCGCCTGTTGTTCTGGTTGATGCGCACGTTATCGGTGGGGCCGTGTGTGCTGGATCTCAGTGATGCCGGTTTGGCCAGTCGTATTATGGATCTGGCGGGATTGTCCCCCGATCAGCGCCGCGCTGTGGCTGTGAAACAAAAACCAGAGGGCTTAACCCCCGAAGGGGCAGCCTTGATTGAGCCCCTGCTGCAATACACAGGCCCCAAAGCCGAGGGTCTGGTGGGCATGTATCCACAATCGCTGGATGATGACATTCGGCAGGTTCTGGCCTTGCGGGATCGTATCGGGGCCCTGTGTCCGGATGTGCGTGTTAGCATTGATTGGGTGGATGGACGGTATTTGTCGTATCATCAGGGCATTGGGTTTCATCTTTTTGCCCTGGGCCAAGACATTGGCCGCGGCGGCATTTACACCAGTCACGGCCTGCACGGGGTGGGCTTTAGTTTTTATTTGGATCCCTTGGTGCGCCATGCGGTGCTGCACCATGCCCTGCCGCCGGAAATATCCCTATCCCCCACATCAGACGATGCCGCCATCGCCCGCGCATTGGGGGATGGCCAAAGGATTGTGTGGACCGCATCCCCAGATACGTCTGCAGGGCTGTTCATTTCTCCCTAAAATTTTTCTACACCGTCGTTGCGAGCCTCCGCAGGAGGCGTGGCAATCCAGTCTTTTCATTGGCGGCATTTCTGGATTGCTTCGCTGCGCTCGCAATGACAAACTCTTTGGCATAAGTTCCAGGGAGACATGAACATCCCCAGCTACGTCTGTCTGATCCTTGAATTCTGTAAATCACCTGCTATGATGGGGGCGTTTTTTTCATAGAGATTTCGTTTCATGACTGTTTTAATCACTCTGCATGCCCTTGTCACCTTGGCCCTGATTGTGGTGGTTTTGATGCAAAAGCGCAATACGGGGGCATTAGGCGGGCTGGCGGGACAAAGCAACCCGTCCCGCATGACGACCCCGCGGGCCAGCAGCAACCCTTTGGCCAAACTCACAACATGGCTGGCGGTTATTTTTATCGGGCTTAGCTTGCTTTTGGCATATGTGTCAAAGGGGCAGAAGAACGATCCGACTCAGGCTCTCTCCGAGGCCGTCAAGGCCACAACCCTGCCCATGGAGGGCACGCCTGCCCCCGCCAATCCAGTGGCCCCGTCGTCCCCTGCTCCGGCAAAACCCCTGAACTTGGATTTGGAAACCCCCGCCGCCCCCGCGCAGCCGGCCCCATCTGAAGCTAAGCCAGAGCCCACGCCAGAATCCAAGGCGAAGCCTGCGCCGGATGCCTCTGAACCCAAATCCTCTCCATCATCGGCCCCATAGATGCGCCAGAAATTCCTTTTTGTGACTGGGGGTGTTGTGTCCTCGTTGGGTAAGGGCATTGTGTCGGCCTCTTTGGGCGCGTTGCTGCAGGCACGGGGGTATGCCGTGCGCCTGCGGAAACTGGATCCCTATCTGAACGTGGACCCTGGGACCATGAGTCCCTATCAGCATGGGGAGGTCTTTGTCACCGACGACGGCGCCGAAACCGATCTGGACCTTGGCCACTATGAACGCTTTACCGGTGTTACGGCCAAACGCGGCGATAACATCACCACCGGCAAAATTTATTCCGAAGTCATCGCCCGCGAACGTCGCGGGGATTATCTGGGGGCCACCATTCAGGTTATCCCCCACGTTACGGATGCCATTAAGGAATTTATCCTCAGCAACACCGACGATTGCGATTTTGTGTTGTGTGAAATCGGCGGCACCGTGGGGGATATTGAGGGGCTGCCATTCCTAGAGGCCATCCGCCAACTGCGCAACGATCACGGCATGTCCCATACGGCCTTTATCCACCTAACCCTTCTGCCCTATATTGCCAGCGCGGGGGAGCTGAAAACCAAACCCACGCAGCATTCGGTGAAGGAAATGCTCAGCGTCGGAATCCAGCCGGATTTTCTGGTGTGCCGCTGTGAACACCCCATCCCGCCAGAGGCGCGGGCGAAAATTGCCCGTTTTTGTAATATGCGGCCGTCCCATGTGATTGCGGGCTATGATGTGCCCTCCATTTACGACGTGCCCGCAGCGTTACATGCCGAGGCCATGGATCAGCGCATTTTGGAATTTTTCCACCTAACCCCCAAAAAAGACACCGACCTGTCCCCGTGGCACCGCCTGCACACCTTGCGCCAGCAGCAGCATGGGCAGGTGACGGTGGGGATTGTGGGCAAATACACATCCCTGCACGATTCCTATAAATCCCTGATTGAGGCCATCGATCACGCGGGCCTGCACTGCGGTGTGAAAACCAACATTGCGTGGCTGTCCGCGGATCAGGTGCGGGATGGTGTGGCCGATTTATCCCCCTGCGATGCCATTTTGGTCCCAGGCGGCTTTGGAGAGCGCGGCACCCGCGGCAAAATGGCCGCCATCACCCACGCCCGTAACCATAACGTTCCCTTTTTGGGGATTTGTTTTGGGATGCAAATGGCGGCCATTGAATTTGCGCAGACTGTCTGCGGCCTTGGCGGGGCCAGTTCCACAGAGTTTGGCGCGTGCAAAGATCCCATCATCGACCTGATGACCGGTTGGCAGCGGGGCGAAGGCCGCGAGCAGCGCACAGAGGACGACCACAAAGGCGGCACCATGCGCCTTGGGGCCTATCCCTGCCGTTTGCACCCCGACACCTTGGCCGCCCGCATTTATGGCGCCACCATGATCTCAGAGCGCCACCGCCACCGCTATGAAATGAACCGATCCTACGAATCTTTGCTGGCGGACAAGGGACTGATCATTTCCGGCGATTCCCCCGATGGCACGTTGCCAGAAATTATCGAACTGAAAGATCACCCGTGGTTCGTAGGCGTGCAATTCCACCCCGAATTAAAATCTACCCCCCACAACCCCCACCCCCTGTTTGTGTCGTTTGTGCAGGCAGCCATGGAGCGGCAAAGAAGGCAGGGGTAGAGTTTTTTGTCCCATGTTTGGTCACGATATGAAAGGGACGACACCAGAAATCCACGAGACGATGCGTTGAAATCAGCATCCATAATCAATCCCCTAGACTTATTCAGGCCTGTATGAAAAAATTTTATTTTGAAAAAACGGGAAATTCCGCCATACTCTCCCTCTATGACCCTCACCCCCCTTCAGCATTATGTCACGCGGGAAAATGGGACGGAGCCCCCGTTTCAGAATCCGTATTGGAATCATAAGGAAGAGGGGCTGTATGTGGATGTGATTTCGGGGGAGGTTCTTTTTGCATCGATCCACAAATTCGATTCCGGCACAGGGTGGCCCAGTTTTACGCAGCCTGTGGATCCTGAGGCCATTGTCGAAAAAACCGATACCACCCATGGGATGCGGCGCACTGAGGTGCGATCCGTGACCTCTGATGCCCATTTGGGACACGTGTTTCCCGATGGACCCGACGGGGGGAATCGGTATTGTATCAATTCCGCCGCGCTGCGCTTTGTGCCCAAGGCGCATTTAGAGGCCCAAGGGTACGGGGCCTATAGCCGTTTGTTTTTGTCCTGAAAAAGGATCATCTGCGTGTGATTGTGTTTGTTTTTGCGGCGATAGAGTGATACAATATGCATTAAATTGATCCTTTTTGATTTTGCCGAGCGTTCCCGTGTCTTCCTTGCTCAATCCTGATGTTCTTCAGGACCTTTTGCCCTATACCAAGCCGTTTCATGCCTTTGTTGTGGGGGATCCTTTGTTGCCGGATTGTCCGTTGGTGTATGCCAACCCCCTCTTTTTGGATCACACGGGATACACGATTGAGGAGGTTATGGGGAGAAATTGCCGGTTTCTTCAGGGTGAAAAAACCAACAAAGACACGGTTTCCGTCATTCATCACGCCGTTAAGAACCACATCAATCTGCGCATTGATGTTTTGAATTACAAAAAAGATGGCACGCCGTTTTGGAATCGTTTGGACATTCGCCATGTTCTGACGTCGTTTCGGCCAGAGCCCTATATTATCGGCATTCAAATCCCTGTGGCGTGGGATCAGATTTTTCGGGCCCCAATTTACGGGGGATCGTCGGCCATAGCACAGCCCCACCACCCATGGCAGACCGGCACTGCACCGATTAAGACATAGAAACGCGGCGGGGCGGGACAGTTGTCTTTTGGCATCAAGGGGCGGGGCGGAAAAATACCGGACTGAAGACCGCGCAGCGGGCTGAGGGAGGATGATTTTTTCGCACCGGC
>JBILTX010000062.1:0-5658 GCA_044371315.1 Alphaproteobacteria bacterium | reverse complement strand
AAGGCGGGGCGGGGCAGCAGGTTTCTGGGGGATGTCAAGGGGCGAGACGCAAAAAAAGTGACCGTAGGTCAAGCCCCGCAGGGGCGGCTTTTTTTGTGCGAGGCGAAGCGTACCCCTTGATGTCCCCCAGAAATCTGCTGGGTGGGAGCCTTTTCCTAACGCTCAGAACGTGGCTCCCGCCCACGCATTTTTCTTTCTGTGTCAAGGGGTTCGCTACGCCGGTTCGGAAAAAATCATCCTCGGTTCAGCCTCTGCCGAGGCTTCACCTTGCGGTATTTTTTCCGCCCCGCCCCTTGACACAGAAAGAAAACAGCCCCACCCCGCCCCGTTCTTTCCAATCACCTGTTCAGAAATGAACAGCCCTGGACACGCCGCCCCTTTCATTGACGTGATCCCTTTGCTTTTGATAGGATGGGCTAACGCTATTGAAGATACCCTTCATCCAAGGACCCCCCCATGAGTGATTTGCTGGCCATCAGCACGGACGGGCTGAGTTCCCCGTCCATAGAGTTAAAAATCCCTGACAATCAGCAGGGAACCCACCCCTATGGCTGGGGATTCAGTTGGTATCCCAACGATCATCAGGCGGCTTTGGTGATGAAGGACCCGCTGGCCCGCAACACCAACATTTTGATGGACACCATGTCGGACTGGTCCACCTTTCGCTCTACGGTGTTTTTGGGCAAGGTGCGCGGGGCGGCCAAGGGGTACACCCATCACGAAACCCAGCCGTTTTCCCGCAGTTTTGCCGGAAAAGACTGGCTGTTCATGCATAAAGGCAATCTTGACAAAGACGCTCTGGCGGCCCTGCAAACCAACAAATCCCGTTTTTTGGAGCCCGTGGGAAAAACCGATTCAGAACTGGCCTTTTGTTTGTTTTTAAATTGGTTGTTTGAAACACGATCCACCTGCGCGGGGGATGTGCCGGATCAAAAGGCGCGAAAATTGTCCGATTGCCCCCCTGAATTGATTTTGGGTTGGTTTGCCAAGTTTGACCCCTTGGGCGAGGCGGATATGATGATCACCGATGGGGTCAGTCTGGTGTGTTTTCATGGTCGGGGGTCCACCCGTGGTATGCATTATACCCGCACGCGGCCCCCTTTGGATGCGCTGCGGTTTGATTCGGATGTGGCGGCGTTGTCGTTTCCGGACCCCCGCGATACCTATCGCACGGCCCTGATTGTCAGCACCATTCCCTTTGCCCAAGGGGAATGGACCGCCATGCAGCCAGGGCAAATGATTATTGTCCGTCGCGGGATGTTGGTATGGGATTCTTGTCCTGATAATCAGGTTATATCCCCCTTGATCCCTTCTTACCCCCTTCAGGTTCCCCAGTTTCAGAATTTGACATTAACGGGCCATGAATCCATTTTGAACGTTCGGGCCATCACAACAACCAGCGAGGGCAAACCCCTGTCCTATCGGGCCTATGATTTAAATCATACCACCACCTATCGCTATGAAGAGCCCGTACAGCACAGCACCCACGTTTTTCGTTTGCACCCTGTGGAGGATTCCTTCCAAGAAGTCGTCACCGCCAAATTCATCGCCAACGTGGACGGGGAAGAAATCCGTTACGAGGATGTTTTTGGCAATGCGTCCCTGTATTACAGCATCAACAAACCCTATAGCACCTTAACCATCGAAAGCCAAAGTCAGGTGAAAATTTACGCATCCCCGCCCGATGATCATACCCTGTCACGGCGCCAGACCCAGATTCCTTTGGTGTGGATGCCTTGGCAGCGGCAAATGATGATGCCGTATCTGTTGCCCCAAGAATTGCCCGAAACCCAGCTGGACGAACTGACGGCCTATGCCATGAGCTTTGTGGAACGCAACGACGGCAACCTGATGCACGTGTTAAAGGATATTAACCTGAGCATTTACAGGGATTATGAGTATGTTCAGGGCACAACATCGCTGAGCACCACCCCCTTTGACGTTTACACAACGCGCAAGGGCGTGTGTCAGGATTTTGCCAATCTGTTCATTTGTCTGGCCCGATTGCTCAGCATCCCGGCGCGGTATCGCATGGGGTATATTTATACGGGGGTGAATTACGAAAACACCATCCAGTCCGAGGCTTCCCATGCTTGGGCGGAGGTTTATCTGCCCTATGTTGGATGGCGGGGTTTTGATCCCACCAACGGCTGTATGGCGGGTCAGGACCACATTCGCGTGGCCTGCGGCCGCAATTATTTGGACGCTACCCCCACATCTGGCACCATTTTTAAAGGGGGCGGGAAAGAAACTCTGACTGTCAGTGTAAAAATCGAGGATGCTTCGTTATGATGACCAACGTTAAAACCGTCACCGTGGGTGACATTCCCATCAGCAACACCCGTCCCTTTGCCCTGATTGCGGGGCCCTGTGCGCTGGAAAGTTTGGATCATGCCCAGATGGTGGCCGGAACGTTAAAAGAGCTCTGCGCCCAGCGGAACATTCCCCTGATTTACAAAACGTCCTTTGACAAAGCCAACCGCACCAGTGCTGGCAGCCCCAGAGGCTTAGGACTGGATAAGGGCCTGCCTATTTTGGAAACGCTGAAAGCCAAAATGAATTTGCCCATCATCACCGATGTGCATTTGCCAGACCACTGCGCCGAGGTCGCCAGTGTGGTGGATGTTCTGCAAATTCCGGCGTTTTTGTGTCGTCAGACGGACCTGCTGCAGGCCGCCTGTGCCACAAAAAAACCCTTGAACATCAAAAAGGGCCAATTCCTCGCCCCATGGGACATGGCCCAAGTGGCCAAGAAATGCGAATCCTTTGGCCACACCCAAATCATGCTGTGTGAACGGGGGGTCAGTTTTGGCTATAACACCTTAATTTCCGACATGCGGGCCCTGCCCATCATGGCGCAGACGGGGTATCCCGTGATTTTTGATGCCACCCATTCTGTGCAACAGCCTGGGGGGCAGGGGGAAACCTCCGGCGGACAGCGTCAATTTGTCCCCGTTCTGGCCCGCGCCGCCCTGAGTGTGGGCGTCGCCGGCCTGTTCGTTGAAACCCACGAAAACCCCGACACCGCCCCCAGCGATGGCCCCAATATGGTCAAGCTGGCGGACATGCCCCGTTTGCTGGATCAGTGGGTGGCGTTTGATGCGTTGGCCAAGGAGTTGTCGCTGTGACGTTTTTAGAATCTTTGAACAGTTGACCAAAAAAAGAAAATTCTTGGGGAAAAATTTTCTATGGCATCAGGCAGTGAGCCTTCTCATATCTTTCCCAAAACGCTTTTTTGAGCAATTCCCGAGTCGGTAAGAATTTATTAATCTGCGCCCTAAGTAAATTATCATCATTCGGATCGGGTATTGCAAAATTTGGTGTCTCAATAGGTTTTTCATACTGAGCAAGATCGTTATCAAAATCACATCTTTGATCCGCGTTAATGTTCGTTGTATCCATCCTAACACGTATGTTAGGGATACATAAAATTCCTTTTTCTGTAGTTTCTAAAAGTCCGGCAGCGGTGCGATTGATAACATCAAATTCGTCGCTCAAAAGGATATCTTTATGGGGTGACGTGCTTCCCAGCACTGTGCTGGCTTCTTCAAGGGTATATCCTATTTCGATCATCAATTGGATATTTTTATGTGTTACGTCTGTTGCTATTGTCTCGCAATATTCTGTTCTCCCTTGTTGTACATGAAGAGACAAGATCTCACTGGCATTGATTAAAAAAAATAAAACTTCATTTTTTGGTTCTCTTAAGCCCTCTAATAATGATCTATCCTTAAAATAGTATAGTCGATTATCAACCGCCTTTAAAAGAGCAATATCATACACAGTAGGCAACATTTCAAGGTACGAATCGGATACAAAAAGCAAATCTTTAAGAAGCCATGTGTGATCCCTTGCGTGTCGCATATGATGTTCATTGAGTTGCGGGTGAAACATAAGTTTTAGATTGTCGTAATCATTAAATAACGGTTTCAAAAGGTCAAAAGTCTCCCTTGCCTGTTGGCATAGGGTTGTTAAATGATCTGGATTTTGGATAGCATCAAACGAAAGATAGGTTTGCAGTTTCATAGGGTCGTATATATCTCTTCTTAGTTTTGTATGAGTCACCGTAAGAACACAAATTTTATACGACTTTTTTAAAAAATCAAACTTTCAAACCCCCGCCGGCACAAAGCGTTTATACCCCCGGTGCATCATATCATCCAGCCGGCGGCGCTGGGTTTCGTACATGGTGCGGGAGAGTTTTTGGGACACAAACGTCCCCACCATTACGGTAAAGGGATAACTGGCAAAATAAGAGGCCACTTCGTCACACATGATATCAAAGTGGGCACGGCCCTCGTTAATTTCTTTCAGGCGGGTGGATTCTTCCCCCAAGTGCTGAAACAGCATGATCATGGATTCAGGACGATCATTGATATCATCCAAGTGCGTACGGGCCACCATGGTTTTCACAACGTTGGCATGGGAAGAGCCTGTGTCTTCGTGTTCATAGCTGCCAATCAAAAGGGCTTGGTTCAGATTGACGGAATAAATGGTGTTGCCTTGATCGGGGTCATACATGGCCTCTAGGCCCAAATCAAACCGGCTGCTGGGACGTGTGCGCCACAGGCCCAAAGCCCCATAAAACAAATCGACATCTTGGCTTAGGGTTACACTGCGATAAACATAAAGCTGACGATCAACGTTGATAATGGTGTGGGGTTTGGTCAGACCCTCCACCAAAGCCGCTTTTAAAGAGGACACGGACATAGCAATGGATCCTTTTTTCATAAAGTATACCCCAA
The DNA here is from genome assembly GCA_044371315.1 of Alphaproteobacteria bacterium. Taxonomy (GTDB): domain Bacteria; phylum Pseudomonadota; class Alphaproteobacteria; order JAJTHO01; family CANGYM01; genus CANGYM01. The sequence goes on along the minus strand of JBILTX010000062.1, from coordinate 913 downwards.
AAAAATTATGTGACAACAATAAATATAGGCTATAATAATAAAATTTTAATCAATTGTCAATGCTTTTTAAGGGTTGCATAAAAACGCAAATAAATTAATGACTTAAAAATATAAAAGGCCCTTTTGGGGGCAATCAATACCATATTGTATGGTGGAGGGGGAGAGATTCGAACTCCCGTACGCTCACGCGGGCTGATTTACAGTCAGCTGCCATTAACCACTCGGCCACCCCTCCGCAGGGACTCCTTTGGTAGCCCATTTTGCCCATAGTTGTCAAAAATATTTTCGGGGCATATTTTTAGGGCAACGGTTTTACAGAGCCCCCCCCCTGTGGTTATGGGCGTTGGTCTTTACACATCCTCAGCAAAACGATAGTATAATCAAAGGCAGAGAGAGGATTCATCATGACACACCAAATCACCGTTTCCGATCACGTGTGGGGCCAGATTCAGCGGCTATCCTGCGGCCTGAACCTGCCGCCAGAGGACGTGATGGCCATCGCCATGGACCATTACATCCATCATGAGCAAGACTGCGAAGAGCATAAGTATGCGCTCGTGCCCAATGCTGAGACCCAAGAGGCTATGAAGGATGGGGATCTTAGAAGAAACCTTACCCATCATACCAGTTTAGAAAGTCTTTTCAAAAGCTGGGAAGACCTCTGAGGATGAAGGTCAGATCCGTTCATGAATCCCCTCGATTTTTGAGGGATATCAAGCGTATCAAAAAACGGGGTCTGGATTTATCCAAGCTTAGGCATGTGGTGACGCTGTTGTCCGAAAGGCAGCCCCTCCCCATACGTTATCGTGATCATGCCCTAACCGGAAATTGGATTGGCCACCGAGATTGCCACATTCAGCCCGATTGGGTGTTGATTTATCAAATCGATGATGATGACCTGATTCTGGAGCGC
>JBILTX010000023.1:0-18993 GCA_044371315.1 Alphaproteobacteria bacterium | reverse complement strand
GCCCCTGCGGATTTTTGGCCACTCCACCTGCCGTGACAAGCGTTTGATAATAATCCGGCGTGTACCAATCGCTGACCCATTCCCAAACATTGCCCGCCACATCATACAGGCCATAGCCGTTGGGGGGGAATTGCGCAACGGGGGCCAATCCATGAAAACCATCGGTTGCGGTGTCTTTGTTGGGAAAATTTCCCTGGTGGGTGTTGGCCATCCATTGTTTTTTGGGTTGGGCAAAGTCATCACCCCAAGCATACAGCTTACCCGTTAGCCCCCCCCTTGCGGCAAATTCCCACTCGGCCTCGGTGGGCAGGCGTTTCCCTGCCCATTTTGCATAGGCCAGCGCATCCTGATAGGCCACGTGCACAACGGGAACATTGTCTTTTCCAACGATGGAACTCCCGGGCCCCGTGGGGTGTTTCCAGTTGGCCCCATGACCATAACGCCACCACTGCAGATGATCGTTAAGGGGCACAGCGTTTTCGGGTGCATAAAAAACAACAGACCCCGCCACCAAATTTTCAGGGGGAACCCCTGGGAAATCTTCGGCCTTGGGGGCTTTTTCCGCCAAGGTGACATAGCCTGTGGCCTTCACAAAGCGGGCAAAATCCGCATTGGTGACCTCAGTTGTATCCATCCAAAACCCATCCACATAAGCGCGGTGAATGGGGCGGGAATCGTGTGTGGCCTGCATCCCCACATCATTGTGATCCATGCCGTGGGGATGCGCCGCGCCCATGGAAAATTCACCGCCCGGAATCCAGACCATACCCTTGGGGGCAGGCCCCTCAGGCTTTGTTGTGTTGGGGATGGTGGGTAAAAATTCTGATGGTGCAGCCTTAGCAGGGTGATTTTCCGCCAAAGCCAAAGAACTGTTCAAAACAAGGATCACGAAAGCAAAGAGGATGTTCATGGCGTGGTTTTCCTTTGTTTTACAGCAACAACGGGGCATCACTGTGTCAGTCGTGTTCTCAGCCTTAGTCACGAAAATAAAGTAAAAATACTTTAAAAAAAATCCCCGCATTATGCGGGGATCCTTTGAACATGCAAACGATCCGAACAATTAAACTTTCACCGTCAGGCCCACACCCATGGTGGAAGAGAGGGTCATTTTTTTAATGTACGTGCCCTTCATGTCGGCAGGTTTGGCCCGTTGAATGGCATCATAAAGGGCCTGAAAGTTTTCACGAAGTTTCACCAAATCAAAGCTGACTTTCCCAAACGGGGCATGGACAATCCCTGTTTTTTCCGTGCGGTATTCCACCTGACCGGCCTTGGCATCGGCAACAGCTTGGGTCACATTCATGGTCACGGTGCCCAGTTTGGGGTTGGGCATCAGGCCCTTGGTTCCCAGAATTTTTCCCAGACGTCCCACCAAAGCCATCATGTCCGGCGTGGCAATGCACACGTCAAAATCGATGGTGCCGCCTTGGATAATTTCAACCAAATCTTCTGCACCGACGATATCGGCGCCGGCGGCTTTGGCCTCTTCAGCCTTGGCACCACGGGCAAACACGGCCACACGGGCCTGTTTTCCCCCTTTTCCGTGGGGCAGGGTAATCATCCCGCGGATGTTTTCATTGGCTTTGCGCGGATCCACGCCCAGCATCAAGGCCATTTCGATGGTTTCATCGAATTTGACTTTGCTGTTATCCTTCAGAATCTGCAACGCTTCGTCCAAACCGTAAACCTTGGCGGTGTCAACAGCCTGCAAAGTGGCAGCCACACGTTTTGCTAATTTTGCCATAAAAATCCCTTTATGTTTTAATCTTCAATCACTTCTAGGCCCATGGAAACGGCGGAGCCGGCAATCATGCGGGCGGCGGCTTCGCGGTCGTGGGCGTTCAGGTCCTGCATTTTCTTATCCGCAATGGACAAAATCTGGCTGCGCTTGATTTTTCCCACAAACCCACGGCCAGTGGTTGAGGAACCCTTGGGCAGACCAGATTCTTTTTTCAAAAAATAACTGACAGGCGGCGTTTTGGTCACAAAACTAAAACTACGATCCGCATAAACGGTAATGACCACAGGAATGGGGATGCCCGCTTCCAGTTTTTGCGTTTCGGCGTTAAACGCCTTGCAAAATTCCATAATGTTCACACCCCGTTGACCCAAGGCGGGACCCACAGGGGGGGCAGGGTTGGCTTTTCCCGAAGGAATTTGCAGTTTAATATAACCTGTAATTTTCTTGGCCATAATCCATCATCCTGATTTAAATTTTTTCAACTTGGCTATAATCCAGTTCCACTGGGGTTTTTCGTCCAAAAATGGACACGGAGACCTTGAGCTTTTGGCGGGATTCTTCCAAATCCTCAACCGTGGCGGAGAAGTTTTCAAAGGGACCATCAATGATCCGAACCGTCTCCCCAATTTCAAAAATGACACCGCGGCGAACCTCTTTAAAGCCCGCTTGGATATGGCCCAGCAAGCGATCGGATTCTGCTTTGCTTAGGGGAACGGGCTTGCTTTTGGCGCCCCCGCCTAAAAAACTAACCACCCGCTTGTTGTCCATAATCATATGCCAAGCAGGATCGGTCATGATCATGTTAATCAGAACATAGCCAGGGAAAAATTTCCGCTCTGTGTGGACTTTTGTGCCTTTTTTAACGTCTTGCCCCTCTTCCACAGGGACAACAACATCGAAAATTTCGCCGTCCAGACCCTTTTCCAAAGCCTGCTCGCGAATGGATTCAGCGACTTTGTTTTCAAAGCCCGAGTGGACCTGAATCACATACCACCGTCCCTTAGGTGCGGGCGTTGTGGTTTTGGGCGTCGTCATAGGATCCTACATAATTTAAACAATAAAAAAGAGGGCCGAATCGCAACAACGATCAGCCAAGGAGAACCTTTATACCATAAGATAAAATTTGGTCCACAAGAAAAAAGAACAAAGACAAAATCGTCACCATCACGAAAACCATCACCGTTGTCATGGTGGTTTCTTTGCGTGTGGGCCACGTAATGCGCCCGATTTCTGAGCGGGTCAGGCGAAAGAAATCCGCCACGCCCACCCTTTTGGGGGCATGTTTATCGGCACCGGTGGCATCATCGTGGCCTGTAGTTACAGAGATAGCCTTACCAACAGTGGCAGCCCCCCCTGATGGTTTGACTTTGGGCTTAGGCTTTGATTGGGCCTTTGATGAATTATTTTTACGCATACCCGCTAAAACATCCCTGATAAGAAAGGAGGGGATTGTAACAACCTCCCCTTCAAAGGGCAAGGCTTTGGTTGGCCACCACGATGTCACAATCGCTTACGCGGGTTTTGGCTTTAACGGAGCGCGTGTTTTTTTGGGCTCGTTTTCCGATGTGGGCACAGATGTTTTGGATGTGGATTTCTTGTGGGCTTTTTGGGCAGAGGCCTCTTCACGCACCAAGACCCCCCCGTCCAAAAGCGTTTTGATTTCCTCCCCGCTGAGGGTTTCATATTCCAAAAGGGCCTGCGCCAAACGTTCCAGTTGATCCGCGTGTTCGGTTAAAATGGTTTCCGCCCGCTGATAGGCACGATCCACAATCAACCGAATTTCCATATCCACGATTTCTGCCGTGGCATCGGACATGTTTTTGGTTTGGGTGACAGAGTGCCCCAAAAAGACCTCTTGCTGGTCGGCGCCGTAGTGAAGGGGGCCTAATTTTTTGCTCATCCCCCATTCCGTGACCATGCGGCGGGCGATGTTGGTGGCCATTTGAATATCGCCGGAGGCCCCTGTGGTGACCATCTGTTTGCCGAAAATCATGGCCTCGGCAATGCGCCCGCCCATGGCCACGGCCAGATCATCCTCTAATTTGGCTTTGGGCATAGAGTAACGGTCCCCCTCAGGCAGACGCATGACCATCCCAAGGGCCCGTCCCCTCGGGATGATGGTGGCCTTATGAATGGGGTCGGAATGGGGGCAATGCAGGGCCACCACCGCATGACCGGCCTCGTGATAGGCAGTGAGTTTTTTTTCAGACTCGCTCATGGCCATGGAGCGACGCTCGGCGCCCATCATGACTTTATCTTTGGCCTCTTCCAATTCCTGCATACCCACGGTGGTTTTGTTTTTACGGGCCGCCAGCAGGGCCGCTTCGTTAACCAAATTGGCCAAATCCGCACCGGAAAATCCGGGGGTGCCGCGGGCGATGATGCGGGCTTCAACCCCCTCGGCCAGAGGGACTTTTTTCAAATGAACGCGCAAAATTTTCTCGCGCCCCATAACATCGGGATTGGGGACCACGACTTGGCGGTCGAAACGGCCCGGACGCAGCAGGGCAGGATCCAAAACATCAGGGCGGTTGGTGGCGGCAATCAAAATCACGCCTTCGGTGCCCTCGAACCCATCCATTTCCACCAACAGCTGGTTTAGGGTTTGCTCGCGCTCATCATTTCCCCCGCCCAATCCTGCGCCGCGGTGACGGCCTACGGCATCAATTTCGTCAATGAAAATGATACAGGGGGCATTTTTCCGGCCTTGCTCGAACATATCCCGAACGCGGCTGGCACCCACACCCACGAACATTTCCACAAAATCCGATCCGGATATGGTGAAAAACGGCACACCGGCCTCCCCCGCAATGGCCCGCGCCAACAGGGTTTTTCCTGTGCCCGGGGGGCCCACCAGCAAAACCCCCTTGGGGATTTTTCCGCCCAAGCGTTGGAATTTTTGGGGGTCTTTTAAAAAATCGACGACTTCTTCTAATTCCTGTTTGGCTTCATCAATGCCGGCGACATCTTCAAAGGTGATTTTGGTGGTTTTTTCTGTCAGCATCTTGGCACGGGATTTGCCAAAACCCATGGCTTTGCCGCTGCTTTGCTGCATCTGTCGCAAAAAAAACAGCCAAATCCCAATAAAAATCAACCACGGCAGAGCCCCGATAATCATACCCAATAGGGATGTTTTCCCCTGTTCCTCTGGCGTGGCGCTGACGCGGACTTTGGCTTCCTCCAGCCGGTCCATCAATTTAAAATCCCCCGGGTTATAGGTGACAAAGGGGGTCTGATCCTGATTACGACGCACGGCGGTAATTTGCTGGCCCTGAACCGTGACCTGTTCAATCTGTCCCTGAGAGAGCAGCTGCGTAAACTCTGAATAATCCATCACAGGGGTTTTGGGGGCGCTGGACTCTTGAAAACTGCCAAAAATGGCAAACACAACCACCGCAATGACAACCCAGATGGCGATATTTTTAAAAAGATTTTGCATAAAATTCTTTCTCTAAGACAAAGGGATGCAGCCCATAAGCATCATGCCCTATAGACCTTAACTATAGGTATCCGGACTCAAAATTTCAAGGTGCCTGTCACAGCCGCCCACGAAAGGCATCGTAGCCAAAGGTTTTAACAACCTCGTAGTCCCCATTTTCATGCAGGGTAGCAAAATCAGGTAGGGGGGTGCCATTAAACACGGTGCTTTTCACAAAGGTATAATGCAAAGCATCCGTAAACAGGATTTTATCCCCTTTTTTCAAAGGATCCGCAAAGCTGTACGTGCCAAAAATATCCCCTGTCATGCAGGTGTTGCCGGCTAGGATATAGTCATAGGGATGTTCCCCCTCCAAGCCAGCCCCGATGACGGGGGCGCGATAGCCGGCCTCGATCACATCCGGATGGTGACAACTGGCAGAGGCATCCAATATGGCAATGGGCGCACCATTATAATGAATATCCAAAACAGTGGCCACCAGATAGCCGCCGTTGTAGACAATCCCGCCCCCTGGCTCCAAAAGAACCGAAACATCGTGCTTGTCCTGAAAACGGTTGATGGCATCCATAAGGGCAGAAAGGTCATAGTCCGGATGGTTTAAAAGATGCCCCCCCCCAAAATTGACGGTTTTGACGAATTTCAGATAGGGGGCAAAGGTTTCCGAAACATGCTGAATTAACCCCATGGACCCATCATGACGGGATTCACACAGGGCATGGACATGAAAAATATCCACACCATCCCAGTTGACATCCCCCAGCTGATCCGCCGGCGTTCCAAAACGGGAATGGGGGGCGCAGGGATTGTAAAGATCCCCCCCCACGGTGCTGAGGCTATACCCCGGATTCACCCGCAGGCCAATATGTTTGCCCGCCCCGATGTGGGGGCGAAAATGGTTGAGCTGGGCGGGGGAATTAAAATAAATATGATCGGCGTAGCGCAGGATGTCCGGCATATCCTGATCTCTGAAGGCCGGCGCATAAACGTGGACCTGTTTGCCGAAGGTTTCATGGCCCAAGCGGGCCTCGTAAAGGCCGCTGGCCGTTGTGCCGTCCAGAACCTCTGCCAGCAGGGGAAACAGATCCACACGGGCAAAGGCTTTGGTGGCCAGCAAGACCTGACAGCCGGTTTTTTCTTTTACATGGGCGATGCGATCCAGATTGCGCCTGAGGGCCGATACATCGGCAACATAGGCAGGCGTCGTGATGGATGCATACCAAGGTTGGTTGGGCATTAAGGCAACAGCCCCAAAGGTTGGGCCCCCTCAATGTCCCGCACGTGCCACGGCAGGCCCTGACGGGCAAGCTCTTTTAAGAAGGGCTCCGCTGGCAATTGTTCGACGTTAAAGACTCCCTTGCCCTGCCATTGCCCAGAAAACAGCATCATGGCCCCCACAACGGGGGGGACCCCTGTGGTGTAGGAAACGGCCTGCGCTTTGACCTCTCGGAAAGAGGCCGCATGGTCGCAAATGTTGTAAATGACAATGGTTTTGGGCTTGCCGTCCTTGCGCCCCTGAATGACACACCCGATGGAGGTTTTGCCCGTATAATTTTCCGCCAACGATGACGGGGCCGGCAACAGGTGCTTTAAAAACTGAATGGGCACAATGGGCATACCGTTATACATCACCGGATCAATACGGGTTAGCCCCACGTTCTGCAGGACCTCCATATGTTTGATATAGTTATCCGAAAACGTCATCCAGAAACGAATTTGTTTTAGGCCCGGGATGTTTTGAACCAAGGATTCTTCTTCTTCGTGATAGATCAAATAGGATTTTCGGGGCCCGACCTCAGGATAATCAATCATGCAGGCAATGCTGACGGGATCAACCTCGATCCACTGTCCGTTTTTCCAGTATTTCCCGCGCTGGGTGACTTCCCGCAGATTGATTTCCGGATTGAAATTGGTGGCAAAGGCTTTGCCGTGGTTTCCATCATTGCAATCAATGATATCAATGCATTCAATGGTATCAAACAGATGATCGCGGGCGTAGGCACAAAACACGTTGGTGACACCCGGATCAAAGCCGCAGCCCAAAATGGCCATCAGCCCTTTTTCTTGAAAGCGTTCCTGATAGGCCCATTGCCAGTGATAGGCAAACTTGGCCTCTTCGCGGGGTTCATAATTGGCGGTGTCCATATAATGCACGCCGGTGGCCAAACAGGCATCCATCAGGGTTAAATCCTGATAGGGCAAAGCCATATTAATCAGCAAATCGGGTTTTTGTTTTTCAATCAGCGCAATAACCTGCGCCGTATCATCGCCATCAACCTCAGAAACGGTGATGGGGGATGCACAGTCCTTCTGGACAGCCAGACAACTTTCTAGTCGGCGAGAGGCCAAATGAATGCTCTTAAAAACATCCCGATTCATGGCGCATTTTTTGGCCACAACGGATCCCGCCGCGCCTGCACCGATGATCAAAACACGACCCATGGCGTTCATCTTATCCTCTATCCTTGGTGTTCATTAAGCAGGTCACAATTTAAGGCATAAGCCACAAAAAACCAAAAGGTTATTTTGGGGCGATTAAAAGGGCCCTATCGTGTGGGAATGGGAATTTCACCACTGTAATCGTAAAAGCCCTTGCCTTTTTTGCGGCCCAGCCATCCGGCCTCAACATATTTGGCCAGCAACGGACAAGGACGATATTTGCCATCGCCCAACCCTTCGTGCAGGACGTGCATAATGGCATAGCAGGTGTCCAGACCGATAAAATCCGCCAGCTCAAAAGGCCCCATGGGGTGATTGGCCCCCAGTTTCATGGCCAGATCAATGGATGTGATGTCCCCGACGCCTTCGTGAAGGGCATAAATGGCCTCGTTAATCATGGGCAGCAGGACACGATTGACGATAAAGGCAGGAAAATCCTTGGATAGGGCCACCTGTTTTCCCATGTTTTGGGCGATCAAGCGGACGGTTTCATAGCACTCATCGGATGTGGCAATCCCCCGAATGATTTCCACCAGCTTCATCACCGGCACGGGGTTCATGAAATGCATGCCGATAAAACGTTCCGGCCGGTCGGTGACGGAGGCAAGGCGTGTGATGGATAGCGATGACGTGTTGGTGGCCAGAATCGCATCGGGATTCAGGTTGGGCACCAGACGTTCAAAAATGCTTTTTTTCAGGTCTTCTCGCTCGGTTGCGGCCTCAATCACAAAATCGCATTCCACAAAGGCAGCATAATCCGTGGTTGTGGTGATGCGCGAGAGCGCTTCCTCCCGCAGGGATTCCGTAATCAGCCCCTTTTTAACCTGACGATCCATGTTTTTGCCAATGCCGTCTATGGCCTTTTGCAAAACATCATCGGAAATATCCAGCAGGGTCAGATCATAACCGCTCAGCGCTGCCACGTGGGCAATCCCGCTGCCCATTTGTCCCGCACCAATTACACCCATGGCCATTTTCATACAGAACTCCCTTTTTGTGTTTTTCAGATTCTTTTGTTTATACAAAAAGCATTACCAAAGTCTGTATCTTTTGAACATATCACAAATATCCTTTTGCGCCCGTCAAAGAGTATGATATCCCTTGGATGATGATTTTTTGGCAACAAACAGGATTTTGGGATTTTTTATGAACGCTCGTATTGCTTTGACCAAAACGCTTTTTTTGTCGGGGGTCTTGGCCTCCTCTTTGGCCTTAACAGCCTGTGAAACCACACAATCAGGATCATCCCAAACGGGGCCTGTCACCGCCTCTGCCACGGATTTCAGCAGCGTTGCCGCCTATCCCAAGCCCACGGTGACCCATGTTTATAACGCCCAGTTTGATGTGAACCCTCAGGCCAGCGCCAAACAACGTCGCCTGTATGTGGATTTGATCAACGTTTCCACGGGCAAAGATGGCTACGCCCCCCGTTATTATGTTGTCACGGCAGGGCAGGATGATGTGACCTTGGTGGCTGTGGCGGCTCAGAAAAAATATCTGGAAAACATCTATCAGGCCCGCGCCGGATTAAACCGTTTTGGCGCCAGTGCCCGTTTGTTGCCCTTGATTCAGGGCCATAAAGAAGCCGGCGATTACAACACGCTGGATCTTTTGTACCACTTGGGCTTTCAGCGTCTGGTGCTCACCAACGGTAGTGATTTCACCTATCGCATTGATCTGCAGAAAAAATCCTAGTGTGGGGATGATGCTCTAACGCAATATAAAGACAGGGGGCTTTGGTGCTGAACGTCCGTGATTATGTAACAGAGGTTCCCAATTTTCCAAAACGGGGCGTGACCTTTTACGACATTTCTGGGATTTTGGCGGATCCTCAGGCTTGGGCCTATACCATCGACAGTTTGGCAGAGGCCATCGCCCCCCACCGTCCCCAATTCTTGGCCGGTATAGAATCTCGCGGGTTTTTGCTGGCCGCGCCCTTGGCGTACAAGCTGGGTTGTGGGTTTATTCTGATTCGCAAACGTGGCCGTTTGCCTGGGCGCACCATTTCTTACACGTACAGTTTGGAATATGGTGCCGACACGTTGGAAATTCAATCTGGTCGTGTCAATGCGGGGGACACCGTTGTGGCCGTGGATGACATTTTGGCCACGGGGGGCACCCTTTCTGCCAGCATCAAACTGCTGCGTCAATGCGGTGCCCATGTCCCCATGGCGGCGGGGATTATGGAACTTTCCGATTTGGGGGGCCGTGAAAAGCTCGGCCTGCCTTTTCACGCCCTGATGGTGATTTAAACGCTGCTTCCCCTGTGTTTTTTAATGCCATCGTTTCGGTTTTTTGCTATAGGTCTTTTAAGTCAGTGAATCGGACCGCTGCGCCTCTCTGGCATTGGTTATGGGGGGTGAGGAAAGTCCGGGCTCTATGAAAGGACGGCGCCAGAGAAATTCTGGGCACAGCAATGTGACGGCCAGTGCAACAGAAAGCAAACCGCCGATGGCCCCTTTGCGGGGGCACAGGTAAGGGTGAAACGGTGCGGTAAGAGCGCACCGCTGCGGGGGTAACCCATGCAGGCACGGTAAACCCCGCCGAGAGCAAGGGCAAATAGGAACAACCACGGGATAACCAGACCCAAAGGCCCCCTTTCAGGTCCGTTGTTCGGGTAGCCCGCACGAGGAGGACAGTGATGGCCTTCCCAGAGGAATAGCGGTCTCGTGGCCATCGGCCATAGACAGAACCCGGCTTACAGATTCACTGATGTTTTGATTGAGGGTGGGGGTAATTGTAAAAAAAGTGCCCCTTTCTCTTGAAGTTATGGGGATATTTTGTATATAGTAACCCTCCCTTAAAAAACCACTACGAAAGATTCAGACATCATGACAGCCAAAACCCTGTTTCAAAAAATTTGGGATGATCACTTGGTGGATCGCACGGGGGATGCGTGTTTGCTGTATATCGATCGTCATTTGATTCACGAGGTGACCAGCCCCCAAGCGTTCGAGGGGTTGCGGCAATCCAAACGGCGTGTGCGCCACCCTGAAATGACCTTGGCTGTGGCGGATCACAATGTTCCCACAGAAAATCGCGCGGCGGGGATTGCTGATGCGGAATCCCGATTGCAGGTGGATACGCTGGAGAAAAATTGTCATGATTTTGGTGTGATGTACTATCCCTTGGATGACGTGCGTCAGGGGATTGTGCACGTTGTGGGCCCTGAACAGGGGTTGACGTTGCCAGGATCCACCATTGTTTGCGGGGATTCCCATACCTCAACCCATGGGGCCTTTGGGGCGCTGGCGTTTGGTATTGGCACATCTGAGGTTGAGCATGTTCTGGCCACGCAAACCCTGATCCAGCGTCCGGCAAAATCCATGCGCGTGACGATGAGTGGATCGTTGAAGGCTGGTGTGGGTCCCAAGGATATTATTCTGGCCATTATTGCCAAAATCGGCACAGCAGGGGGCACGGGGTATGTCATTGAATATGCGGGGGATGCCATCACAGCCCTGTCGATGGAAGGCCGCATGACCATCTGCAACATGTCCATCGAGGCCGGAGCCCGCGCCGGCATGATTGCGCCGGATGAGGTGACGTTTGATTATCTGCGGGGTCGTCCTTTGGCCCCCAAGGGCGCCGTGTGGGAGCAGGCCGTGTCCTATTGGAAAACACTTAAAACCGATGAGGGCGCGACCTTTGACAAAGAGGTTGTTATCGATGGCGCGTCTCTCGAACCTTTTGTGACGTGGGGCACCAGTCCAGAGGATGCCTTGCCCATCACAGGCCGTGTCCCCACGCTGGATGAGGCCAGAGATGACGCCCACCGTCAGTCGCTGGAAAGAACATTGGCCTATATGGGTCTGAAGGGCGGGGAAGCCCTGACCGATATTGCCGTTGATACGGTGTTTATTGGATCGTGCACCAATTCGCGGATTGAGGATTTGCGGGATGTGGCCCGTTTGGTTCAGGGGAAAAAGGTTAAAGCAGGACTTCGGGCCATGATCGTTCCTGGGTCCGGTCTGGTGCGCGAGCAAGCGGAAACCGAAGGATTGGATCAAATTTTCAAAGCCGCTGGCTTTGACTGGCGGGAACCAGGATGTTCCATGTGTCTGGCCATGAATGCGGATCGGTTGAGCCCTAAGGAGCGCTGCGCCTCCACCTCAAACCGGAATTTTGAGGGACGGCAGGGCAGGGAAGGGCGCACTCATCTCATGAGTCCCATCATGGCCGCTTCTGCGGCTTTGACAGGGCACCTGACGGATGTGCGGAGTTTCCTATAGTGGGTTTGCCGCCGCTGGCTTTGTACATTCACTGGCCCTTTTGCGCCAAAAAATGCCCGTACTGCGATTATAACAGCTATGCTGTGGGCTGGCATGCTCACGAGGCTGCCCTTTGGGCCAAGGCCTATATCCGCGCACTGGAAACCTTGGTCAGCGAGTATCCGCAGCATCGCTTAGATACCGTTTTTTTCGGGGGCGGAACACCATCCCAAATGCCGCTATCGGTTTTGGAATCCCTTTTATCCGCCATTCAAGATCTGTTTCCCGCGCGGGCGGATGCTGTGGAAATGACGCTGGAGGCCAATCCCCGCGACATCAGCAAAGCATTACTAAAAAGCTATTATAGTTTAGGAATCAACAGGATATCGCTGGGCGTTCAATCTTTTGATGATGATGAATTGATGTTTTTGGGGCGGGATCATAACGCCCAAGCGGCGAGGCAAGCCCTAGATGCCGTGGCCACGGTGTTTGATCGTTATTCGATAGATCTGATGTATGGTTTGCCCCATCATACTCCGGCGCTATGGGACGGGCGACTTGAGGACGCTTTATCCCTAGGCACCCGTCACCTTTCGCTCTATCAACTCACCATTGAACCGGAAACAGGGTTTTATCGTCCATTTCAGCGTGGTGATTATAAACTACCAGAAAACAGTGTGCTGGCAGATTTATTTCATATAACACATGAACTTTGTGCCGATAGGGGGTTGGTGGGCTATGAAATTTCCAGCTTTGCGGTTTCGGGTCAGGAATGTCGGCACAATCTGCATTATTGGCATTATAACAGTTATTTTGGTATCGGCCCGGGAAGCCATGGCCGGATGCATCATGATGGGAAAACCTACGCGCTGGCCAGCATAAAAAATCCCAAATCTTGGCGAGATGCGGTTTTTGAACAAGGGAGGGGGATTTTGGAAAACACCCCCTTAAATTCCTCTGAGGTGGCGCTGGAGCGTTTGTATATGGGGCTGCGCCTGCGGGACGGCCTAAACCGCTCCGTTTTTCAGGATTTGCAAAACGGGGGTTATATTGATCTGGCGGCTTATCAGGGGTTATGCGCCCAAGGTCTGATGGCTGAAGGGGGAGAAACGGTCTTTTTGACAGAAAAGGGCCGCCTGCGTTTGGATGGGGTGGTGGTGGATTTGCTCAAAGCGTAGCTTTGTTTCATATTCGAAATGGTTTTTGGGTGAGTGCTTTACAAAACCCCACCCAACTGGCGAAATGACGTAAACTGGCTGCCCTTGGTGACAATAATATGGTCATGCAGTTTAATATGAACGGATTTCAGGGCGCGGTTGATATCTTCGGTATATTTGATATCGGCATGGGATGGGGTGGGATCCCCCCCTGGGTGATTATGAACCATAATCACGGCACTGGCGGAGAGTTCTAGGGCCCGCTTCACAACCTCGCGCGGGAAAATGGGCACACTGTTGACGGTGCCGCGTTGATGCACTTCATCCCGAATGACGTGGTTTTTGTTGTTTAGGAAAATCAGGCGAAACTCTTCTTCGGTTTTGTGCCCCATCACGGCGCGGCAATAATTCACAACATGGTCCCAGTGGGACAAAACGGGGGTTTCTTTCATGTCATGCTGTAAAACTTTGATGGATGCCACGTGGACAGCCCGCAGGACGCTTTGGGCGGCGGGGCCTATGCTTTTGAAGGCGGAAAAATCTTCAGGTTTAGCCCGAATGACATCCGCAAAGGTGCCAAAATGGGCGATGAGGGCTTTGGCCAGCGGTTTAACATCCGACCTAGGCAGGGCGCCGAACAGCAGGAGTTCCAAAAGTTCATAATCCGCCATCCCCTGACCATCGGTGTCCAGAAAACGCTGGCGCAGGCGTTGCCGGTGGCCGTGGTAATGGGGGGCAGGGGACTCTGTATCCGTCATGAACAATCCCCGAATGATTAAAAGGGCTCAACCCGCAGCAGTTTGGGATCATCACACAAAATGTCCAGAGCGCGAATGTCAGAAAGGGTTTTCTGAATAACAGATTCTTGGCATTCGTGGGTGGTTAAGATCAGGGGGACGATGCCTTGGTGATACTCGGCCTCGGGCTGTTTCAGGCTGCGGATGGACACACCATGATCGGCCAAAATCCGCGCGACATGAGACACCGCCCCCGCCACATCCCGCAGCATAAAGCGGACATAATACCGGCAGGTATAGGTGTCCATGGATTCGGGTTGGGCCTGAATCAGATCCCTGACAGAGACCTTAAAGGGATAAACATGCCGATGATTGGCCAAATCAATCAGATCGGCCATAATGGCAGAGGCCGTGGGATCCCCGCCCGCGCCCCGTCCGGTGACCATGATTTCGCCCACAAAATCTCCCTTAAACAAAACCCCGTTAAACACATCATCCACGTGGGCCAAGGGAATGTGGTTCGGGATCAGGGCAGGGTAAACGGCCTGATGCAAAATGCCGCGATGGTAACGGGCTTTGGCAATCAGTTTAATGACGTATCCGATGTCTTCGGCGGCGGCAACATCGGCGGCGGATAGGCCGCGGATCCCCTCGATATACAGGTTGTTTATATCGGGAATAACGCCGTAAGCCATGCTGGAGAGCAGGGCTAGTTTTTGGGCCGTATCAATGCCGTCAATATCAAAAGAGGGCTCGGCTTCGGCATAGCCGAGGCGTTTTGCCTCTTCCAAAACATCCTCAAACGATGCGCCTGTTTTGGCCATGGTGGTGAGGATATAATTGCAGGTGCCGTTTAAAATCCCATACAGGGATTCGATGGTGTTGGCGCTGGAACCCTCCCGCAGCATTTTCAAAATGGGGATCCCGCCGGCCACGGCGGCTTCGTAGCATAGGCTCAGACCCTTGGTCTCGGCCTGCATCGCCAAGGCAACGCCGTGGTGGGCCATCATGGCCTTATTGGCGGTCACAACCGATTTTCCGTGGGCCAGCGCGGTTTGACAGACATCCAGCGCAATGCCGTTTTGTCCCCCCACCATTTCCACCACCACATCCACGCGAGGGTCTCTGGCCAAGGCCAAAGGATCATCATGCCACGTATAGGCAGACACATCCGCATGGCGGTGCCGCGTTCGATCTCTGGCAGAAACAGCAATAATTTGAATGGGATGGTCGCAAATTTTTCGCAGCAAATCGGTTTGGGTTTGTAGGATGCTCACCACACTGCACCCGACAGTTCCCAAGCCGACTAAGCCCACACGAAGGGGGTTTTTCATAAAGGGTTGCCTGAATTTCTCCTTGTCATGCCGTAGAAAAGCATTTTTTGGGGCAATTCGCAAGGCTGAGACGGCAGAACGCAAAACGCGCCCAAACATCAATTCAGATGGGGGCGCGTTTTGGTCATTTTAGATGGGTTTAGGTCTGGTTGATCAATTCTTCCAGCATCTGATCTGCCGTGCTGATGACACGGGTGGCGGCGGAATAGGATCGTTGGGTAACGATCATGTTGGAGAATTCCTCGGCAATATCCACCGTAGAGGCCTCTTTGGACGAGGAGACAATGCTTCCTGCTGACGCTGTACCCGCTTGACGCAGAATAAATTCCCCTGCCCGTTCTGTTTGGGAATAGGCATTTCCAGCCCGCGGGGCCAAACCATCGGTATTGGCAAAAGCCACAATGGGGATTTGATATAAAGGCTGCGTTTGACCGTTATCAAAAATGGCGGTGACAATACCCCGCGAATCGATATCAACCCCTGTATAGGATCCAAACGTCACACCATCTTGATTCAGAAAAGAGGTAAACAGGTTTGCATCGTATTGAGTAATGCCTTCTGCCACGTTGGCTGCCGCAGTGTTGTTGAAACGTCCGAAATCAAAACTGACCACCTGATCAGCATCTGCACCAGATGCGCTGAAATCCATAACAATATCAAGCGTTTGGGTATTGGTGTTATACAAGGACCGTCCCACGGGGGTGGTTGTGGAATCCCCAGGTTGAGACGGGTCAATAATATCTTGCAAAGTCCCGTCCGAGTTAAAGTTAAAAATCAAGTAATCAAAATAATCTGCCCCTGTGGTGTCGTTGTTATAGTTGGCTGCACTGCTAAGTTTATTTGCCCCCACGGTGATGGCTGAGGGTGAGCCACCGAAAAAGGTGGAGAGATCAGGGGCTGAGGAAAAGTCTGTTGCACTGATAAAATCGCTTCTGTCCGTTGTATAAAATTCCAGCTGACTGGGGGTGACATCATCATTGATGCGTGCCTGCACCCGAGGGTTGATGGCATTGATGGTGGTCATAAGGTCGCTGACATCATCGGTGGCCCCCAAAGTAAGGGCGGGGACGGTGACCGTTGTGGTGGCGCCGGTTGTGGCGTTGGTCAGGGTGAGGGAGAAGCTCTCTCCAGTCACGCCCGCGGGCAACGCTGTTGTTGAGGTTAAAGCTGTGGCAGCGGCCGTTCTGAAAATATAGGGCGTCGTTGATGCCAGATCACTGATATTGGTGCCCGTTGTGTCACGGACATCCACGATGGATCCCCGGGTGGGATCTGTGGTCATGGTCATATGCCACTGGTTGTTGGCGACTTTGGTCCATGCCACGCGTAAACTTTGGGATTGTCCCAAGCTGTCAAAGACAACAAAATCTGTTGTGCTGATCGCATAGGGATTATTGGCTTGGCCTGTGGCGTCAATCGCCGATGAAGAGGGGAGATTAATCCCCATTTCAACCGATGTCGTGGCTTTGGGTTGTCCCGTGATCTGAGCAATGTTAACCGTTTCCAAACTGACCAGAGAGGTATTGTTGGTGGGCAGGTTACCGTTTTGATCCAAAGGCCATCCCTGCAAATAATATCCCGCTGTGTTGACCAGATTTCCGTTTTTATCGGGTTTGAATTGACCCGCGCGGGTATAGAGATACTCATCACCAACCCCAGGGGTGGGGGTTTCATTGACCACAAACATGCCGTTACCTGATATGGCAATATCGGTTTTGTTCAGGCTGGATTCCAGCAATCCCTGTTGTGAAATTTGATTGGCGATGGAGGTTCTGACCCCCCCCGCTGAGTGACGGGTGGTGGTGGTTTGGGTCACAAAGGTACTGAACGCTGTTTCCACGCGTTTGTATCCCGTGGTTCCCACGTTGGCAATGTTATCGGCGATGGTGGACAGTCGCTGGGACTGTCCGTTTAGGCCTGAAACACCGGCAAATAAAGCTCCGAATACACCACTCATAACGTGTTCTCCTTGTTTGGTTTTGGATTTAAGATTTGGATATGGAAACGATTTTGTCTTCGGCGATGGGAACGCCGTTGACATTCAACATGATTTTTCCCCCTTCGACCCCCGCACTGTTCACCATCCCTGTGGTGGTGGTTTCCAAGTTGGTGCTTGTTTGATCGTTGGGGCCGTTACCCGTTTTGGTGACCCCAACCGCCCTGAGGGTGTATTGGCCTGCGGGCACGGGGAGACCTTGGGTGTTTTTCCCATCCCAAGTGACGGTTTTTAGGCCTGCTTCCCCCGATAAGGTATCCAGCGTTCGCACCACTGTTCCCTTGTTGTCCAAAATGGTGACTTTGGCGTTGGTGTATTTTTTATCGTTGGTATAGGTAAAGGTGCTGGGGGTTATGTCATCCCCCCGCACCAGTTTGTCGCTTTTGATGGAAACCGTTTGACCGATATAAGACGCGGATTCGCGGAGCAGTCCTGACGTTTGGTTACCGGAAATTTTTTCCAGCAGCGTATTGGATTTGATGTTTTGTTCGATCCCCGCAAATTGCACCAACTGGTTGGTGAATTCGCTGGCATCCATGGGTTCCATGGGGTCTTGGTTTTTCATTTGCGTGACCAGCAATTTTAAAAACTGGTCAAAATTGTTCCCAAAGGTGGTTTTGTCCTTGGCGGTGCCTGATGTTGGCGTGCTGGGTGTGGTATTCGTAAGGGCGGTGGTGGTTGTCATAACAATGTCCTAGGCGTGGATATCAAGGGCTTGATTGGGATTATAGGAGAGGGGTCGCATGGCGACGGTTTTGACCTCTGGGTCGGTTTGGGACGTGCGGCCCTTTAAGTCTGCGACTTTTTGTTCAAAGGCTTGGCGTTGGTCGTGATAGGCAAAGGACAATCCCCCTTGTCCCATTTTCAGTCCGGCCTGTTGCAACATATCCTGTAGGGAGGATGCATCGCGGCGCAGCCAGTCATAGGTGTCTTGTCGATCGGTGCCGATGACGGCATTCACGGTGCCATCCTGCGCGATGTCCATGGCGACATCCACGGTGCCGAGGCGCTCGGGGCTCATTTTAATCCGAATTTGGGTGTTTTCATCGTCCATGCCTTTTTTGATGGTCATGGCCAGATTTTCACGGGCATGTTGGGTTTCCATGGGCGTTAAAGCCGCGGCCTGATGAAACGCCATCAGGCGCTGAGAAGACCCTGCCGTGGTGTCCGTCATTGGGGACAGCGGTTGAGACAAAGAGGCCGTTGGCATAGAGAGCGGCCCATTTTCCGCCAAAGGGGTGTCCTGACGATGCGGGGTGCCAAACCCTTCCACTTTCAAGGGGGAGGCATCAGCCACCGTTGAAAAATCAAGGGCTTTAACGGGATCAGCGGCATTTTGGGGAGATCCCTCAAAGCTGGCCAAACGCACGGGGGTGGTGTCTTTGGGGGTATCATTCACTGCTGCGACCTCTTTGGTGACAGGGGAGGCGGTCAGAGCAGGTTTTTTCTTGGTGTCTTCTGCTGGCAAAGCGGCGGGGGTTTTTATGGGCAGGGATTCAGCTTGGGCCAGAACGGTTGCGGCCTGCTGAGAGGTATTCAGCACCTCACCCTGATGGGTGGGGGTTAAGTCTGGCAAAGGGGCGGTTAAAGGGCGGTCCGTCCCAGATAATCTTTTGTTGTCGGCCACCTGCATGGGGGCCTTCAGGCTGGCCATGGCATTCAGAGCGGCGTCTAAGTCAAGAGCGGCATCCAAATCCCCTTGAACCGTGGGCATAGAGGAGGGAACGGTGAGGGTATCCGATTTTGAAGACAGCACCATAGGAGGCGTTTCTGAAGACGCTTTGGGAGGGAGCGACGCCAAGGAGGTTTTTTCATCAAGCGGGGCTGGCGTCTCTGTCAGGGCCTCAGGCTGTGGGGCTTGATACCCTTTAAGCGCAGCAAAAGGAACCGGCGAAAGATGGTCATCCTGCGTTTTTTCCACCAAAGCCTTCACGTCATTGTG
>JBILTX010000022.1:0-19020 GCA_044371315.1 Alphaproteobacteria bacterium | reverse complement strand
TGATCCTTTCAAGACATTCTGATGGTTTTTAAAGCAAAAAAAGCCCGTAAGCCATAGTCTTTTACCCCAAACCAAAACATTCATGCCTAAGCCTGCGCGTTTGATCCGTGTCAAAATCAAAGGTCAGAGCCTGCCGCACAGGGGGCAAAAAGGGCGCAATGCGCTGCGGCCATTCGATGCAACAGGGATGCTGCATCATGGCATCCACCAGCCCCAGAGCGTAAATCTCTTCCGGACTGCCCAAACGATAACAATCCACATGCCACAAGGGACCCTGCGGCAAATCATAAACCTGAACCAGTCCGTAAGTGGGGCTGATCACAGGACCCTGCCACCCCAGCGCTTTCAGATAAAACCGCATAAACGTTGTTTTTCCAACGCCCAAGGGCCCCTCCAACGTCATTACAGGGGGCAAGACATGCCGTTTTTCCGCCAGCGCTTGGGCCAGCGCCGCCGTGTCCGCTTCGTTTTTCAGAGTATGGGTGATGATCATCGCAAACGCCAAACCTGTGCCATCAACATCACCGCCGCCACCCCGTAACCAATCCAAACATAAAGGGGCATCATGACAAGTGCCGTGCCTCTTTCAAAGATTGCAATCTACGCACCGCGCATCTCAGGGCACACCAAACGGTCAGCGTTGTAAACGCCAACGCCATGGTCAGCAACGGCATTTTCATGGCCATATCCATGCTGTCCTTGGCAAACCACCGGATACTGGCCGGTTGATGCAGTGTGGTCCACCACGTTACAGAAAAAGAAATCAGCGGCAAATTCATCAGCCCCACGCTGGCCACAATGGCCCCCACTTTTCGGGACAAAGACACAGGCGTCATCAAAGAATACGTCAAAACAACACTCACCGATAACAAAAACAACAGCAACATGCTGGTTAAACGCATATCCCACACCCACCAAGCCCCCCAAGCAGGCTTGCCCCACAACATCCCCGTGATCAAACACAGGGCCGAAAGCAAGGCGGCCATTTCCGCAAACCCCTCGGATATCAAACTGGCCACAGGATGACGCCACACCCAATACCCCGCCCCCGAAAGGCCGCATAAGGCATAAGCCATCATGGCCGACCAAGCCGCGGGCACATGAATATACATCAGCCGAACCAGATCCCCATGCAAACGATCCGGGGGGGAAAACCACAAAGCCCAAGGCACGCCCACGACAAACAAAATCGCACTCAAAATTCCCAAAATCATGCAGGCCACCCCCGCCACCCGCAGAAACGTGGCCGGCTTTGCCAAAGCATGAAAAGACAATTTTGATATCATGATGTTATGCGTTCCCTCATTATCCATGCCACGATCCACGGCAACACCGCAACACAAAACAAAACATACATCATTCCATACACAGCCCCCCCTGAAAAACTTAAGGTCCCCGCGGCTGCCCTTTGCATCGTATCCAACCCAAAAATCACAAGCGGGGTCAAAAGAGGGCATAGCCAAACAAAGCTTAAAATCCCTGCGCCCATCAAGGTTTCCACCAGCATCTGATAAAGCCCCAAAGGCAGAAGTGCCAAAACCACCACCCCCGCCAAAGCCCAAGAGGCCAAACCACTGGCCGCCAACACCAGCATAGCAAGGGCCATCATTCCCACACCCCGTATCAGGATCATCACCAAAACATGAACCCACACCCACGCAATCAAAGGAATCTTATGGACCAACAAAGTGCTGGGCACAGAATCCCGATTTATACACCCCATCCCCACCAGATGGCTGAGAAGAAGACTGATCCAAACAAATGACACAGGATCCTGACGCAAAAGGCCCCCAAAATGGCCCATCACAATCAACGCCACCATGAAAAGGGCTTGCAGCATCAACTGTTGCCCATGGCTTTGACGTTCTTGCCAAGCGGCTTTGATCATCCATGCTAAAAAGGCCATGGATCCTCCGTCTCTGTCGCAGGAACAAAATCAAAAAGATCCATGATCCGAGGTTGAAAAGGAAACGAACGATGACCATGATGGGTCCATACCACAGCCCCCCCGCGTGCCGTGTGACGGGCAATACAATCATCCAAAATACCCACCGCATGGTGATCCAACGATTGCCAAGGTTCATCCAAAATCCACAGATGGGATCGTGTCTGGGCTAAACGAGAAAGCCTAACGCGCTGCTGCATACCCGAGGATAAGCGATGAATCGGCTGATTTAAAATCTTTTTGGGCAAAAAAAGGTCTTCTGTGGTCTCTGAAACCAAAGATGGGAGGGGGCGCTCATCCTTCAACACGTGGTTTTCAAAGGCCTGCCATAATGTCAGATACGCTTTGCCTGTCTGTCCATCCGGCATATCCCGTTCCGTGGGCAGAAAAAAAACCGACGGTGTTCGAATCAAATGGCCCCCCTCAAACGGCAAAAGGCCCGCCATCGCCCGCAACAAAGAGGATTTTCCCACACCATTGGGGCCTGTTATATGAACGCTGTCCCCACAGGATACCTGTAAAGAAAAATTTTGCAAAAGAGGCCGGCCCCCTCGAACCAAAAGGGGCACATCGATGTGCAAAAGGGGCGAAGGTGTCATGAAGGCGCTGATGTTTCCCCTATCAAGGAAGGGCTTGCAAAAACTTAAAGATATTTTTTTACATTTACCGTAACGTGAATGCAAACCTGACCATAGGCCCATACCATAAAAAAAGGAATCGGAGATTTTTCACAATGAATCCCTGTTGTTCTCTTGTGATTCCCATGCACAACGAAACCCCTGTGTTGTCCACGCTAGAAGCGCGATTGAATGATGTGCTCAAAACACTCACCTTGCCTGTTGAAATCATCTGTGTGGATGATGGCAGCCACGATGACACGTGGGCGGGGCTTTTGGCATGGCAACAGCGGGACCCTCGTTTAAACTTGGTTCGTTTATCCCGAAATTTTGGCCATGAAGCCGCCATTTTAGCCGGCCTGAAACAAGCCAAAGGGGATGCCATCATCACCATGGACGCTGACCTGCAAGACCCCCCCGAATTGATTCCCGCTCTGTTGAGCGAATGGGAAAAGGGATTTGAAGTCGTGTATGCCGTGCGAGAGGATCGCTCCGTGGATACATGGCTAAAGCGCACAACGGCTTCTCTTTTTTATAAATTCACAGCCAAAATGATGCCCTTTGCCTTACCGGAAAATGCGGGACAATACCGTCTCATTGATAGAAAAGTGGTTAACGTTATTGTAAATTTACCAGAAAGAAATCGTTTTTTGCGTGCTCTTACCAGTTGGTCGGGCTTTCGCCAAGGAAAAGTATTCTATCATCGACAAGATAGAGTGGCTGGCCATAGCAAATACAATTATTGGCGTATGTGGAACTACGCTCTGGATGCCATTACGGGATTCAGTCATCTGCCGTTGCGGATTTGGAGTTATGTGGGCATTGCTATTTCTTTGAGTGCCTTTCTCTATGCCTTAGTCATTATCGCGATGTACTTTTTTGTGGGCAGAGAAACACCAGGGTACGCCTCTTTGATGGTGGCGGTTCTGTTTTTGGGTGGGGTTCAACTGATTTGTTTGGGCATTATTGGCGAATATCTGGGCCGCGTTTTTATGGAAGTTAAAGGCAGGCCTATGTATATTGTAGCCGAAACCCGTGAAGGCAATCCCATAAAGGAAAGTATCCATGGATCCTAAAAGCTATCCTCAAATGGCTGCCCTTGAGACATCCCATTGGTGGTTTGTGGCCAGAAGACAGATTTTAAAGAGCGTCTTAGACCGTTTTATCCATCAAAAACCCATAACCATTCTAGAGGTCGGGGCTGGTACAGGGGGTAATGTGGCCATGTTGGAATCGTTTGGCCATGTCACCTTGGTTGAGCCAAATCCTGTGGCCCGCAGCATTCTGGATCAAAAAGGATTTTCTGTCATTGATGGGACGTTGCCAGGACTCCTTCCCCTACCAGAACAAAGCATAGATTTGATCGCCATGCTGGATGTTTTGGAACATATTCAGGCCGATGAAGAGACCCTGAAATCACTGCGTCCCCTGTTAACCCCAGAGGGAAAAATCCTCTTAACGGTTCCTGCCTTTGGTTGGTTATGGAGCCATCATGATGCCTACCACCACCACGTCCGTCGTTATTCCCGCCAAGACCTAAGGGCTGTGATAGAAAAGGCAGGGTATACCATCGAATATCTATCCTATTTTAATACCCTGCTTTTCCCTCTGGTGGTTTTGGCCCGTCTGTGGGCGCGGCTTTGGGGTGAAAACAATCGATCGGATATGAACATGCCCCCGTTGTGGCTTAATACCATCTTAAAAAATATTTTTGCACTGGAACGTCATAGCTTGGGCCGTGGGAAATATCTGCCTGTGGG
Source organism: Alphaproteobacteria bacterium (assembly GCA_044371315.1). Classification (GTDB taxonomy): domain Bacteria; phylum Pseudomonadota; class Alphaproteobacteria; order JAJTHO01; family CANGYM01; genus CANGYM01. The sequence continues at coordinate 14,698 of JBILTX010000022.1, read as the reverse complement.
GGTCTCTTTGTTGGTTGTGGCACGACCCCAGAAAACGTCTTAAAATAAACCTTTAAATAAACCCTCCCTAAACCCATGCATGTCCTCTTTTTGTTTTTATCCATTGCGCTAGGTGTTGTGGCGCAGATGCTTTTTAAAAGCTTTGCCTTAATTCCAAGAGCAGAGAACCAAACCCTTTTTTGGTATTTCTTAAATACAAAGTTTATTGCGGGCATGGGACTGTATTTTGTTGCAGCAATTTTGTACATTGTGTCGCTGCAAAAGATCAACCTGTCTGTGGCCCATCCCAGCGTTGCTGTGTCCTATATTTTTGTTGTGGCCCTCAGCCATATTTTTTTTGGGGAAAGCCTGAGCGTTTATAAAATTTTGGGCAGCGCTTTTATTTTAACTGGGGTTGCCCTGATGTGGAAACAATAATGACGCAAGCCAGCATACATCCCGCCCTCACGTCATCTTTATCCCCCGCCTTGGCCAGCAAAAAATGTCTGATCGTCACGGCGCTGGATACCACCAGTGCGGATCGGATGGAGGCCCTGTTTAAACACAACTATCCCCAACCCGTTTTTCGTCATGATACATGGGCGCAAGCGTCCCATCAAAAGGGCCGGATCATCAATTTGGTGGTGGGGCCGCTGCGGGGGGGCTTTGAAACCGATGATTTTATTGTGCTGACCGAGGAAGACCTCTTCGGCGAAAAGGTCCGCAGCAACCCCAAACGCAAAACGGCAGAGGCCGTGCTGCTGGACACCAGCGTCATGGACATCGGCGATTATCTGGTTCACGAAGACCACGGCATCGGCAAGTTCGAGGGTCTGGAAACCGTCACAGTAGACGGCACCCGCCACGATTGCGTGGTGGTGTCCTATCACGGCGGCGATAAACTGTATGTCCCCGCCGAAAACAGCAATGTTTTATCCCGCTATGGCGACGCCGATACGGTGGTCAGTTTGGACCGCTTGGGCGCGGCGGGCTGGCAAAACCGCAAGGCCAAACTCAAAAAACGCCTGCGGGATATGGCAGAGGAACTGCTGAAAATCGCCGCTGCGCGGACCCTGAACACCGCGCCGGCCCTGATTCCGGATAGCGATTTATACGCTCTGTTTGCGGCCCGCTTCCCTTATGCCGAAACAGATGACCAGCTCAGCGCCACAGCCGAGATTTTAGAGGATCTGGCCAAGGGCCGCGCCATGGACCGTTTGCTGTGCGGGGACGTGGGCTTTGGTAAAACCGAGGTTGCCATGCGGGCTGCCTTCGTGGCCGCAAGTGGCGGGGTTCAGGTGGCCGTGATTGTTCCCACAACCCTGTTGGCGCGACAACACACCAAAACCTTTGCGGATCGTTTTGCAGGATTACCCCTGAAAATCGGCCATCTGTCCCGTTTTGTTTCCGCCAAGGATGCTGCCGCCACCAAAGAGGGCCTAAAAAACGGCACGGTGGATATTGTCGTTGGCACTCACGCGCTGCTGGGCAACGGGATTGGGTTTAAAAATTTAGGGCTGGTCATTGTGGATGAAGAGCATTGCTTTGGCGTGAAGCAAAAGGAAAAACTCAAAGCGCTCAAGGCCAACGTGCATTACCTCGCCCTGAGTGCCACCCCCATTCCCCGGACGTTGCAGTTAGCATTATCGGGCACGTTTGATTTGTCCCTGATTGCCACGCCGCCGGTGGATCGTTTGGCCATTAAAACCTTTGTTTTGCATCAGGATGATGTGACCCTGCGCGAGGCTTTGCTGCGCGAGCTGTCCCGCGAGGGCCAGATTTTTTATGTCTGCCCGCGTATCGAGGATCTGGCCCAGCAAGCCGAGTATGTTCAATCTCTGGTGCCAAACGCCCGTTTGGCCGTGGCCCACGGACAAATGCCGGCGGCGGATTTGGATACCATCATGCAGGATTTTACGGATTATCGGTATGATATTCTGCTCTCTACCCACATCATTGAATCGGGCATTGATATTCCGCGGGCCAACACGCTGATTATCCACCGCGCCCATCTGTTTGGGCTGGCGCAACTGTATCAGCTGCGGGGACGAGTCGGACGGTCGGGGCGGCAGGGGTACGCCTACTTCACCCTGCCGGCGGGGATGAAGGTCGCCAGCACCACCCAAAAACGTTTGGAAATCATGCAAACCTTGGATCACTTGGGGGCGGGCTTTACGTTGGCCAGTCACGATATGGACCTGCGCGGGGCAGGCAACATTCTGGGCGAAGAGCAATCCGGCCACATCCGCGAAGTGGGGGCTGAGCTGTACCAGCAGATGCTGCGCGATGCCATTGAGGCTGCCAAACGGGGGGATGCGGCCTTAACCGAAGATTCATGGACCCCCACGTTGAATGTGGGCGTTTCGGTCCTGCTGCCGCCGGATTATGTGAAGGACCTTGAGGTCCGTATGCAACTGTACCGCCGCGCATCATCCTTAAAAACCCGCGATGATGTGGTGGCGTTTAAAACCGAGCTGCGGGATCGCTTTGGGCCACTGCCGGTTGAGGCCGATAATCTGCTGAAAATCATCCTGCTGAAACACCTGTGCCTAACCGCCCGCATCACCAGCATCGATGTGGGACCACGGGGCTTACTCGTGGCCTTTCACAACAACACCCCGCCGAATCCAGAAAAAATCATGCACCTCACCAAACACCGGCCCAATCAGTATAAGATTCGGCCGGATCAGAAACTCTTCATCGCAAGAGCTCCGGCGAAGAGTGTGTTTCATGAGGTGAACGAGGGGGTGAAGGGGATTGTGTAAGGGGGGAAACCGTTGCCACACCCCCAGGGGTTCCCTTAATTTTCAATTTTGAATGCTGCCACCCAATAGAGGGGCACTAGGGGTATTTTTGTTCTTTCAAAATCATGAGGAATCTGTCATAGTGCCATTCTTTAAAAATATAATCGAAAGTATACTGTTTATGGCCACCCCCCCTTTAAAAGATTTTATTGCCCAAACCGTTAAAGATGTTTGTGACGCCATTGAGTCCGTGCGTCGGGATCGCGCGGCCCAGCCGAACAAAGCCTCCCTTTTTGGCAGCAAAGATGCCTTGCCCGCCATTGATTTTGATCTGGCGGTGGCGGTGGATCCCACAGAGGAAAAAACCAAAATTATTGTTTTGGGGGCCATGTCTTCCGATCATCCCTCGATTCCCTTGGTGGCGGCCCCTGGCCCCAGCCGCATTAAATTTCGTCTGAGCTTGACCCCCGAAGCCGAGGGCAAGCGTGAGTTTTCCCCCCGAGGCGATCGTCGTGACGATGACCGTCCCCGTCGCGAGCCCCGTTTTGGTGGCGGTGAAGGGGGTGACCGTGAACGGGGCGACCGTGACCGCGGAGATCGGGGTGATCGTCCCCGTGGATTTCGCCCTGATCGCGACGCCGGCCCCAGAAAACGGTCCTTTGGTGACGAGGGCCGCCCAAGCCGCCGCTTCGACTAAATCTCCCTAAAGGTATGGGGTGGGGCTGTGAAAGCCAGAGTCTGGTTTTGTGCCTTTTTATGGTGCGCCCCTTGGGCCACGGCTGCGGAAACCTTGCCCGTGACCTTAGAGGAAGCCTGCAGTCTTGCCTATCAAACCCATCCCCAAATCAAAGCCGCCCGTTTGCAGGTTGAGGCGTTGGATGAGGAATACAACAAAGCCCTCTCGGGCTTTCGCCCCAGCGTGAAGGTTTTTGGGGACAAGGGCTATGTGGACGAAAAGGTTGATAAACGTTTTGAGAATGATGGCAATGACGATCAGGTTGACGCGCGAGATCCCTATACTCTGGGTGTGATTCATGAACAGCCCCTGTATCGCGGGGGAAAAACGATGGCCGAGATGGATTTGGCCATGGCCAAAATTGCGTTGGGCAGGGAAGATTTGCGGCATCAAACGCAGGAGGTTTTGCTCAGCACCATCAAAGCCTATGTGGGCGTGGTTGTGGGTGAAGAAATTTTGACCTTTCAGCGGGATTATCAAAAGACGCTAGAGGACAATATCACCATCACAGAGGCCCGTTTTCAGGCAGGTGAATTGACTTTAACGGATGTTTCCCTGTCAAAATCTAGGTGGGCACGGGCCCGCACGGAACTGCGTCAGTCAGAGCAGCATCTGGCCGCACGACGGGCGGATTTCATGGCGATGGTGGGAACGTTGCCAGGATCGTTGCAGGGCTTGTCCAAATCCCCTAAAACCCCCGAAACCTTAGCGGCGGCAACGGATCGGGCCCTTGCCAAAAACCCTCTTTTACAGGCGGCCTATCGTGCCATAGAAGCCAAAGATGCGCAGGTTGATCACGTCAGCAGCGGCTATCGTCCCGAATTATCGATACAATCCCAGATTTACCGGCAGGAAGACCCCTCCTTTGATGATCAGCGCAGAGAAGGCGCGGAAACCAAACTGGTTTTAAAAATTCCCCTTTACGACGGGGGGATGGTGTCCTCGTGGACCCGTCAGGCCAAGAAGGAGCGACAGCAGGCGTCCTTTGAAAAAGACACGGTGTATCGCGATGTTATCCGTGATGTCACGCTGGCGTGGAGTGATCTACAAACCGCCACGTCAGATTTGGAAACCACACAGTTAGAAGTTACCTCAGCCCACAAAGCCGCCGAAGGCATGAAAGAAGAATTGGATATGGGCTTTCGCAGTACCCTTGATTTTTTGGATGCAGAGCAAGAATTGATGCAAGCCCAGCGGCGTTTGATCACCACCAAGGGCCGCAAAGTGGTGGCGGAATACACCCTGTTGGCGGCCATGGGGGATTTGGATATTGAAAAAATTTCCAAAAAAACAAAAAAATACAATCCCAAAGATCATTTTGAACGGGTAAAGGGTCTCAGCTATGGGTGGTGGCAGGAGTGATTTGACCTTTGGTCATTTTTTTGGGATTTTTCTTGATTTCTTTTTCAGACACGCCACAGTGACAACAAAACCAAATGTCTGTCTTGGGGGGCAATCTTTCCAAGAATCAAAGGAAGAATCACTATGTTTGAAAAAGTTTTGATTGCCAACCGCGGGGAAGTGGCTTTGCGGATTCATCGCGCCTGTCATGAAATGGGCATTAAAACGGTGGTGGTGCATTCCACGGCAGATTCCGAGTCCATGGCCGTGATGCTGGCCGATGAAAGTGTGTGTATTGGCCCCCCTGCGTCCAAAGACAGCTATTTGAACATCGCCTCCATCCTCTCCGCCGCCCACATTACCGGCGCTCAGGCCATTCACCCAGGCATTGGGTTCATGGCGGAAAATGCCACCTTTGCCCAAATGGTGGCGGAGCATGGGTTAACCTTCATCGGTCCATCGCCAGAACATATCCAAGTGATGGGGGATAAGGTCAGTGCCAAAACAGCCATGATCCGCGCAGGCGTTCCCGTGGTCCCCGGATCCGAGGGGGTTTTGAAAAATGGTCAGGAAGCCACAGCCTTAGCCAAAGAGATCGGTTTTCCCGTTTTGATGAAGGCCGCGGGGGGCGGCGGCGGCAAGGGGATGAAAATTGCCGAAAGGGCCGAAGACGTGGCCGAGCTGTTCGATTTGGCCCAGATCGAGGCCCAAACCCACTTTGGCAATCCCGATGTTTACATGGAAAAGTATTTGCTGCAGCCCCGTCACATTGAAATTCAATTGCTGGGGGATCAACACGGCAACGTGATTCATTTGGGGGAACGTGACTGTTCCCTGCAGCGGCGTCACCAAAAGGTTCTGGAGGAAGCCCCCTCTCCCGCCTTAACCGAGGCCGAGCGTGCCCATATTGGGGCCATTGCTGTGAAAGCGGCCAAGGACATTGGGTATTACAGCGCCGGAACGTTTGAGTTTTTGTACGCCCAAGGCAAATTCTATTTTATCGAAATGAACACCCGCCTGCAGGTGGAACACTGCGTCACAGAGGCCATCACGGGTATTGATCTGGTCAAGGAACAACTGCGCGTGGCGGCGGGCTTGCCCCTGTCTGTCACCCAAGATCAGGTGCGTTTTCATGGACACGCCATTGAATATCGGATCAATGCGGAACATCCGGAAACCTTTGTGCCCAGTCCCGGATTGATTACCCGCTATCATGCCCCTGGGGGCCCTGGCGTGCGCATTGATGCGGCGATTTATGATGGGTATCGGGTGCCGCCCTTTTATGACAGCTTGGTGTCAAAGCTGGTCATTCATGGCAACACGCGGGCCGATTGTTTGGCCCGCAGTCGCCGCGCTCTGGATGAATATGTGATTGAGGGGATTCAAACCACCATTCCTTTGCACCAACGGCTGTTGGATCAACCGGATATCCAAACGGGTCACTATGACATTCACTGGTTGGAGCGGTTTTTGAAAACCTGAGGTTTTTTTTAAGACTGGGGATTGCTAAAACTGGGGATTGCAAAGGAGTTTAGTCGTTCAGGACGACCCCAAAATCATTCTCCATCACCTGCGCCAGTGTGGTTGTGGGGCTGGCCCACGTTCCATCCTCATGAAGGGAAAAATGATGGGCCCCGCTGACGGGCGAAGACACCCAAATTTGACCGCTGGCCTGATGCAGGTTAAGAACGGCCGTTCCACCGGCATCAAACACAATGCTTAAAACCGATCCATCATAGCTGAGGTCTGCCTTTTCCCCCAGCACGTCATCACAGCGGGTAAACACGTCATCCATGGTCCGCTTCATGGCCGTTAGGAGGGTGTTTTTATCCGTCATAGGGCCTCGAGCTGGGCACGCACCACAGGGGAGGATAAAACCGAAGCCACCGGACGGCCCAAAGATGTATAGGCCACCCCTGCACTGGCCATAGATTCAACATCATACACATTCCGCAGATCCACAACCACGGGAGATTTCAGGGTTTTGGCAATGGTTTCGGGGGACAGGGCGCGAAATTCGTCCCATTCGGTGATCAAAACCGCGCCGTCAGCCCCGCTGAGGGTATCCAGCGCATTGGCGCACCACTGACCCGCGTCATCGCCCAAATAGGTTTGGGCCTCTTCCATCCCTTTGGGATCATACAGTTTCAGATGGGCACCGGCGGCTTTTAACGCCGGAACAATAACCAAACTGGCCGCATCCCGCATATCATCGGTGCCGGGTTTGAACGTTAATCCCAAAATGGCCAAAGTTTTTCCCGAAACGCTGCCCTGAAAAGCCGTCAAAATGCGATCCACCATTTTATGTTTTCGGGTATCGTTATAGGTCATGGTTTGGCTGACCAACCCCAGATCAACCCCCAAAATGCGGGCTGTTTCCGCCAAGGCGCGGGTATCTTTGGGAAAGCAGGATCCCCCGTACCCTGGTCCGGCACGCAGAAATTTCGATCCAATGCGTTTGTCCATGCCCATGATTTTGGCCACATCATTGACGTTGGCCTGACTGACTTCGCAAAGGTCTGCCATTTGATTGATAAAGGTAATTTTCATAGCCAAAAAAGCGTTGGCGGCATATTTGGCCATTTCCGCCGTTTCCAGCGTTGTGACCACAAGGGGGACATCCTGACGGGTCAGGGGTTCATAAAGACGGCGCATGACCTCTACGGCCTCGGGCGCTTCTGCCCCCACCACCACACGATCGGGGCGCATAAAATCATGAATGGCGGTGCCTTCGCGTAAAAATTCTGGGTTGGACACCATGTCAAACGTCGCCGTGGGGTTCATGTCCCGAATGACAGAGGCAATGCGACGGCCCGTTCCCACAGGAACCGTGGATTTGGTGACAACCGTGGTATAGCCCCGTAAATGCGGGGCGATATCCCGCGCGGCGGCAAAAATATATTGCAAATCCGCGTGGTTATCCCCTTTGCGCGTGGGGGTACCCACGGCAATAAAGACCGCATCGGCCTGTCCTATGCACGCGGCGGCCTCTGTGGTGAAGGACAAACGCCCTGCTTTTTGATTAAAATGGACAAGATTTTGCAATCCAGGTTCGTAAATGGGAATATCCCCCGCCATCAGTCGGTCAATCTTTCCCGCATCGTGGTCTATACAGGTAACCCGCAGCCCAAGCTCGGCAAAACACACCCCCGTGACAAGGCCCACATAACCCGATCCAACAACAACAACATTCATAAGGTTTTCCTTAGATATCCAAAGTCTTTAGAAATGATTTCAGGGGTTTGGCCAATTCTGGCCGTTCTAGGGCAAAGGCGATGTTGGCCTGTAAAAAGCCCACTTTGCTGCCGCAATCGTACCTGACCCCATCAAATTTCACCCCGTAAAGGGGCGTTTCTGGCAACAAGGCCGCGATGGCATCCGTCAGCTGAATTTCCCCCTGCGTTGTTTGGGCATGACGCACGGCGCGGTCCAAGGGATCAAAAATAGCGGGCTCTAAGATATACCGCCCGATCACCGCCCAGCGGGACGGGGCGTCTTCAGGGTTCGGTTTTTCCACAACATGGCGGGCCTTGAGAACATCCCCCTCAGATTCCACATCCAGAATCCCATAGCTGGAGGTTGCGTCCTGATCCACCAAAACACTGGCCACCAAAGACCCTGGGTAGGTATCGTAGGCGGCCACCATCTGCCGCATACAAGACGCACCGCCGGCGTTCATGACCACATCATCGGCCAAAATCACCGCAAAGGGTTCGTCGCCAATCAAATGCCGCGCACACCAAACGGCGTGGCCCAATCCCAAAGGATCCTGTTGTCGCACAAAGGCAAAACTGCCCGCATGGGGGATGGATTGCTGACAACTGGCGAGCTGTTCAACCTTATGACGGGCGGTTAAGGTGTGCTGCAGTTCGTAACTGTAATCAAAGTGATCTTCGATGGCGGCCTTGCCGCGGCCTGTGATAAAAATGCATTGTTCGATGCCTGCATCCCAAGCTTCCTCCACCGCATACTGAATCAGCGGTTTATCCACAATGGGCAACATTTCCTTGGGCATGGCCTTAGTGGCCGGCAAAAACCGCGTCCCCAGCCCCCCCACAGGAAAAATAGCTTTTCTGATGCGTGCTTTCATAACATCATCGGATGGAAAAAAGGTTTGTTTTAAAAACGACTTACCATGACGGATTCTGGTGTTATGGTCAAGGGGGGGGTAGATGGCATTTCATGCACAATCCCATTGAAAAAATGTTGATTTTTCATTATATTTTGCCATCTTCAAAAAGAATCCTGATAGGAATAAATACAAATGGAACCCTCGTTTTCAAGTTTTGATAAAGATAAATTTCAACGAAAGCCCTTTGCAGACAGGCTGACCAGAGCCATAACCTGTTTTTCTCCTTTGGTGGATGGGGCTTATGTTTTAAGTTTAAATGCCTGTTTTGGTAGTGGGAAAACAACGTTTTTTAACATGTGGAAGGATGAATTAGAAACAAATCAACATAAGGTTATCTATTTGAATGCTTGGGATACGGACTTTGATGAAGACCCCGTGATGGCTATCCTTCATTCTTTGTTGGAAAACATTGAATCAAACAATACAGTAGAGGTGAGCAAAGCCTTAAAAGCAGGGCTTGTCGTGGCAGCTTCCTCTTTGGTAAATCAAATAATTAAACAATCAACAAGAGGTATTGTTGATGTCCAAGAGATAGTAGAAAAAACAAAAATACACCTTGAGGAAACTGATTCACAGTCTATAGGAAATAAAATTTACGAAGCCTATGGTTTTAAACGAAAAGCGTATCAAGACATAAAAACTGCGCTTGAACAGTATGTCAAAACACTCGAAAAAAAGCCCCTCATCATTATGATCGATGAATTGGATCGGGTGCGTCCTGATTATGCCGTTAAGTTTCTTGAAGCGATAAAGCACATTTTTTCTGTGACGGGTATTTGTTTTGTTTTGGCGGTGGATCGTGGGCAGTTAGAATGTTCCGTAAAGCAGCTTTATGGAAATCTAGATTTTGATAACTACTACCGCCGCTTTATCAGCCGTGAAGCGGCATTGCCCGTGCCAGATCACGTTGAATTAAAGCCATTTATTGAGCAGATTTTGGAAGACTATTTTGCCAAACTCCCTGACCATATAAGGACTTGTTTCTATGGCATGAACGACAAACATCAAAGAGAGCGCCTTTCTCACGCCCAAAAAGTATGTCACGGATTTCGTTTGACACCACGACAAATTGAAAACGTATTGCGTATTTTTATCCACCATCTGCTGGTGGAAGAAAACAAAATGGTAGGCAACTCAACCTGGCTGGATGCAACCCTATTTTTAATTGCGCTGGGCGTGAGCGATAGACAAAAATATCAACACCTTGGCGAAGGCAAGGCTTTTGTTAAGGATATGTATGATTATTTATCGGATCTTTCTTTTGATAAGAACAACGGAAAGCTCGATTATTATATAGCCATAACCGTGTTATCGGCATTTAATCTTCGTCAAAATGACAGGAAAAATGATGAGCAAACGGCGGCTCTTTATAAATCAATTATCGATCATAACAAAGATTTTGGCACTCCTCATATTATCAATATTCTAGCAGAAATTGTGGAGTTCGCGCAAAGAATTCCCGAGGAATCTGGCTTTCAAAGAATCTATAAAAAGTTAGAAGAGTGGCGACCCTTTGTGGAATTCTGAAGAGAATGTCATTTTTCATGGCATGTTTACGGGGTTTATGATAACATTCCTCAAGGAAACACCACCCGCTCCAAAGGGCATTGTTATGGACCTTCGGTCACAAAACACCCCAACGGCCCTGCCCCCTGTTGACAAAAGGGGGCCCCTCTTGCAGTCCATCAAAAAAGATGCAGACATCCAACAAAAACGCCGTCAGGCCATAGCCGCCCTGAAAGCCATCGGAGATCTTTACCCCTTAAATCCTGGGTCTGGGGGTATTGCTGGCCTATTGGCGCGGGGCCGTCGGTAATCAATTATGATTGTTGGCGATGCATCTGTAATTTTTTTGTCTTTGGCTTTTCATCTGGATGCGCCCTTGGCAACCACAGACAGAAAACTCGCCAAAGCGGCCAAAGCCGAAGGGCTTTACTGGCACCCCTAAACCGAAACCCCCTGCGAGGCTATTTGGGCGTGCAGGGCGGGATCTCTGGGGCGGACGGTGGCGCGGATGGCATCGCCGCAGGATTCTTCGGCCTGATCCAGTTCGTAACGTTTTTGCAGGTTCAGCCAAAAGGCTGCCTCTACCCCCAACCACTGCTGCAACCGCAGGGCGGTATCCGCCGTGATGGCGCGTTTTCCCGATAAAATCTGGTACAAACGATTGGGCGGCACCCCTAGGGCGCGGGAGGCCTCCGCTGGGCTCATCTTTAAAACCTCCAGCTCGTCACCCAAAATTTCCCCTGGATGAATGGGATAAACAGGACGTTTGATCATGGGCATCTCCTTTAATGATAATCCACAATTTCAATGTTATAGGGCTGGTCTTCTCCCTCTGGCCACTCAAAACAAATCCGCCATTTTTCGTTAATCCGGATGCTGAATTGACCTTTGCGATCCCCGCCCAAAGATTCAAACCGATTGCTGGGCAAACACGCCAAACCCGAACAAGAAACGGCAGCCCAAAGAATTTGTAAGCGTTTTTTGGCTTGTCGCTCAAAAGACTGAAATTCTGGAACCCGTACCCCCTCTGCAAAAAGCCGCGTTCTTTTATCGCGATATTTAGGGGACAGATTCATGATTCTATACTATCAAAAAAGACGCAGTACGTCAACCGTATTTTTCTACCCCACCAACCGATCCCGCACCTGATGAAGGGTCATCAGGGGCAGCAGGGCGGGCATGTCGGGGCCGGATTCTTGGCCGGTTAAGGCGCGGCGCAGGGGCAGAAACAGGGATTTGCCTTTGCGGCCCGTTGTGTCGGATAATCCCTTTGTCCATGTCCCCCATGTGTTGGCATCCCACGGCTGGGGGGGAAGGGTCGCCGCTGCGATGTTCAGAAAATCCCGATCATCCTCAGCAATCAAGGGGGTCACCGCCCCCCGCGCCATGGTCCACCAGCCCACGGCATCGGATAAAAAAACCAAATTGGGCCGCACCGCCAGCCAAAAGGCCTCATCCACATCCGGCCCCACCAAGGCCATCAAGCGGTCTTTCACGGCGTCAAAGGGTGTTTTGTGCAAAATGCGGGCGTTGAGGTGGCGCAGCTCGTCACTGTCAAAACGGGGTGTGGCGCGGCTATAGGCCGCATCATCAAACGCCCCCAAAACAGTGTTTAAGGTGTCCATAGGCACGATGGGCAAAGAGGAGCCAAGGCGGGACAAAAGGGCCGTGATGGCGATGGACTCGAACCCTTCGTCCCGCAGGCTGGCAATGCTCAGGCTGCCCAAACGTTTGGATAGCTCGCCCCCCTTGGCATCCACCAACAGGGGAATGTGCCAATAGGTGGGATGGGCGTGACCTAGGGCCTCGCACAGTTGAATTTGGGATGCGGTATTGACCACGTGATCTTCCCCGCGAATCACATGACTGATCCCAAAATCAATATCATCCACCACCGAGGCCAAAGAATACACCGGCACACCGTTGGCGCGAAACAACACGGGATCGGACAGATGCTGCCCCTCGAAATGCACGGCGCCGCGGCCTTTGTCTTGCCACGTGATGGGGGCGTGATTCAGCAAAAAACGCCAGTGGGGCTGGCGACCTTCAGCCTCAAACGCGGATTTTTGATCGGGCGTCAGGGACAACGCCGCCCGATCATACAGGGGGGGCTTGCCTTGGCTGAGGAGGATTTTGCGCTTGATGGCCAGTTCCTCCCCCGTTTCATAACAGGGATACAGACGGCCCGATGTGATCAGGTGCTGCCGGATGGCCTCGTAACGGTCAAAGCGGCGGGATTGATAGGCGGTGTCATCAAACGTTAAACCCAGCCACAAAAGGTCCTGAACAATCCCATCTTCAAAGGCTTTTTCAGAGCGGTCTATATCCGTATCATCAAAACGCAGCAAAAAATGCCCGCCATGTTTTTTGGCAAACAGCCAGTTAATCAGGGCAATCCGGATGTTGCCCACGTGCAAACGACCGGTGGGGCTGGGGGCAAAGCGTGTTTTGATCATGCAGGGGTTACTTTGTGCTCGTTGTCTTGGCGTTCACCACACCGGCGCCGCTGTTGTCCAGAACCACGCGGGACCGTCCATTGGCCTGAACGATCACAAAAACGCGCTGGCCGATTTCCATTTTGGACTGGGGGCCTTGGACGATGGTCAAAACGCGCTCGTTGTCGCGGCGTACGTCTTTTTTGCGTTTTGTGGTGCGGCCTTTGTAATCTTCCACGGTTTCATCGGTGGTATAGGCACTGTTGTTATCCCAGATTTTGATGATGTATTCGATGCCAGGCTGTTTGGAGAGCTCCCCCTCAATGGCCGCGCCTAGGGCAGCCACAACCAAGGCCCCGCCCACGGTGGCGGCAACGTTTCCGGACCCTTTTCCAAACTGGTTACCGGCCAAACCACCGGCAATCCCCCCCACGACTAACCCCGTGGTGTTGCCCAAGGTTTCATCGGCACCGCCGACAATGACGGGACGGGAACTCAGGACAATCCCCTGAAATGTATCGGACACGGCCCCTGCATCGCGTTCAGAATACATATTGGGATCCAGATTGCGGGCACAGGCCGACACGATCAACAAGATGGATAAAAAAGAAACCGTTTTTACAAAGCGGGAAACCATGGGATAATCCTTGTTCATGAACGATGAGACTATGGCTTTTTTAGCACAGCGGTTCCTGAGGAGGCTAGAAAAAAATGGGGGCATTCGGGGGTGTTTAAGAATTTTCATGACGACCAAAGGCAGCCGTGAGAAAACCCCCTAAAGCAACACGTTGACCCATCCTTCCGAGGCGTAGGTTAAAATTTTTTCATCCCGCGTGACCAAACGCGCATCAAAGATTCTGGCGGTGGCCACAATGATGCGATCGGCAGGATCCCCATGAAAAACGCTAGGCAAGGCTGCGCTTTCCAGCGCGATGTCTGGGGATAGAGGGGCCAGTTGAACGCCAGGCAAAGCCAGAGCCTGCCGAACCCAAGCCTGCACAGAACAGCTCATGCTCAGGCGTCCTTTGGTCACCAGCATCCCCAATTCCCAAATGGCAATGGCGGGGATCCACAGGGGATATCCCTGATGTACGGCCTTTTGCAAGGCATCCACCCACGCGTTGGGCAAATGGGGGGAGCCTTCGCAAAGCCAAATCCAACTGTGCGTATCCAAAACAAAACCCGATTTAGACATCTGCCGCCCAAGGCTCACCCACAGGCCGAATCACATCATCAGCCGAAAGAATCTTTCCCCGCAAAGCCCCATAAAGCAGCCCATCTGTTTCAGGAAGCGGAACCAACATGGCCACAGGTTTTCCCCGTTTGGTCAGGGTCAGAGGCTTGTGTGTCTGCGCCACCTGATCCATCAGATGCAAGCAGTGAGTTTTGAAATATCCTGCAGGTACAGAAAAAGAGGTGTCCATCAATAAAAACCATGGTCATGAATTATGGTCATAATATATGCAATGGGTTCTTAAATCAAGAAAAATTTTAATGGGCAAACGGATTATCAAGAAAATCCCTGGATTTTCACATGGTTTTCGTATAGTATGAATGTTACTTAAAATAGGGGAAAAATCATGCTGCACGTGCCTGCCTCTGAATTGCAAAAACAATTGGGATATTATCAGGATAAAGCGCTGCTGGAGCCTGTTTTTATCACCCGCAACGGTCGAGAGCGCACCGTTTTGTTATCAACAGAAGAGTATTATCGCCTGAAACGGCTGGATGAATCCGCCCTGTCCACAACGCAGCATAAACGGGATATGCTGGAAAAACTGACATCAACAAATCTGCCAACCGTGCCACCGTTGGACGATGATGC
>JBILTX010000021.1:0-19410 GCA_044371315.1 Alphaproteobacteria bacterium | reverse complement strand
AGAATCAGGCCTATCTGAATGGTCCCACAACCGGCGCTGTGGCTGACAAGTCACGGTATTACGATCAGGTGGATGATTAGTCGGGTTCAGGGTTATCAATACGTGGGCCAAATTCTGGGCCTATACCGCCTCTTCGGTTTGAAGGGGGATATGTTCCCTTTGGATGGCTGCAATTTCCTTTGGCATTTTGGCGATGGACCATAAATAGGCCGAGGCAGCAGCATCAGGATGGCGCTGTTTTTGTTCCCATCCCCGCAGGGTATGCACGGGGATATTGTACGTTTGGGCAAAAACCCCTTGGGTCATGCCGAGGCCTTCCCGTATCGCCTTAGCATCCGCCACCATAAGGGTGTGCACTTTTGTTCCCGGGGTGGGGTTGCCCTGAGTATAAGCCAGAGCGCTTTGTAGGCCCTGCAAAATGCCTTGAAAAATAGCGTCATCATCGTTGTTGGGGGGTGTCATGGGATGGTTCCTTTTTGTGTTTTTTTGATTGTGTCTACGACTTTGGCCAAGATTTTTTGTTTATCCGGCGACAGGGTGTCCTGAACGGATTTTCCGTATAGCCACAACAGATGCAGGGGATGATCGATATTGTGATAATAGTAAATGACTCTGACGCCGCCCCGTTTTCCTATACCTGGGCGGGACCAACGGACCTTGCGCAGACCTCCGGTCCCTTGGATTTCGTCCCCTGCTGTGGGGTTTTCAGCGATATAATTCACGAAATCATCATGCTCTTTTTCATCCCAGTACCGCGCCGCCTCCTTAAGAAAGCCATGATGGGTAACAACAGTACAGGGCAAGCTGGGCTTCATACCCCAAAGTAACCCAATGGGTGATAAAAGTCAAGAAAAAATCAATGTTTCCCTCTCCAAAAAATGACTTGGAGGTAGGTAGGGTTGGGATTACTTTTTAAACAGATCACTATGGGTCCCTGTGCGGACCAGTTGCACGTCATCTTTTGTTATTTCGTAAATAAGAAGCCAGTCGGGTTCAATATGGCATTCCCGATATCCTGACCAGTTGCCGATGAGGGGGTGGTCCTTTAGTCGCGGTGACAAAGGTTCTTGCTGAACAAGGGATAAAATCACACGTTGCAGTTTTGTTATGTCCTTAGACCGTCGTTTCATCAGGTTGACATCCCGTCGAAACCGTGTGGATTCCTTAAGAATCAAGGTCATTGTTCATTCCAAGATTCAAACAGATCCTGGGCGGTTGTAAAGGTTCGTCCGCCGCCCGAGCGCAGTTCATTCATGGCCTGTTGTGTGGCGTCATTGGGTATGGGGAGCTGCAGGGGAAAAGGCAGGCCACGATGATGAACGCATTGTTGGAAAAAAACCCGAATGGCATCAGAGGGGGTTAGGCCCAAGCTGGAAAAAACAGCCTCAGCTTGTTTTTTCAGATCTTCGGGCATGCGGGCTTGGACAGTGGATGACATGGGGGGGTGCCTTGGTTAGTGTTTGAGGGTATGTCTTAAATGTAATGGTTTTGATGGACACTGTCAATCATTTGCCGACATGATTTGCCGACTACCCCCCCATAATTTTGAAAATAATTTTGACACTGTGCGGATTGTCACAGATTTTGGGGGTGGGGTGGGGTAGGGTTTGGGGGCCCTATTTGTGACAGAAAATGTCTCAAGATCAAAACGATCAAACTTGCAATGAGATCCTGGCATGGCTTTTTATTGCCATGATTTTTGGAATTGCGGTGTCCGCACCAGGAATCAGGAGCCTTTTTATGAGTTTCTGATTTTGCCCCGCACACCCCCCCCTCGGGGACTGGTGCGGCGCTAAGAAGAGGGTCCCGTTTGGGACCCTTTTTCGTTTGTGGTGAATCGTTATCACATTTTTGTTTTGGGCCCGTCCCCCAACGGGAATTTTTTTGATATGTTGTGTTTCCCAAGGGGAAAACGGGGGGATTGTTTTTGCGGTGAATGTGGGTTATATTCACCGCAAAAGGTGCGGTGAATATGTGGATTCATGAATACAAAAACTGGCCTGAGTTTACGTGGGATGCGGGGGTTTTGGCGTCAAAGTTGGCCGAGGTTCGGCACCAGCAGGGTCGTTTGCTGGGAAAAATGGAGGGATTGGGGTTTGATTTGCGCCGCGAAGCGTCTTTGGATACCTTAACGCGGGATGTTGTAAAATCCTCTGCCATTGAGGGGGAAATTCTGGATTCCCAAGACGTGCGATCCTCGATTGCCCAGCGTTTGGGGGTGCCCATAGGGGGACTGATCCCCACCAGTCGTCATGCTGATGGCATTGTTGATATGATGCTGGATGCCACGCAGCATTTTTCCAGACCGCTGACCAAGGATCGGCTGTTTGGTTGGCATGCGGCTTTGTTTCCCACAGGGCGTAGCGGTATGCGCAAAATCACTGTGGGGGGATGGCGCACGCCGGAATCTGGGGCGATGCAGGTTGTCTCTGGCCCCATAGGGCAGGAGACGATTCATTTTCACGCCCCCGATGCCCAGCGTTTGGAAAAAGAAATGAAAACGTTTCTGGCATGGTTTGAAAAGAAAACGGATGTGGATGGCGTTTTAAAGGCAGGCATTGCCCATTTGTGGTTTGTGACGATTCATCCCTTTGAGGACGGCAACGGGCGCATGGCACGGGCCATTGGCGATATGGCTTTGGCCCGCGCCGATGGTACGGGGGATCGTTTTTACAGTCTGTCAGCCCAAATTGAGCGCCAGCGCAAAGCGTATTATGCGCAGTTGGAATCCCAGCAACGACGGGACCCTGATCTGACGGGATGGTTGTTATGGTTTTTGGATTGCATGGCTGGGGCCCTGAGTAGCGCAGAAACGACGTTGGGGCATGTGTTGTTCAAAGCTGCGTTGTGGAAAAAAATCAATCTGTCCCCCATCAACGAGCGCCAGCGCCACGTCATTACCCGCATGCTGGATGACACGTTTAAAGGTTTTATGAATACATCCAAATATGCCAAGCTGGCAAAATGTTCCAGCGACACGGCCCTGCGTGATATTCAGGATTTGGTTTCGCGCGGTATCCTTTGTCAAAATCAAGGCGGGGGACGCAGCACCAGTTATACGTTGTGTGGTTAGCCCCACGGTATTGATCGTATTTTTATTTATTTTATTGATATATAAGAGGTTTTTTATGTCTGATTTACCCAGTTTGATGATGGATTTGTTTTGCCGTGCGGGGATGCCGGCGGATGCGGTGGATGTTTCGGCCCTGCAAGAGCGTATTGGCGGCGTGGTGTTGAGCCAGCGGCAGAGCGTGCGCACGGTGTTGGATCATTTGCAGACGTTGTTTCAGTTTGATGTGGTGGAGCATGATCGCACGTTGGTGTTTGCCCCCCGTGGGCCCCGATCTGTGGTGACGATTCAAGAAAGGGATATTTTGCCCAAACAGGGCAGCGGGGGCCAGCGGGATTTGAAAATCACGCGGATTCCCGATGAACAGCTGCCCCAGCAGGTGAATGTGCTGTATTTTGATAAGGACAGCGATCACCTGCCCGCCGTGCAAAGCGCCCTGTATCAGGTGGAGGACAACAGCACATCCACCACGTTGCAGGCGGTTTTGAGCCTGTCCCCCGATCAGGCCAAAGAGCGGGCGGATGTTTTGCTGGACACCACGTGGCAAGAGCGTTTTCGTTTTGTTCTGACGGTGTTGCCGCGGCATCAGGTGATCGAGCCCGGGGATTTGGTCAATTTGGTCCTGCCGGATCAACGTTGGTTGATGCGCATCACGCGCACGTTTTTTCAGCAGGGCTTTGTCCGGCTGGAGGGGGTCAGTGTGGACCCCGAAACGTACCAACAAAGTGCGCTGGGGGCGCGTTGGGGGAAAACACAGGTGCCCTCGCCTGCCCTTGCGTCGCTGTTGCAGGTTCTGGATGGGCCCTTTGATGATGGCAGCGGTCAAACACCGCTGTATTTCGCCGCGCTGTCCCGCACGGGGGGGGATCAGGGGTGGAAAGGGGCCTTTTTGTATGAATCTGCGGACAATACGGGCTTTGCGCCGGTGGATCAGGTCACAACATCGGCCTATATCGGGACGGTGAGTGTTCTGCCCCGCGCGGATGCCCCCACGGCCTTTTGGGATGATGCCAGCGTGGTGACGGTGACGTTAAACGAGGGGAGCTTAACCTCCGCCGCCGATGCCGATGTCCTGAAAGGGGCCAATGCCTGCGTCATGGGGGAGGAAATCCTGCAGTTTGGCGTGGCCACCTTGGTGGGGCCGTTGACGTATCAGCTCTCGCACCTGCTGCGCGGGCGTCGGGGCACGGAAAAGGCCATGACGACCCACACGGTGGGCGAGCGTTTTGTTCTGTTGGATGGGGCGGGGGCGCGGGCCCAAACCCTGAATGGATCGGCCATCGGCCAGCCGTTGTGGGTGAAGGCCGTCAGCGCCAACACCGCCGAGAGCAAAGTCACCGCCAGTGCCGTAACGCTGCAGGCGAAAAACCTGCGTCCGCTGTCCCCCGTTCACCTGAGCAGTGTTCGGTTGGCCACGGGGGATCGCGTGTTTTCGTGGATTCGCCGCTCTCGTGCCTTTCTGCCGTGGCAGGACGGCGTGGATATGCCCCTGTCGGAAACGGGGGAAAGCTATACCCTGACCCTGTCCAAAAACGGCACCCTGCTGCGCCAGCAAACGGTGTCCAGCCCCAGCTATACCTATACCCTGCCCGCCCAGCAAGCCGATGGGGTCTTGCCCACGGATGTTTTGACCATCTCTGTAGCCCAGATATCCGAGCGCGTCGGGGCGGGGGAGGCTGCGGTGGCGGTGGGGTGAGGGGTGCTTGGTGAGTAGTGAGTAGGGAGTGGGGAGTGGAACGTTTCTATGCCCTCCCCATGGGGGAGTGGGAGCGTTTTATGTATTGATTTCAAAAAGGATTTTTTATGTTCAAGAATGATGATTTACCCGATTTTTTTAAAACCCTTTCCCCGTTGGAAATGACGTTGTTATATCATGATTGGCGGGTGATGGGGCGCAGGGCCCAGAATCCTGAGGCTATGGATTGGTTTTTGTGGATTATTCTGGCCGGTCGGGGGTGGGGGAAAACCCGCACGGGGGCCCAGTGGGTGAACCGCATGGCATGGAAAAATAAGAGAGCCCGCATTGCCTTGGTCGCCCATACCGCCGCCGATGGGCGGGGGGTGATGGTGGAGGGGGAAAGCGGCCTGCTGGGCTGTGCCCCCCCGTGGTTTCGGCCCCAGTATGAACCGTCCAAACGCTTGGTGACGTGGCCCAATGGGGCGCAGGCCCAGCTGTTTTCGGCGGAGGAGCCCGATCAGCTGCGCGGTCCCCAAGCCACCCACGCGTGGTGTGACGAGCTGGCCAAGTGGAAAAACGAAGAAACGTGGGACAATCTGATGTTTGCCCTGCGGCTGGGCCAGCGCCCTCAGTGCGTCATTACCACCACGCCCCGTTCCCTACCTCTGCTGCATACATTGGTGAAAAGGCCGGATGCCATTGTTTCTCAGGGGCATACCTTTGAAAATGCAAAGAATCTGGCCCCAAGCTTTTTGCAGTATATGAAAGAGCGTTACGAAGGCACCCGTTTGGGGCGGCAAGAGTTGTCTGCGGAAATCCTGCGGGATGTGGCGGGGGCGTTGTGGTCGCGGGATATGATGGAATCCTGCCGCATTGGGCATGTGGATCCTGCATCCTTGCGTATTGTGGTTGCCGTGGATCCGGCCACCAGTCACCATGCCAAAAGCGATGAAACGGGGATTGTTGTGGCGGGATGGGACGGGAAACGGGGGTATGTGCTGCAGGATGCCTCGGGCCGTTATAGCCCCGAACAGTGGGCGCAAAAGGTTTTGTCGCTGTATGAAACCCACAAAGCCGATCGTATTGTGGCGGAAACCAACCAAGGCGGGGCCATGGTCAGTCAAATCCTGCGCACCCACGCCCCCCATCTGCCCATTCAGACGGTTCATGCCAGCAAGGGCAAAACCGCGCGGGCGGAACCGGTGGCGGCGCTCTATGAACAGGGAAAAATCCACCACGTGGGGACCTTTCCGACGTTGGAGGATCAGATGTGCACCTTTACCGGTCTGGGCAAATCCCCAGATCGTTTGGATGCGCTGGTGTGGGCCATCACGGCGGTGGCGTTTCAGAAAACGCCCCAGCCGAGGGTGGGGTTGGTTTAGGGGGGGCGCTTGCCCCCTTTTCCCAATTTTATGGATTTTTTTATTTTTATAGGGTATTGACTGGAATCTCCAAGAGGTTTTCAAATCATGACAAACGATATGTTGTCCAGTGAAATTTTCTGGCTTTTCCTTGGTGTTGCATTGATTCTCATGGAAATTTTTGCGGTGATGCCGGGTGTTGGGCTGTTGTTCGCTGGCCTTGGCGCCCTTTGCACAGCCCTGCTTTTGTATAACATTCCTGAGTATGCTATTTCTCTGGCTGGACAGGTGGTTTGGTTTTTGGCCTTTGGGGCTTTTTGGGCGGCTGTTTTATGGAAACCCATGAAAAAATGGCGTTTGCCATCGGGATCTTCCCAGACTTACAATGATATGATTGGCCAAGAGGTTACCATCACCGGATCGGATCTGACCAAAGAGCGCATGGGTCAGGTTCTGTGGTCCGGCACCGTGATGAATGCCCGTCTGGCCCCAGAAGACATGCAGGATGTCATGCCCGTTGGGTCTTTGGCCATCATCGCCATTGTTGAGGGGAATACCCTGATTATCAAATCCCCACCATCCCACCATCAGACCAACGTTTAAGGAGATCCCCCATCATGACTCTGTTTTTAGGTTTAACGCTTTTTCTGGTGATGTTGACTGTTTGGCAAGGGATCAAAATTGTTCCCCAGCAACAGGCATGGATTGTCGAGCGTTTGGGTCGGTATGACAGGAAATTAGAGGCCGGCATGAATCTGCTGGTGCCCTATATTCAGCGGGTGGCGTATCAGCATTCGCTGAAAGAAACCGCCTATGACGTCCATGAACAAACGGCCATTACGCGGGATAATGTGACCCTGACTTTGGATGGGATTGTGTATTTGCGGGTGACGGATCCGGTGGCGGCCTCATATGGTGTGTCCAATCCTATCTATGCCATCACCCAGTTGGCCCAAACCACCATGCGATCCGAAATTGGTAAACTGACCATGGATCAGACCTTTGAGGAAAGGGAAGCCCTGAACCTGAACATCGTTCAGGCCATCAATCAGGCTGCCAGTACGTGGGGTATTCAGTGTATGCGTTATGAAATTCGTAACATTACGCCCCCTGCGAGTGTTTTGCAGGCGATGGAGTTGCAGGTGGCTGCCGAGCGTCAAAAACGCGCCCAGATTTTGGAATCTGAGGGGAAACGTCAAGCCCAAATCAACATGGCCGAAGGGTTTAAACAAGAGGTGGTGTTAAAGTCCGAAGCTGCCCTGACCGATCAAATCAACCGCGCCAAAGGGGAAGGGGAAGCCATTTTGACGGTTGCCTCTGCTACAGCGGAGGGGTTGCGTTTGATCGCAGATTCCATAAGCAAAAGCGGTGGATACGAGGCTATGAATCTGCGCGTTGCCGAACAATATGTGGATGCCTTTAAACAACTGGCCCAAAAATCAACAACCGTTCTTTTGCCTGCCAATACCGGCGATGCCGCCAGCATGGTCACCCAAGCCATAACCGTGTTTGATCGTCTGCGCGAGGGAAGGGGGGCATCGTCTTCCCATCTTCCGCATCCCCTTGGTCAAACAGAGGGCCCTAAAACGGATGGCCCTTGGGGAAGTAAAGCCTGAGGTTTTCTTTAAAAACATTGGGTTATCCTTTAAAAGGAAGGCAATGTCCCATGTTTTGGGATGTGTTTTTGGGCGGGATCTCTTACCTCCTTCTTGGAAATCCCCCAAAAAGTGTGCTATGGGTGGGGCGTTGTTTGTTTTTAGGATAAAACCCACCATGACCTTGTTTCACCAGCTGAGGGCGGACCTTTCCGCCATTGTAAAGGTTCTTTTTTCAGAGGCGGGGGCGGTGTCTTTTGTGGTGGAGCCCTGCAAAGACCCCAAGCATGGGGATGTGGCCACCAACATCGCCATGGTTTTGGCGGGAGGCATGAAAAAAAATCCGCGGGAGGTGGCGGCGGCTTTTTTGCCGTCCCTAAACGATTTGCCCTATATCGCGCAGGCGGATGTGGCGGGGCCTGGGTTTATTAACCTGCGGGTGACACCACAGTTTTGGCAGGAAGAACTGCGGCGTATTCATCAGGCCGGCCCCCGTTACGGCGCCCAGAATTTGGGTCAGGGGATGCCGGTGATTGTGGAATATGTCTCTGCCAACCCCACCGGCCCCATGCACGTGGGGCACGTGCGGGGGGGGGTGTTTGGGGATGTTTTGGCCCGTTTGTTCACGGTGATGGGCTATGACGTCACCAAGGAATACTATATCAATGATGCGGGGGCGCAAATCGACGTGCTGGCCCGCTCATTATATCATCGGTATCGTCAGGTGTATGATCCGGCTGTGGGGGATGTGCCCGCGGGTTTGTACCCAGGGGAGTATGTGATGGATGCCGCCCGCGCCCTTCGGGATCAGGACGGTGATTGCTGGTTAAGCGTTGGTGAGGATGTTTGGTTGCCGGCCTTTCGCAACAAAGCTGTATCGGCCATGATGGCGGAGATTCGGGACGATTTGGCCGTTTTGGGCATTGCTTTTGATCGCTTTACATCCGAGGCCAGCCTGCAATCCCGCATTCCTGAGGTTTTGGAGCGATTGGAGGCCATGGGCCACATCGGCATGGGCACCCTGCCCCCGCCCAAGGGGCAAGAAGATGAAGATTGGCACCCCCGCCCCCAGCGTTTGTTTTTTTCCACCCGTTTTGGGGATGATGTGGATCGGGCGCTGCAAAAACAGGATGGCAGTTGGACCTATTTTGCCAGTGATCTGGCGTATCACGCCGATAAAATCCAGCGGGGCGCGGGATTGTTGATCAATGTTCTGGGGGCGGATCACGGGGGCTATGTGAAACGGTTGAGCGCGGCGGTTCAGGCCCTGTCCGGGGGAGAGGTCACCCTGACCGTCAAGCTGTGCCAGATGGTGGCCCTGAAAAAAAATGGGGAAGAGCTGAAAATGTCCAAACGGGCGGGGACCTTTGTCACCGCGCGGGATGTTGTGGATCGTGTGGGCAAAGATGTGCTGCGTTTGATGATGTTGACGCGGCGTAACGATGTGGCCTTTGATTTTGATGTGGATCGGGTGTTCGAGCAAAGCAAGGATAATCCCGTTTTTTACATCCAGTACGCATTTGCCCGAACTTGCTCGATTATGCGGCATGCCTTAACAACGCTGCAAACGACGCCAGAGGGATTAAAAACCCTGATGGATCAGGCGGATTTAACGCGTTTGCTGCCCGAGGATCAGGCGTTGATTCAGACCATGGCCCTGTGGCCCCGCACGCTGGAACTGGCAACGGTCCACCAAGAGCCCCACCGCATTGTGTTTTATCTGATGGATTTGGCCCATGCCTTTCATTATTTGTGGCATTTGGGCAGCAGTCAGCATGCTTTGCGTTTTTTGGCACCGGAAGATCCCGATTTGACAGCGGCCCGTCTGGTTTTGATTACCGCCATGCAAAATGTTCTGCATGGGGCGTTGGATGTGTTGGGAGTTGAATTAAAAGAGAGTATGTAAAATAATCTTTCTTTTCAGGTTGACGTTGTCCGTTTAATAGTATACTTATTTTGTATAGAATTAAAAACGGGCGGTAGGACATGTTATCCATGAAAGCCAAGTACGCGCTTCGCGCCCTGATGGTCATGACCCAGAATGAAAAAAAAATGCTCTCTAGCAAAGTCATTGCCGAGAAAGCCAACGCCCCGTCAAAATTTTTGGACAATATCCTGCAGGAACTGCGGCATCACGGTGTGGTGGACAGCAAGCGGGGGATTTTTGGGGGCTATTTTTTGGTGCGGCCAGCAGAAGAGCTGTCTTTGGGGGATATTGTCCGCATGATTGACGGGATGCTGGCCCCCGTGCCGTGTGCCAGTGTGACGGCGTATCGTCGGTGCGATGACTGCGAGGATGAAGCCACCTGCAAAATCCGCTATGTGATGCTGGGCGTGCGCGAGGCCATTTCCAACGTCCTTGACACCCTATCCCTGAAAAGCTTAGCCCATTTGGATTTAAGCGCTGGGCCCTTGCGGGAGTTGTCGGATCCGTAAGGGTGGTTGAAGGACCTTGATAACACACTTAAAAAAAACCAACGGGGAGTTTTACTATGCGTTTCTTTTTTATGATTTTGGCGTTTGTTCTGGCTTTTTCTGCCCCGAGTACGGCGGAGGAGACTAAGGACATTTTAAACGTTTCCTATGATCCCACGCGGGAATTTTATACGGATTATAACGTTTTGTTTGCCAAACTCTGGAAAGACAAAACGGGGGAAGAGATTGAGATTAAACAATCCCACGGCGGTTCCGGAAAACAGGCGCGGGCGGTGATGGATGGTTTGCGGGCGGATGTTGTGACGTTGGCACTGGCCTATGACATTGACGTGATTGCCGAAAAAGGGGGATTGCTGCCGCTGAATTGGCAAGAGCGTTTGCCCCATCACAGCACCCCCTATACATCCACCATTGTATTTTTGGTGCGCAAGGGTAACCCCAAAGGGATTAAGGATTGGGGGGATTTGACCCGTCCTGGCATTCAGGTTATTACCCCGAACCCCAAAACATCCGGCGGGGCGCGGTGGAATTATTTGGCTGCCTACGGCTATGCCCTAAAAACCTATAACGGGGACGAGGCCAAGGCGCGGGATTTTGTCAAAAAACTGTTTGCCCAGGTGCCTGTTTTGGATACAGGGGCGCGGGGGTCCACCACAACCTTTGTTCAGCGCGGCATTGGGGATGTTTTGCTGACATGGGAAAACGAGGCCTTTTTGGCGGTTCAGGAATTTGGCAAAGACCAGTTTGACATGGTTGTGCCGTCCATCAGCATTGTTGCTGAGCCCCCTGTGGCGGTTGTGGATAAAGTGGCGGAAAAAAAGGGCACGCTGGCCGTAGCAAAGGCCTATTTGGAAATGCTGTATACGCCAGAGGCGCAGCGTTTGGCCGCCAAGCATTTTTATCGTCCCCGCGATCCCGAAGTTGCCAAAGCGTTTCAAGGGGTGTTTCCATCCCTGAACCTGATGACCATTCAGGATTTTGGGGGATGGAAAGCGGCCCAAAAACAGCATTTTGATGATGGTGGGATTTTTGATCAGATCACCAAGCAGTGATTGTTTTAGAACTGTAATTTATTGAGGTCTGTAGTCACACCAAGAGGCCAAGCCGGCGTTCACAGTATCTTCATCGTGGGCATCTTTCGACCAGTTTTTTAAAAAATCTCCCCCTTTGCTTTTGGGTCTTTTGTCATCACTGATGGGGTCGCATTTTATGGTCATGGGGTTGCGAACCCCATCGCCGGCGATGTAGATTTCATCGCGGGAAAGGCCACCAAAGGATTCCCCGATTTCAAGGGGCATATCCCCAACATAGCGGGCCAGAAGGGCAATTTCTCCTTCACTGTTTATTTTTTTAACCATGACGGTGCCCAGCTGGGAAAGAATCGAGGTGGGCAAACTGGAAGGAATCTGGGTCACAACCCCCAGACTGATGCCAAATTTTCGCCCTTCCATGGCGATTTGTTCCCATAGATGCCGCGTGATCTGGGAAAAGCGGCTTTTGTCGTTCCCCAGATAGCGCTGGGCCTCGTCCATGATCATCAAAACGGGCATTTGAAGATTACGGGTCCATTGCAAAAAATCAAAAACAAGGCGGGTGATGGTGGACACCACAACTTGGGCAATATCCAGCATCATGCCGGAGGTGTTAATCAGTGTTAGCGGCTTTCCGGCCACGGGAACCCTTAACAGATTCATGAGAATGTTGTGAAGATCTTGATCGGCCCCCATTTTGGGAAACAAAAATTTATAACGAACATCCCCGCGTACGGACAGGATTCTTTGACGCAAACGGCGCAGAACGGACACCTTTATGGATTCGCTGAGGGAGCCGAGGCGTTCATCCAAAATCTCAATCAAATCCCCCATGCGATAGGGGACGGGGGAATCCACGGTAATGCGAGCGGTGTCTTTTTCCAGCTGCGTGGCATAACGGTGACGGGCTTGGGTGATAATTTCAGAGAGAACTTCTTCTTCTAGATTTAACGTCTGGGACTGGGGGTCCAGAAAAATGTGTTTGATTTCCTCAGAATTCAAAAGCCAGTAGGGTAAAACAAAATTGTCTTGGTGAATGACATGGGCCTTGCCGTTAAAAGCCGTTTCGTATTCCCCGTGGGGATCAAACAAAAGACAATGGGCGTAGGGCATGACATCAAAAATTTTATGCATCAAAAGAGACAGCGTGTTGGATTTTCCACTGCCCCTGTTGCCAAAAATGCCAAAATTCCCCCCCAAAAAAGGATTGATGAGAACTTTGGCAGGAACATTGTTTGTTTTGCTGATGGTTCCCATTGTGATGCAGGGTTCGTCAATGTCTGCAAAGATGGAGAGCAAATCATCATCTGTGGCTAAAAAGACATCCGCATCCATCATAACAGGCGAGGAATTGCCCTTTTTAAAATTGATTTTTCCTGTGGGGGTATAAAAAATTTCCCCTTTGGTGAGGATGGTGACGAAAATATCCCCTTGTTCCCTAGCATCCAGTTTGGTTATGACGCCTAGGTGGGCTTTGGTTCCGGATTGTAAAATGACAAAAAGTCCGCTGGTTAAGGGAACATCCGTGCCAATAGAAAGGACAGCGTTAAGGTTGTTCCCATGGATGGCTATGACATGACCCATTTTTCTGTCCATAGCATCTGAGAAAAAAGTTCGTATTTGAGGCATTGTCATACTTATTTGAGGAATTGTCATACTAAAGGTTATAACCATCGAGAAGTTTTTTTAGAGTAGGAAAAAAGGGTTAAAAAAAAAGAAAAGGGGTGTGGGAAGGCTGGTGGGGTAGCGGGATGGGCCCTAAGGGTCAAGGGCAAGAGGGAAAAAATATCGGACTGAGCGTAGCGAGGGAGGATGATTTTTTCCCTCTTGGTGAAGCGGACCCTTGAGGCTTAGGGGCCATTCTGCTGGGTGGGGCCTTCCCCCCTTCTGAAACAAACGTGCCTCCCACTTATACATTTTTCCTGACAGAGAGAGTAAGGGGTGCGCTACGCCAATCCGAAAAACAATCATCTTCCCTCAGCCCACGTTGCGGTCTTCGGTGCAGTATTTTTTCCGTTCCGCCCCACCACGTTTTTTACCCCCAAAAAACCTTTTTACGGTCCCTTAACGTTTCCTCCTTACCATTAGGACAAAGATCAAAAAAAAAGAAAAATATATCATGATCGACACAACAGAAACGCAGCAAAACCATTCCGGCGAAACCCCCTCCACGCAGCGCAGTGGATACCTCCACTTTCTGGAAACCCTCAATCCCATGCAATACTACGGGCATGTCCGTGGTGTGTTGGGGCTATCCGTTGAGGTTGCGGGCATCAGCGATCACTTAACCGTGGGGGGGCAATGTTTGATTGATCGGGGCGGGTTTTCGTCGTTGCGGGGGGAAATTGTGGGCTTTAAAAATGGGGCGGCGCTGGCCCAGCCCTTTGGCCATACCGATCATCTCAGCACGGGAGCCAAAGTGAAGGTCCTCAGCGGCGCCCCTGAACTCTACCCCTCCCCATCATGGAAAGGCCGCATTTTGAACGCCCACGGCGAGCCCATCGACCAAAAAGGGCCCCTTACCCCTGGCGAATGGGCCCGTCCCATCAAGGGCACACCCATCCCCGCCTATCGCCGCAAACGCATGGGGGAACGCATGGACATGGGCCTAAAGATCATGAACACCTTTCTGCCCTGTTGCCGTGGTCAGCGGATGGGGATTTTTGCCGGATCGGGTGTGGGAAAATCCACCCTGATGGCCATGCTGGCCCGCTATGCCAAGGCCGATACCATTGTTATTGGCCTCATTGGGGAACGGGGGCGCGAGGTCCAAGATTTTATCCAAGATGCCCTGGGTGAAGAGGGATTAAAACGCAGCGTTCTGGTGGTGGCCACATCCGATGAATCCCCCCTGATGCGCCGTCAGGCGGCCTATACCACCATGGCGGTGGCTGAGTATTTTCGCGACAACGGGGATCAGGTGTTGTGCCTGATGGACAGCGTTACCCGCTTTGCCATGGCCCAGCGGGAAATTGGCCTGTCCGTGGGCGAGCCCCCCACCACCAAAGGCTTTCCCCCCACCGTGTTCACAGAATTGCCCAAACTGCTGGAACGTGCCGGCCCAGGGGAAGAGGGGCAGGGGGATATTACCGCCATTTTCAGCGTCCTGGTGGATGGGGGCGATATGGATGAACCCATCGCCGATGCTGTGCGGGGGATTTTGGATGGACACATTGTGCTTTCACGCGCCATTGCAGAGCGGGGCCGTTTTCCCTCCATTGACGTGCTGCGCAGCGTATCCCGATCCCTGCCCAAGTGTCATAACGATGTTGAAAACGGCTGGCTGCGCACCGCGCGGCAGTACATGAGCACCTATCACGATATGGAGGACCTCATCCGCATCGGCGCCTATAAAAAAGGCAGCAATCCAGAGGTTGATAAAGCCATAGTGTATCACGCCCGTCTAGAAACTTTTTTATCCCAAGGCATCATGGAAACCATTTCTTTAGAAGATAGTTTTACACTGTTACAGGAAGCCTTAGAATCCTAAACAGGAAATAGATATGAGCAGCAGCCTAGAACAGTTGATTCAAATCAGTAAATTTAAAATCGACGAAAAACGCCGCAAAGTCATAACGCTGCGGGACTTTGCCGAGCGGATTCAAAACAACCTGATCTTGCTAGAGGCCGAAATCGACCAAGAAATGGCCATTCAGGACCACGGCACCCCGCCGGTTTTTAAACAAACCTATATTCGCGCGGCCCAAGAGCGACGCACCAACCTGCTGATGTCTTTGCAAAAGGTTGAGGCGGAGATTGAGGGCCTGAATGAACAACTGCAAGACCTGTTTTCTGAAATGAAGCGCTATGAACTCACTCACCAAAAACGACAAAAGGTACGCAAAGACACCATAAGCCGAAAACAAAATCAGGCCATGGATGAAATCGCCGCCCGCCGCGGTGTGGTTGTTTTTTAAAATTTTTCATTCGTTCTTATAAACTGTTTTTTTTAAAGGATTGTTTGCCGATTATGAAAACATTTTGTCACGATTATTTTGCCCCAAGCCTCAGTTTACCTTCCCCCAAAACCACCCGCTGGACCTCGTTATCCAAGCGAACCATCATTCATGTTATCGAGCAGGGGTATATGACCTTACCCCAAGCCATCAAGCTTTATGGTTTAACTGTGGATGAATTTTTGGATTGGTTGGGATGGAAATCGGCAAAACGGTAAAGACAGCACAAAAAACCATCTTTACTTTTTTTTCCTTTCGGGCAAAAGTATGGCATTGATTCTGTTTTCATTGCCAAAGAGTTCTAAACGTATGCCCAAACCCCAAAAATCTGAAGCCCCTTACCAAAACACCCTGACCCGCGCAGAGTTGTCTGATGCCATCCATGACCGCCTAGGATTGTCACGGGTTGAGGCCGCCCAGTTTGTAGAAAAAGTGGTTGAGGGCCTTTTGTTGGGCCTTGAGAAAGGTCACGATGTGAAAATTTCCTCTTTTGGAACCTTTCGTCTGCTAAATAAGGCCGAGCGTGTCGGCCGCAATCCCAAATCGGGGGTTGAGGCCAAAATTTCCGCCCGCCGTGTGGTGTCCTTTCACCCGTCGAACAAACTGCGTCAGCAGATGAATGGTACGGTTGCTTCTTAACAACAAAGAACAACAAAAAACAAAAACCTCCTTTTTTCATGTCTGAAAGCAAGATGTATCACTCTATCACCGAGGTTGCCCAAAAACTCGACCTGCCATCCCATGTTTTGCGCTTTTGGGAAACCAAAATGCATCAGATTCAACCCATGAAACGCTCTGGCGGCCGGCGTTTTTACCGCGAAGACGACATTCTGATCCTACAGTATATTCAGCATCTGCTGCACCAGCAGGGCTATACCATTCGGGGGGTTCAGAAATTTTTAAAAACTATGAACAAAGCCCAAATCCTGAACACGGCGCGGGCTTTGTTTTCAGGGGAAACGCCCCTTTCCCCCCTGTCTGTTTCGTCCCATCAGGCCAACGTAGAGTCCATTCATCAGGATTCTGATAACGTTCAAAAAGCCTCGGATCTGTTGTTTTTGGCGCGGGAAAAGCTACGCGCTCTTCAGATTCAAATGGAAAAAACGGCGGTTTCTTAATCGTTTCCCCCCCCTTGCACCCATAAACCAGACAGTGTATAGCTGCCCATTATGAATCTGTTTATCGTTGAATCGCCGGCTAAGGCCAAAACCATCAACAAATATCTGGGCAGCAATTTTACCGTTGTGGCCAGTTATGGTCACGTGCGGGATTTGCCGTCGAAATCGGGGGCGGTGGATCCGGATAAAGACTTTGCCATGATTTGGGAATCGGACGCCCGCGCCGCCAAGCAGATCAAGGCCATTGCGGATTTGGCCAAGGACGCCGAAAAAATCGTTCTGGCCACCGACCCCGACCGCGAGGGGGAAGCTATTGCGTGGCATTTGCATGAAATCCTGAAAAACCGCCGCGTTTTGGGGAAAAAACCGGTTGAGCGCGTGGTGTTTAGCGAAATCACCAAAACCGCCGTGCAAAATGCGCTGGCCAAGCCCCGCGCCCTGAATCAGCCCCTGATTGATGCGTATTTGACGCGGCGGGCGTTGGATTATCTGGTGGGATTTACCCTGTCCCCCGTATTATGGCGCAAGCTGCCAGGCAGCAAATCGGCGGGGCGGGTGCAATCCGTGGCCCTGCGCCTGATTTGTGATCGGGAAGACGAGATTGATCTGTTCGTGCCCCAAGATTACTGGACTCTGCACGGGACATTTACGGGGCAGGCCAAGGTGCCCTTTGCCGCGCGTTTAAAAACCTATAACGGCGAAAAGGTGGAAAAATTCACCATCACAACGAAACAGCAGGCTGTGTCTTGGGTTGAGGATTTAAAAACCCGCCAGTATCGCATCACCGACGTCCGCAAAAAACAGGTCAGCCGCCACCCCGCCGCCCCCTTCATCACATCCACCCTGCAGCAGGAGGCCGCGCGTAAGCTGGGCTTTTCCCCCGCCCACACCATGCGCGTGGCCCAGAAACTGTATGAAGGGGTCAACGTCGGCGGCGATACGGTGGGTTTAATCACCTATATGCGAACCGACGGCACGCAGCTATCGGGGGAGGCCATTGGTCAAGCCCGATCCTATATTGAAAAACACTTGGGGGAACGCTATCTGCCCAAAGCCGCCCGCGTTTACACCAGCAAAGCCAAAAATGCCCAAGAAGCCCACGAAGCCATCCGCCCCACCGCCGTTTCCCGCACGCCAGAGTCCCTGCGCGGCAAGCTGAGTTCTGAGGAACATGCCCTGTATACCCTGATCTGGCAGCGCATGGTGGCCTGTCAAACGGCCTCGGCGGTATTTGATCAGGTGCAGGTGGATGTCACATCCGATCACGGGGCGCATGTTTTTGGGGCGCAGGGTCAGACTCTGGTTTTTGATGGGTTTTTCAGGGTTTATCAAGAGGGTCACGACGAACAAAGCGACGATGACGACACCGCCAAGCTGCCCCCCCTGCGGGTCAACGAACCGGTTATGGCCGAGGGGATTCACGAAGAGGACCACACCACCGAGCCCCCGCCGCGTTATTCCGAGGCCAGCTTGGTGAAAAAAATGGAAGAATTGGGCATTGGCCGCCCATCCACATATGCCTCGATTTTGCAGGTGTTAAAGGACCGCGAATATGTGCGTTTGGAATCCAAACGCTTAATCCCCGAGGATCGCGGGCGTCTGGTCATCAGTTTCCTGAAACATCACTTTGCCAAATATGTGGATAAGGATTTTACAGCCGGCCTAGAGGATCAACTGGACACCATTTCCAGCGGGGATTTGCCGTGGAAAAACGTGATTCACGATTTCTGGCGGGATTTTAAGGGGCAGACGGACGAGGCTCTGGCCCTGAAAATTTCGGATATTATTGATGAACTCAGCGGGGATTTGGGGCATATTTTGTTTCCGCGGGATGAATCAGGCGCACTGAACCGTGTCTGTCCATCGTGTGGAACCGGCACGTTGTCCCTGAAACTGGGGAAAACCAGTGCCTTTATCGGATGCAATCGGTATCCGGAATGCCGCTATACCCGCCCTGCCTTTGGGGGTATCGGGGGGGAAGAGGCCGCCGCCGACGGCGAGCGCATTTTGGGCGAAGACCCCACCACCGGATTAACCGTGCGCCTAAAACGCGGCCCCTACGGCCCCTATGTGCAGTTGGGGGAGGATAGCACCGACAACAAACCCAAACGCGCCCCTTTGCCGGCCAAGGTGACGCCGGAAACGGTGACTTTGGATTCGGCCCTGCTGGCCCTGCGCCTGCCCCGCGATGTGGGGATGGAACCCCAAACAGGGGAGATGATTCAGGCCAACGTGGGCCGTTTCGGCCCCTATCTGCGCCATGGCAAACAGTTTGTGTCCATCCCAAAGGCCATGGATTTGTACACCATCACCCTGCCCGAGGCGTTGGATCTGATCCAAAAAGCCGCCGAAAAAACCGCCGCCAACACGCGGGACTTGGGCCCCCACCCCAAAGACAAAAAGGCCATCGTGGCCAAACGATCCCGCTTTGGCATTCGCATTTACCACGGCAAACGCTACGTCATGGCCCCCAAGGGCACCGATTTTGACGCCCTAACGCTAGAGGGGGCCCTTGCGCTTTTTTAAAGGCGGGCCTAAGACGTCAGCATGTCCCTAATGGTGTTTGGATTTTTTTCAATCAATTTCAAATACGCCACCGCATAATCAGGGGGTGTGCGCTTTCCCTGTTCCCAACTGCGCAGGGTTTCCGTGTTGATGTGGTAGGTTTCGGCAAAGGTTTTTTGATTCTGGCCTGTTCTTTGCCGGATGGCTTTGATGTCAACGGGGGGAGGCACCCGCGTGATCCGAACGCGGCTGTGGTCACCCCGTGCGTAGGCCGCCACATCCTCCAGTCCCCGCAAAATGCTTTGGGCCAAAGGACTGAGGGGTTCGTGATTTTGGGTCATGGTCGTGTTCCTTTCGTTTTGAAATCGGCTTTGATGCCCTCTAGGGCCTTGGTCAATAAAGTTTTTTCTTGGGGGCTTAAATCGTCCTGCGCGGCTTTGGCATAGGCTGTGATCAGAAAAACGGGGTTGTTTTCGTCGTAAAAGTCATTAGGACTTACGCCCATCGTCATTGCGAGCCTCTGGAGGAGGCGCGGCAATCCAGTCTTTCTAACGGCGGCATTTCTGGATTGCTTCGCTGCGCTCGCAATGACATGGAAATAATTTTAAGTAGCACAATGTCCCACATAACGCAAGACAAAACAGAACGATGGCACCGATT
>JBILTX010000020.1:0-19591 GCA_044371315.1 Alphaproteobacteria bacterium | reverse complement strand
GGGGCCTCATCCATAACAAAAACTCCTGCTTAAAAACAACAAAACAGGAAACTTATAACATGCCTTTTATCTCGTGACTACACTCTCTAAGACCAAACAAACGCTGTAGAAAATTATCGTTCAAAATCCGGTGCTATAAAATTTTGTGGAATTTCCCCTTGACAATACATTGAAAACCTCCGAATGTCTGGATCCTGATTGTTTTTTGGTTTATTGGGAATTTTACCACCATGTACGCTATTTTTGCCCATTCTGGATCACAGCACCGTGCATCGGTTGGTGATCGCTTATCTCTTGATAAAATTGATGCCCCTGTCGGTGCGTCTATTACCTTGGGCAATGTCGTTTTGTGCCAGAATGGTGAGGCTGTCTCTGTTGGTGCCCCTTTTCTGAATGGTGCATCCCTGACGGCTGAGGTTCTCTCTCACGCCAAGGGTGATAAAATTATTGTTTTTAAAAAGAAACGTCGTCACAACTATCGCCGCAAGCAAGGACACCGCCAGTGGCACACCGTTGTGAAAATTACTGATATCGCTGTCGCTTAGAGGAGAAATGATCTATGGCCCATAAGAAAGCAGGAGGAAGTTCCCGTAACGGTCGTGATTCCATCGGTCGCCGTCTCGGTATCAAACGTTATGGCGGAGAGTCTGTAATTTCCGGCAACATTATTGTTCGTCAACGCGGCACCACCGTTCACCCTGGCACAAACGTGGGCATGGGCAAGGATCATACCCTGTTTGCCACCACCGACGGTACTGTGGTCTTCACCAAAAAAGCCAACGATCGTACATTTGTATCTGTTCTGGCTTAACCGGCCTTGATGTTTTGGCATCACCGCCTTTTTTTGATGCCCTCACGACTGGCAAAAGCCCCAGACGTTAAGGGAAAACAACCCGCCCTAATTTGCTAAGAAGGACATTATCAACTTGCTCCTACATTGTGGTGGCCATGCCCTTGACAATTCCATATATTTAATATAATGTACAACTTATGGAATTTTCGGAAGGTTGCTCATGTTCATGATCTCGTCGTCTGAATTGCAAAAACATCTTGGACTTTATCAGGACAAAGCGTTGCTGGAGCCCATTGCCGTGACACGCAACGGCAGGGAGCGTATCGTGATTTTATCCGCTGACGAATACCACCGCCTTAAAAAACAAGACAGACGGGCCTTACCGGTAGAAATGCTCAGCGATGAAGACCTGAAAGCCATTGAGGCTTCGGAAGTGCCTGCTGAGTATGCCCATCTTGATGAAAGATTTATGGTGAATCCCACCTAGGGGCATCTCTATAAACCCCCCATGTGTCATTCCCCCGCAAGGGGAACACCGAATGTGGGCGACGTCAATCCATGAAAATCAACGCCATAGATCCCACCTTTCGGGGGGATGAGACGGTTATTAGATGTGCCCATAGTAACCACAAAACCTTACGGCATTCGTTTGACAAATTTTATTCGTTTTCGTTGTGCTACCTCCATCAACATTTTTTTGACCATTTCAAAAAATTTAGGGGGCAAAACTCCATAAAAAGATGGATTTTCTGGATTTCTTGATACTGGCCAAATATCGGGACCAGGCCAGATGAACTGATTGACTTCATCAACAATAATCCAAGAGCGCTCGTCATCCAATTTCAAATAATTCTTAATCACTGGGGGAATTTCAAGAGCAGCGATTGTACCTTTTTCAGGAGCGCGATGGGTGATGGGCGCAACGGTGACTTTGGTGTCACCATCTTTGTCTTCGATGCTCAGTATAATAACGCAGGGCCGCACTTTACGGCCGTCCTCGGCACCATTGTTATGCTCGTACCACCAGAGATAGGCATAGGGAATCACAAGACCAGGGATAGGTTTAGGATGTAACATTGGCAAAAAAGACGAATTCATAACAGCTCCCTAAAAATCAACAGCGTCGTTAAAATCAACAGGGTCGTTTAGCAAAGGAAGCATTTGCCACTTCCCCCGTTCATTTTCAACATGGTGCTTGGTTTTCATGCGGGAAAGCGTCGCGGATATTGAGCCTTGGGTTGTTTCAACACCACTCTCTTGCAGGGCCTGAAGGAGCTCCTTAATTGACAAGGGCCGATCAAACTTTTGAAGAGTTTTCAGGATGGTATCGCTTAATTTTATTTTATCGGCATCTTTAACGAATGGCTCTAAGTTTGCACAATGCTTACTATCTTCAATCGCATCGAGGGCCGTTTGAATTTCTTTTTTTTCGTCCATAAACTTTTGAATTTCTGAAGATAAAAATTTCATGCGATCTTTTAAAATTCGTATTGTCTCACTCATTGTTGGCCTCATTTTCTTACATTAAAAACTACAATAAAATAAACAGATGATAATGGCAAGAGTTTTTTTAAAATAATTAGGCTCTGTATTTTATGTTTAAGTATCGCAATTAAATAAACAGCGCTTGCGAAATGTTAAATAATTTGGGCTCTGTATTTGAGTGTTATTGATACACGGGCTTTAATGCCTAGTAATCTAAAAATTAAATGCCCATCTTCACTGGGACAGAACGCTTTTTAATGATGCCCCTTCTCCCCCACCCTCATCACCTGAAACAACGTCCCCATTTGGGTGGGGTGGGTTAGGCGGTGATAGGCGGCGGAGAGGGCCTCGGCATGCTGGGGGGCGCGGCGCATCAGGATGGCCAAGCGGTGCAACAGGCCCAAATCATGCAAAAAACGCCCCTGAGATGTGACGTCAAACGATAAGGATGGATAATGCTGCTGGCCGTATTCCTGAAACAGGGCAAAGGGAACATGGCACGACAGGTCTGCGTGTCCGATGTGGGCAAACACGTCCACCTTGCTGCCTTGATAAACGGCCTGCAGGGTATCACCAACCCCCTGTGTTTGGGGACCATAATCAATGATCAGGGCTTGCCCTCCTTGATGGCTTAGGCGTTGACAGATGTGATGGAACATCGCCAAACCCAAGGCCGGATATTCAAAAACCGTCCCCTGCGGCTGAGCCGCCAAACAGGGAAGGGCGGCCACCAACGGGGGCGCTTTTTCAGCCCCCACCCCAAAGGCCAAGCCATCCCCCCTGCTTTCTACGCACCGAACATGCCACCCTTGGGGTGTTAAAACATACTGCTGCACAGGCAGGGCATCAAACCATTCATTGGCCACAAAAAACAGGGAACTGGTGGTGGGCAAAGTGTCCAAGGTTTCGTGCCACGTCACATCCACCCCGCGCAGGGTTTCCCGCTGCACATCCCGCAGCGCGGGCGACGTTTCCACACAATGCACCTGCGGCGAAAATGGCAGATGGGGCCCCGCCGCCCGCAGCGCATCCGCCGTTAAGGTCCCGCGCCCGGGCCCACATTCCACCCATAGCCACGGCGTATCGTTCTGATGTTGCTGCTGCAACCACGCATCAGCAAAGGCCAGCCCGATCAGTTCCCCAAACATCTGGCTGATCTCAGGCGCGGTGATAAAATCGCGTCCTATGGGGTTTTGGTGTTTATATGACCCATAAACAGGATCAGACAGACAAAACGCCATAAACGCTTCGACGGAAAATGGGGAATCAGACAGCCGCCCAAGCAGGCAGGCCAACGCGTCGGACATGAAGAAACATTAAACCAGCTTGGCCAGTAAGGCAAAGAGCTCGTCCAAAAATTCTTTTGTTTTTTCAGCGCGGTCCTCGGTGCCCAATGTCAGGTTGGCCAAGTTTTCACCTTTGGCCAAAATGGGCTTGGCTTTGCCTTCGTCCAGATCGTTGGCCAGCATCTGCGCGGCGGTAATCACGGCGCTGACCATATGGAACAGGTCTTTGTTATCAATGGACAAATCATCTTTTTCGGCCATTTCACTGGCAATCAATTTCAGGGTGTCCAAATCCGAAGGATTTTTGCCCACCAGATCATAATCCAGCTGCCCCTGTTCAATTTTATCCGTGCCGATGGTCAGGCGAACCCGTTTTTCCTTTAGCAAATCATAGGCGCAGCGTGCCCCCAGTTCCATCAGTTGCGACAGGCGCATGGGTGACATGGCCTTAGCTGTCAAATCAATCAGATTGAGCCCATCCAAAACACGAACCAGCTGATCAACAGACAAAAGATCCAAAGCATGGGCCGCCAAACGGGCCAAGTCGTGGGAAACAGCGTCGGACATAAAGACTCACCTTAATAAAAATTTTATAAAAACGCTGCTTAAAATACCAGATTAAATGGCGTTTGTCTAGAAGTTTTATAACGCCATGAGAATGCTACATTTTCTGGACCATCACAGCCCACCATTGCAGATCGCTGGGATCACAGGGAGGGGAAAGTTTAGCAAATGTAATGCTGTGGCCTTGTTCGTCACGATAAGACCCACGGGTTTCGCTGTGACTGGCCAAGGGATATTCCGTTGAAAAAGATGGAATTTTCTGGTTTGAACAAAGAATCCTGTGACGAGAATCCAAAATCATCACCATGGTGATGGCTCGCTCTTCGGGGGCCAGCAATGCCATGATGCGATCGGTAAACAGTTTGGCTTTTTGCTGAAGATCCATAAAGGCAACCAGCATGCCCACGGCCTCCAGATTTTGGGAAAGCGTGCAGGTAAAAACCGTCATGCGTGTGTTTTGGTGCCAAAGACTGGCCTCTGGATTATGCACGCGGGCTTTGTGATTTAGGGCATCCAAAAACCAAGCTTCTTCTTGGGCCGAGCGTCCCTCCATACTCCCATCACCAGAACGGGAAGAGGCGATGATATTCCCCTCTCGATTCAGCAGCACCAGATGGGCAAACACAGGAGCAAACATCTGCATGTTGCTTAGGGTTTGATTGGCTGTCCCCAAAATGTCTGGGGTGGGGTTGGTTAGGGCATGATGGAAAACAGACTCTTGGGACCACCACGCCACCTGATCCAAACGTTCAGACAAAAACGCCCCTGCATTGTCCATCAGAACCTGGGCTAGGTCCGTTAAACGGCTGCCTTCGATATCTTTGACCAACAGCTCGGTGATGCTTAGGCCTTCGTGCAACTGCTTGAGCATCACTTCCCGAAATTCACGAGAGTTCTGAGAGGCTTGATTGGCCAGATTTTTAACCTCGGCCGCAACAACAGAAAACCCCTTCCCCGCATCGCCGGCGCGGGCCGCTTCAATGGTGGCATTGAGCGCCAAAAGGTTGGTTTTTCCCGCAATTTCTTCGTTGGTTTTGGCAAAACGATGAACGTTTTCCTCAACTTGCGTCATAATCGAATGCATACGGTGGGTCATGACACACTTCCTGATTTTTTTTGCCCTTTCCCTATCCATCGCATACTGGGGTAAAAAGTTCGTTACCAAGACCGTCCCTACAGATAAAAAACATCCCCGCAGGCCTGTTGCCAAGCGTGATAAAAATCCTTCAGATGGTCTTTGTCGCTGGATTCGATCAGCGAGAGAACCTCGGCAATGGCATGATTGTACGCGCTGGTTTTCAGGATGCCCCGATGCTGCATCACCCGCAGATACACCAAATAGGTATTTAAAACGTCCGTTTCGCAGTACGCGCGGATCTCCGGCAGGCGTCCTTCGTCATAATAGGGCTGCACATCGCTGCCATCCAAACCAAATTTTCCTGGAAAATTCAGGGCGGTGCAGACCTCGTTCAAACGCACGCGGGACGATACCCCAAAATCCGACACCATATCCAAAACATCAGCGTGCCACTGGGTGGCATAGCGGGATTGATAATTTTCCCATTTGTTATCCGTGTGATACAGCCAAGGCGCCGCAATGCCATAGCGCATGGCGCGGTATTTCAAAACCGGCACATCAAAGGTCCGCCCATTAAACGTCACCAGCCGCGGCGGGGGTTTGCTGAGATGCGAAAAAAACCCATGCACCAAGTCTTTTTCCGTCGCATCCTCTTTCCCGCCCGATCGCAGGGTGGTTAAGGTATAGCTTTCGTTGAGCCCATCATAGGTGATTTCAGCCTCTAAAAAACCAATGGCCACCACACGGTGAAAGGGTTGGCGGGGAAAGGCATTTTTACCGTCTGTCACGGCAAGGTGATAATCCATAATGGCCTGACGTTTCTCCGCCAGCGACGCCCCTGCATCACACCCCGTTAACGCCGCCGCCAACGTATCATCCACCACCGTTTCAATATCAAAAACAAACAGACGCTGTGGCTTCATACATCGTATCTTAGGGGATTTGGGGGCGGGATTCTATGGAGGACGTGTTTTTATTATGTCAAAGCCAAGTCGGAATGTCCACTTTTTGTGTTTTGGATGTGTTTTGGACGGTGGGGCAGGTTTTTATGTTGCGGATTGACACCACTTTCTGATTTGCTATAACTGCTGCTCTGCTCTGGCTTTTTATATCTGCTGTTGCGGATTGACACCACTTTCTGATTTGCTATAACGGGCATGTCTTTGTCTCCTCTATATAATCGGTTGCGGATTGACACCACTTTCTGATTTGCTATAACCACACCCATAATCTCAATCATCGAACCGTTGTTGCGGATTGACACCACTTTCTGATTTGCTATAACTTCCCACTGTCTTTATCGGTGGCATAGCTAGTTGCGGATTGACACCACTTTCTGATTTGCTATAACTTGTGTTGTTGTTATTAAAGATACTATAATGTTGCGGATTGACACCACTTTCTGATTTGCTATAACAATGGCGGTTTGACTACGCGCACCCCAAAAGTTGCGGATTGACACCACTTTCTGATTTGCTATAACTTGATCGTAATGCATTCCAAATACAATATCGTTGCGGATTGACACCACTTTCTGATTTGCTATAACACGTTTGGGCTATGGCTGCACGCATTATGCGTTGCGGATTGACACCACTTTCTGATTTGCTATAACGCAGTGGTATCCACAGTATCACGAGATTGCGTTGCGGATTGACACCACTTTCTGATTTGCTATAACAGAAGGATTGCAAAACAATCCTTTTAAAACGTTGCGGATTGACACCACTTTCTGATTTGCTATAACAACGTTTTCAAAACATCAAGGCAATCGCCGGTTGCGGATTGACACCACTTTCTGATTTGCTATAACGAACGCCAAAACCGCCATATCCCACATAGAGTTGCGGATTGACACCACTTTCTGATTTGCTATAACTCAGGTTGAGGCTTACCGTGATGCTTATGACGTTGCGGATTGACACCACTTTCTGATTTGCTATAACCCCTGCACAAACATAGGGAAGGACCAGTGCGTTGCGGATTGACACCACTTTCTGATTTACTATAACACGCGGCAAACGCACCCGTGGACAAGGTTAGTTGCGGATTGACACCACTTTCTGATTTGCTATAACCCAGTGTGGACGTTCCGGAATACTGACATAGTTGCGGATTGACACCACTTTCTGATTTGCTATAACTGGTGACCACACCATAACAAACTATGTCATGTTGCGGATTGACACCACTTTCTGATTTGCTATAACCGACCCGCGATGCTCTCAGGGCGCGTAACCGTTGCGGATTGACACCACTTTCTGATTTGCTATAACAAAGTATAACTCTCATAGCACTTAGTAGTGCGTTGCGGATTGACACCACTTTCTGATTTGCTATAACTATGTGATTGTTGCGGATTGTACAAGGCCTGTTGCGGATTGACACCACTTTCTGATTTGCTATAACTCTGGAACGCGCGGCATCCTGCGTCATTCGGTTGCGGATTGACACCACTTTCTGATTTGCTATAACGGTTCCCCC
This sequence comes from Alphaproteobacteria bacterium, assembly GCA_044371315.1. Lineage (GTDB taxonomy): Bacteria > Pseudomonadota > Alphaproteobacteria > JAJTHO01 > CANGYM01 > CANGYM01. The sequence continues at coordinate 11,901 of JBILTX010000020.1, read as the reverse complement.
GCATTCACCACCCCGCGAATGGTTGCGGATTGACACCACTTTCTGATTTGCTATAACTCGCGGCGGGATATGCGCTAACGACCCATAGTTGCGGATTGACACCACTTTCTGATTTGCTATAACCGCTCTTCCAAAACGCCCGCCCGAATGGAGTTGCGGATTGACACCACTTTCTGATTTGCTATAACTTTGATGCTTATTGCGTGGACTGATAAGCAGTTGCGGATTGACACCACTTTCTGATTTGCTATAACTAAGGTCATGCCGCCACCTCTTCCGTTGCCGTTGCGGATTGACACCACTTTCTGATTTGCTATAACGCTAGGCAATTCTGGGTTGTCCCAAGAGTAGTTGCGGATTGACACCACTTTCTGATTTGCTATAACCGACGCCTTCCCCGTGCCGTCAACTGACTGGTTGCGGATTGACACCACTTTCTGATTTGCTATAACGCTGGGTTAATCAAAGCTTGAAGGAAAGGTGTTGCGGATTGACACCACTTTCTGATTTGCTATAACAAAAGATAACTGCCCCATAACTGACCCATTGTTGCGGATTGACACCACTTTCTGATTTGCTATAACCAGTAATGAGATAACCATCTGTAAAAAGATGGTTATTTTCATTTTAGCGTTTATAAAAATCGCTAAAACAGGTCAAAAAATGTGGGTTGTTCGGGCATTTTTTCTTGCTTTAGGTTGGTAAAATTGATGATGTCGCCGAATTGTTTATCGGTGAACAGCAGAATGCTGACCCGTCCTTTGGGGGGGACAATCCTCTTGATTTTTGTAACAAAGGGCCCTGTTTGTTCACGTGTGCCGCAAAAACGAAAGTAAACAGAATACTGGCTCATGGAAAAGCCCATATCCAGCAATGTTTTACGAAAATTGGTGGCCTGCTTACGCTCCGTCGCCGTCACCACGGGCAGATCGAACATAACCATCATCCACATCAATCTGTACCCTGTTAACATGCGTCTGTGCCTCTTGAAACGGCAACAGCAGGGCTTGGGTATCGGGCAAGCTGAGAGGGGGAAGATGCAAGCTCTGGCGTTTCTGCGTGTACACCATCGCCAGCGAGGTGGCACAATCTTCGATCGCTTGTAACACCGATGTTAAAGCCTCTTTTCCCTGCACCCGTGCATGCAAAAGCAACACCAATGCCTTTTTGCTGTCACGGGAAAGATTATGCACGCCAAGCATGGATAATGTCTTAACAAGGTCATCCACCCATGGACGAAATGGTTCCATCAGGTCATCCACCAGCCGCATGGCGTTATACTGATTGGCATGATGCAGGGGTATACCAGGATGCAAGCCTGCGGCCATCACCCCTCGGGCCACGGCGGCACGGATAATGGTATAGCCATAGTTCAGCAGGCTGTTGATACCCTCTGCGTCTCTGTCCCTGATAAAATCCTCTCCAAACAACAGGGGGAAATAGATACGGGCAGCCATGGCTTCGTTGTTGGTGCTATCCCCCGATTTTACGGTGTCAGCCAAGTATAATAATCGGGTTTTCTCCCGACCCTGCGCTTGCAAAACGTGGGCTTGTTGGCGGATTTTGTGTTGGACAATCTCCTGCCACAGGCGTTTGTTCAGGGTTTTTTTGGCAACCAATTGCATGTCCATGCGCCGGCCTTGCTGATGGTGGCTCTCCACCGGCCATAACAGGGCCATGGGCAGGCTATTGCGCCCACAGACCACCAGCGGAATGGTATGCTGTGCCAAGGCCACCAACGCATTGTTGCTGTAACTCAGGCCATGGGCGTTGGCGATCACCGCCAGCACGCTATCCAGCGGTACCCGCCCCAACTCTTCACCCTTTTGACGAATACACAAAAAGCCATCCTTCACCGAAAGGTGCCGCCCATCCTCGGCAATCTCAATGACCCGATTCATGCCCCAGCCTTTTGGTCCGTCTTGGACAAAGGATCATGGACCCGTCCCAAGATGTCAACGTGGATTTTGCGGGCGTTTTTCAGTTGCAGTTGTTTTGCAGAGGCTGCCCAACTTAGCGTATCTGCTTTTTCAGATGCAATGCTGTGTTCCCGCAAATAAATCATGCCGCTTGTCATTTTCTTCACCCGTGCAATCACTGTCTCCCCATTTTCTTCATAGGCCACCATATCGTTGATTTTCAGGCGCATGATCAGTTTGGCCGTGGCATTTTCACGCTGGCGTTTCCATAGGGGAACAAAGCCTTTTTGATGGGCGTCAAAGGAAGAGATGATCTCCACCTGCCATTGTCCAGCTTTTTTACCGCGATCAGGGCAGTAAATTTCCGCGCAGTCATTGCCGCCCGTGGGGTAGTATTTATAGGGCAATGGGAATCGATTTTCGGCGGCAGCCCGCTGTTTTTCCTCTGGTGTGGCCATCCCGATCACTGTGTTGGGTGTCTTGGCAATCACGATGCGCACACGGCGGATGTTATGAATGTCCCCAAATTGCTGTAGTTTGTCCTGCCATTGGGGTATATCGGTTTTGGCGGGCTTGCCTTTGGCATCCACAGGAACATCCTGCATATGATCCAAGAGCCGGTCGCGAATGGCCACATCCCGAATTTCACGAATGTGTTTCAGGCTTTCCAAACTTGCTAAGGGCACGCGCGTGACTAGTTCAATATCTCCATCTGCATTTTTTGGATTGACCAAGCCATATGCCGTTTCTTCGTGAAGTTTTCCCGTTGTATACGGCCTTTGCCCCTGCGGTGGGTTGATGGCGCGGCGTGCATTGCCATGATCGGGTTTATGCGACACAATGATCTTTTCCACCTTTCGTTTACCCTCTTCCCAGTGAAAGCCCTCAAACGGTGGGGGCATTTGATCCACCAACCTGTGGCTAAACTGGCTTTCGGCATACTGGGCGGCGGCACTGATGCGCTGCATCATCCCCCGCGATATACAGGCTATGACAAAGGCATCCACGGCGTGATGGCGGTGGTCTTTGCGTTCCTTTGTCTGGTCTTTGTCGCCCAGCCAGTCGTTCAAACCCCATTTGCCCCGCAGCAGGGCTGTCATTCCCCCCGTTACCACATAAACATCTTGGCAAATGTGGGATAGGTATTCCTTGGTCAAGCGGCTTAAATACTTGGTATCATTCAGCAATCGGGCGATCACATCCTCCCCTTTGCCCCGCGCAATGTCCCAAGCATCCGGTTGAAACCGCCAGCGTTTTTCATATGGCAACAGCTTCACCCTCTCCATCATGTCGGCATAACGCGTCGCATGACCACCAAAGGCTTCGTAGGGGGATTGATTGGTTTTTTTCCGATTCGCGGTGCGGCATGCCAACACTTTGTTGGCCAAACTGTCATTATAACTGCGGGAAAATGGCAACAGGTGTTCAATTTCAAAGGGGCTGTCCTCTCGGAACACATCTTCCAGACAGATTTGTTGCCCTGTGAAGGGGCATTGTCGTTGGCTGGCGTCTTTTGCCTGTGCGACCCATAGTTTGTATTTTTCTTTGTTTCTGTTTGTAGGGGTATAGCCAAGACGCGCAATTTCCCGTTCCGCCTCTTCATTAAGTTTTTGATTTTCCTTGCGTCGTTTCGCGGAAAGGTTGGCCTGTTCTTGGTTTTCTTTCAGCTCTCGCGCCAGTTCCACCACAATCTGTGTTGGCCTGCCGTAACATTGGATCAGTTCATTGATCAATTTACGAATTTGATTCAGCCCAATATGTACGGTGGGGTTGTTGATTTTGCCATAGCGTTTTTCATGGGGGTCGGTGGCCTTGGGCGCAGGCATCACCCGCTTGCGCATGGCTTTTCCATAATAGGGCAATTCATCCAGCAGGTCGGTGGGACGAAAATCACTATGATGGGGATACACCTCAGCCACAGCTTTGTCATAGGTCATGCCGTATTCCAGATGGGGCAGAATCTCCTTCATGGCCTTCAGGCTTAAACGGCCATACCCTGCCTCTAACGCGATCTTACTGACATGCTCTGCGGTATCCTGTGACAGGTTATGGTGCTGTTGCAGCCAAGCGATCAAGGTGTCTTCGTTGTCTTCTTCCAAAAGGTTTGTCACAATCTCCGCCTGCTGAGTGTCAGAGAATGCAAACCACTGTTCACCAAAGGCATCATTGCCTGACAATCGGCTGGCTGTGGTGTTGCCTTTTAATTTTGTGCGTTCTTCTGTTTCCAGATTGAATGTGGTGTTTTGTGAAAAACCCAGTGTCTTGTTTTTGCGCAAGGTGTCGAATGTGACGTCCTTCTTTTTGTTTAAAAGCTTAAGGATCTCATCCCGTTGTTTTTGTGACAGGGGCAACTTTTCCCCTGTCAACGTGTTGATCATGAGATGGTTGACATCCTCTAGGATCCGAAACTTCTGGAAAACAGGGTGGGCTTTGGGGGCGCGTTTTTCTCCCTCTTCAAACTGACAATATCCCACGTCTGGTTTCATCAGGGGGCGTTGATAAAATATGGCGTCAAAAACTTTGGCGTGGTTTTCCTCGGTCAGCAGCGCGGGATAATGGCGTTGCTGCGCCTGCCACAGCATAGTTAGTTCGTGTTGATAATCGCTGCGCTGGGGATAAAAGGCATAGTCATTTTTGTTGTTTTTCTTAACAGGGCGTATGCGCACGCCATCCCCCGCTTTCAGACGTTGATACAGAAACGCCCCGTAGGTGCGTGCCTTGGTTTCTATCATGGCATTGGCCAGTTTGCTAAAGGCCCCCTTCATAAGGCTTTTGTCATCATCTTTGCTTTTTCCATCAGCACGGCGATTGCTTTGAAAGCCCCGCCGCTGCCCCAAATGAAAGAGTGCCCGCCCTAAATGATGCAACGGTACAGCCTCGTCCAGAGCGCGGGCACGAATGGCGTAGGGATTGTTTTCGAGGGCCCCTGTTTCATCCAGCAGGGCTTTGCGCTGATCCCGTTCTGCGGGCATTAACCCGATATCGGTCAGCACCTGCATCAAATGTTGCTGGCGAGACAGGGTGCGGTCCCGATTGCGTCGCATACCTCGGGCGGTGCGGCGTTCTACCGCCAAGGGTTCGCCGCTTTGTGCATCTCTACCATCGGAAAAAATTCGCACCCCCATGGCCATGATGGCCTGCGGTTCTCTCTTTTGGGTTAAGGGCAACATACACCACCCTATGGATGTTGCCCCAACATCCAGCCCCAGACGATACAAAGGTACGGAAACAGCATCCTGCATAAATCACACGTGTCTTTTTTTCTTGAAAAGACCACCTTAACGCGCTATGTCTTGTCTAGCAAATCAGAAAGTGGTGACTTTCCGTTAACAAGACATTCACCAAATGGAAAGCAGGCTTCGGCCTGCTTTTTTGTTCAATACCCTTTATTGATTCTTTTCGGGTTGGGATTTGAAAATTTCAAAATCATCTTGATCTTCCCACACGTATTTCGTATAAGGTTCTCACTTTGCCCCTAGTCCCCATCGTCTAGAGGCCTAGGACACCGCCCTTTCACGGCGGCAGCAGGGGTTCGAATCCCCTTGGGGACGCCAGCATCTTTTTTGTTTTTTCTTTTTTGACACACCGTCATCGTTATGCTTCCCCCCCTTACGCTTCATCTTTGCCGTCATGGCAATACCTTTTCCCCAGGGGAGCCCGTGGTGTGGGTAGGGCGCGGACAGGATTTGCCCCTGGCCCCATCGGGAAGGACGCAGGCCGAGGATCTGGCCCAGACCCTGAAAAACGAAGACGTGACCCCTGATCTGATTTATTGCAGCAGTTTGCAGCGCACTCGGGATTTTGCCTTTATCCTGCAAAACCATTTGGCCCCTGCGTGCCCCATCATTGCCCACAGTCATTTGGACGAGCTGGATTATGGCCAATGGGGCGGGCTGAGCAGCGAAGAGATCGCCGATCGTTTTGGCCAGCATGTTTTGGATGCATGGCAAAAACAGGCCCTGTTTCCCAAGGCCGATCAGGGGGCTTGGGGGGATACCGAATCCACCATCATGCGCCGCATTCGTGATTTTTTACAGGATCTGGGCCAAGATTGTCAGGCCCTGCCCCAGCCCCCCCGTCACGTGATCATTGTTAGCAGCAACGGCTTTCTTCGTTTTTTCCTGCACGTGGTGCCCGGGGCCTTTGAGGAGGCCAAGCGGAAAAACACCCTGAAACTGCCCACAGCCGGCCGCCGTGTCATGCGGTATGATGGACGGGATTTTTCGATGGTGGTTTAGGGGGGAAACCAATCCTTTTTTTTTGCAAAATAAAAAAAGAAAGGCTCTGGACTTTTATCGTCTATTGCAGATGTTACCCGTCGTGTGTTGGAGGCTGGCCGTGATTGCCCCGCTGATTTGGCTATATCACGTTTATTCCAAGGCAGACCTCGCACCTAAACACTCACAAAAAAACCCTAAGGCGTCGATGTTCGCCCGTCGTGGTAACCTTGTGATTTCTCAAAAACACTGGACTCCAAAGGTATTTTATCATGACCTTCCCCCCCCATTGACACCCCCCCCTAATCGCGGTAAAATTCATAACTTATGATAAATTTGATGCGCCTTTAAAGGGGTGCATCGATAGCAAGGGGAGTGTTGGATGCATCGCGCGTTTTTGATGGTGGGCCTGTGCGCCCTATGGATTGTTTTTTTGTCCAGTGTGCCGGCTTGGGCGAGGTTGAATGCTTATCCTGAGCGGGTAAAACAACAGTACGTACAGGAATGTATGAGCCAACCCATCCCCTACGCCATCGATATTCCCAAACAGGGGCGGTACAAACATTGCCTGTGCACCTTTTTTTATATCAAGCAAAACATGTCCTATACGGAATATCAAAGCTTTGACCAAACCGTCCGCAGCGGCCAGATGCAAAACGTGCCCGCCAATTATATCAAAATTATGGAGGACGGCACCACCCAATGCGCACGGCGTTACCTAATGGGGGTTGGCAAGATTCGCTAAACCCCCTCGGGAACGGTGGGGGACTGTTTCAAATACTGCTTAATGTTCCGTGTGGCTTGGCGGATGCGGTGGACGTTTTCCACCAGACCGATGCGGACATAGCCCTCTCCGTGTTCTCCAAAGCCTAGGCCGGGGGCCACGGCAACCTCAGCATGTTCCAACAAATCCTTGGCAAAGGCCACCGATCCCAAATGCCTGTGGCTTTCGGGGATGGGGGCCCAAGCGAACATACTGGCCTCTGGCACGGGAACATCCCATCCGGCCTGCTTCAGGCCCGAGAGCAACACATCCCGCCGTTCCTTATACAACGCCCGAATCTGGGTCACGCAGTCTTGGGGACCGTTCAGGGCCGTGGCCGCCGCCACCTGAATGGGCGTAAACGCCCCATAATCCACATAGGATTTGATCCGCGCCAGTGACGCAATCAAATGCCGATTCCCCACCGCAAATCCGATACGGCAACCGGCCATGGAATAGGTTTTGCTCATACTGGTAAACTCAATGGCAATGTCCATGGCGCCCTCAACCTGCAACACCGACGGGGGGGGATTGTTATCATCAAAGTAAATCTCGGCGTACGCCAGATCCGACAAAATATAAATCCCGTGTTTGCGGCAAAAGGCCACGACTTCTTTATAAAAATCCAAATCCACCACCTGCGCGGTGGGATTGCAGGGGTAACTCAGGACCAACAGCAAGGGCTTTGGCACGCTGAATTGAACGGCGCGGGACAGCTGGTCCATAAAAACGTCGGTATAGCTGGGGGAATCAAAGGGCACCACCAGATACCGCAAGGCCCCACCGGCAATCATAAAGCCGTAGGGGTGAATAGGATAGCTGGGGCTGGGCACCAGAATGATATCCCCCGGGCTGGTCATGGCCTGGGCCAGATTGGCGATGCCCTCTTTGGATCCGATGGTGACGACAACATCTTGCTCTTCATCCAGCGATACCCCAAAACGACGCTGGTAATAGGCCACTTGGGCGCGGCGCAAGCCCTTAATCCCCTTGGATACGGAATATCCATGGGTTTTGGGATCTGAAATCACCTCGATCATCTTTTCCACAACATGGGGGGGCATGGGGCTGTCGGGATTGCCCATCCCAAAGTCAATAATATCCGCCCCCCGATGACGGGCCGCCAGTTTCAGGCGATTGACCTCTGCAAACACATAGGGCTGCAACCGTTTGATGCGGTGGAATTCTTCATAATGCATAGCGGGGGCCATCCTAAACAAACAACATTCCCTTTTTCTGTAACCCGCTTGGGGGGAAAAGGCAACTGTTTGGGGGGGTGTATGGGTCTATTGTTTAAGTTCGCCTTGTGTGGGATAGATGAGATTTAATGAGCACTGTTTTTGGTGTCATAGATGTGTCAAATTTGAGTTTCATGGGGTTTCCTCCGCTGTCAGATTCAGCCTGCTCAGGTATGGCTTTAAAGTCTGCTCAAGACGATTCATTGCTTTAATGATTTTGTCTTGAATGCTAGGCCATTCCTCTTGGGGAGATTGATACCCACCTTCATAGAGATAATACCTAATTTTACACATACTGCGGCCTTCTAAAGTTTCCCAGACAAGGGGATATCCAAAACCGCGTTCTATCTCAGATTCATATGCGCGAAATTTATTGAGAATATTTATGTTTTCTGCGTCACGGTCTTTTCCACGCGAGATGAGTAATTCCACAGCCGATTTATTTTGATAGACAATATAAACAAAACTAAGTCCACTAATGCCAGAAGCAGCAAAAAGATAATTTCCTGTAGGTGCTATCTTAATGCGACTGTGCAGGCGGCTTACTTTGTTGGCTCTCTCTAAAAGAGTTGTCCACCACTGTTGCCTTAAATCATGCCGCTCGGCGTATTCACGTTGTGTGTGCCCTGCTTCTTTTATCTCAGCGGAGGGGCCCGCAATCAACGTAAACAAAGGCGCGGGCGCGGAGTTGCCTATTTGAACGGCTTCTGCTTTCACCATGTAAAAATCGGCACTGCTTGAAGAATTAAGCCAAGTGATAACGGCGGTATGTTCTGGTCTAGCCTCGGGAACAATCCAAACAGCTATCTCAGCCCGCATTAGGGTAAGATAAGTCAATAATTTACCAAGATGGTCATGGTCACTTTTAGTAAACTGATTTTCTATAATTGCAGTCCGATTGCTGGTTTGATCGCGAGCTACCAGATCAACGCTGAATGAACCCGCTGCCTGTTCACGTTCTGCTTCCTGTAAATCTAAACCAAGACACTCATTTAGTGTATCAATGTTCTCTTCCAACCACGTGGTAAAATCATAAGCCTCGTGTGGCCATACTGTGCGGAGCGGGACGCGTTGAAGTTTTCCTATCGTATTCTGTTGCTGCATTGCTTAATCTTTCTTCTTTCTTGCGATAGGCTTCTTTGGCAAAGCCAACATGCGCTTTACTTCCGCATCCAATTCTTCCGCCGCCGCTGCATCATCCAGAACGCGTTGCTGTTCCTGATATTGGGTGAATTCCGTTTCGGCCAGAGCATCAGCGTTTTGTTTGGAAACGGGCCCCAGCCCCTGCAGAATATCCACACCTTCCGAGTATGCAAAAACCATCCTCCTCAAGGACGCCACTTGATCCATATCTGTCTCAAATGAGGTGAACTCATACAGTAGCACAAGGGTAGCACAGAAAAATTTTATAAAAGGAAAAACCAGGTTAACCCACTGATAACCCTGGTGCCGGTTAAGAGACTCGAACTCCCGACCCCCTGATTACAAATCAGGTGCTCTACCAACTGAGCTAAACCGGCGTGCCCTAGGGCTGTGGGATAGAATGCCCCTCTTGTATCACAACAAAGGGTTTTGGGAACAGTTTTTTTCATTTTTCATCGGCGATGGACATGAAACCATCGTTTTTTTTCACCATCAATAAAAAGGATTATGATTATGGCCAGTCTTGTTTTTACCACTGCGGCCAGTGCGGCGGGATCGTCTTTGGGGCTGGGGAGTTTTTTCACCCAAGCTCTGGTCACCGCCGGCAGTTTGGCGGGCGGTATTTTGGAAAATGCCATCATGGGCGTGGGGGATCGGGATCAGCGGGTGCAACGGTCATCGTTGCAGCCCCCTGCCCTGACCCAATCCAGTTACGGCGCCACCATTCCCATGGTGTATGGCATGGCCCGTCTGGCGGGGACGTTGATCTGGCTCAGCCAGATTCGCACCGTGGAAAACCGGCAAACGCAGCGCGTGCGGGATGGCAAATTTTCCACACGCACGGTGACAACATCGCTGGAAAAAACCCAATTTGCGGATTTTGCCTACGCCCTGTGCACCGTTCCCTTTGAAGACAAAAGCGGACCCACGGTTCAGGACACCGATGATGAAGGCGACATTGTTCTCAAAGCCCGCCCTGCCTTTGCCGGTATCCGCAGAATCTGGGCGGACAGCGTTTTGCTGTATGATGTCAGATCCAGCAGCGGCAAAGCCATTCCCTATGACACCTTCACCCTGAAAGTTTACGATGGCGCCCCGTCCCAGGATGTGGATGAAACCATCGAGGCCGCCGTGGGTGTGGGCCAAGTTCCGGCCTTTCGCGGGTTGGGCTATGTGGTGTTTACGGATTTTCGGATCACGGATTTTGGGGGGCGTATTCCCAATTTGAATGTGGAGGTTATCTCTACCCTGCCCCGCATTCCCGTGGATAACGCACCAGCGGGCATGGCGGAGGGCACCAGCGAGGTTTACATCACCAACATGCTGGATCGCACGGTGTCCGTTCTGGATAAACGCACGTTAAAGCGCATCCGCACCTTGGGGGCCAAAGATCCCGCCACGGGGCTGGGCACGCTGGGGCCGTTTGGACATCATCTGGCGCTGGATCAGGCGGGCCGCCTGTGGCGTCCCGCCAGCACCGATGCCGGCATCGACATCATCACCCCCGCCACCGGCGCGGTGACACGGATCAGCACGGGGGCGTATCCTTCGGATGTTGCCTTTGATGCCACCCGCAACCGGATGTGGGTGACATCGGCGGCCACCAACAGCGTTTTTGTGTTTGACAGCGTTAGTTTGGCCTTGGTGCAAACCGTCTCGCTGCCCGAGGCCCCCCACAGCGTCATCATCACAAAGACGGGGGAGGCGTGGATCACGACCTTTGATCGTGTGGTGCGTTTCAACGGGGGGAGTTACGGCGAAATCGCCCGCTATGATGTGGGATTGTTGCCTTGGGATCTGGCGGAAAACAGCATCACAGGCGACATCTGGGTTGCCGCCAACAGCAGAGATGTTCTGGCGGTCATTACCCCCAGCAATGGGGCCATCGCGCTGCGCAACGCGGGAACCTTTCCCACATCGGTGCGGTGTCATCCGGATGACCCCTACGGCAGCATCACCATCACCACCCTGTACGGCAACCAACTGAAAACCTTTGCCAAAGACCGCAGCGGGCTGATGGCGCTGGGCACCGTGGCCTTTCCCAACGATTGCCTGCCGCTGTCCGATGGACGGATTCTGGTGAATCAATCCAAATATGATTTTGTGCTGCTGGCAGAGGGGCGGTAGGGGGGAGCTGCCCCCCCTACCCTACCCAAAAAGATCACTATGGGTGCCCGTGCGCTCCAGAATCAAGGTGTCGTCGGTTATTTTATAAATCAACACCCAATCGGGCTGAATGTGGCAATCTCGGTGGCCAATCCAATTTCCGGTTAGGGCATGATCACGATACCATTATGGGGAGGGGTTGCTTTTCGGACAACAATGTCACCACTTGGTACAGAGCCTCCAAAGGCTTTCCCCGTTTGGCAACCCGTTTTAAATCCCGCTTCATGACTGTGGACAGGATAATGTTAAGACGTTTCATCGTCTTGATCGTCTGCTTGGATACTGTTGATGTGGGACAAAAAAGCCTCCAAGGTCATAGGGGCAGAAAGGCCGATCCCCTGATCCACATCTTCCATAACTTTACGGGTCTCAGCATTGGGCACGAGCGCATACTTATGCTCTTCGCAGTCTTGCTCATGATGGATGTAATGGTCCATGGCGATGGCCATCACGTC
>JBILTX010000071.1:0-4930 GCA_044371315.1 Alphaproteobacteria bacterium | reverse complement strand
GCCTGCAAATACCCCGTCAAAATGCCCGCTTCGTGTGCCAAGGTCAAAGACACTTCATCATATTGATGACGGATTTGGGAAAATTGATGGTTGGCTTGCTCCACGGCTTTTTCCGGTTCATGATAGGACAGCAACGTTAAATTATGCTGCAGCATGGCCACATCTTGACAAAATCCTTGAAGGGCGCGAATCAAATCCTGAAAACGGTCGGTGGCCATACTCAGGTTATACAGTTTCACGTCCAAACGCTTGGTTTCCTGCTGATGACGGCCCATTTTTCGCAAAATTTGTCCACACAGGGTGGCCATGTCCTGATATTCCGTCATCATGTCATGAATGTTCAGGGCCGCTTTTTGGATGCTTTGACGGGTTTGATCGGCCAATTCCCCTGTTTCCACCGATTTGGTATGATCAAAGGTTTTGCGGCGCATGAAATCTTCGGTAAACCCAAACACTTCCTCCAGCAGCAGGGCCAATTCCTCTGATTTTTCCGGCGTTATTGATGCTGCCCCCAGAGATGCAGTCCCCGCCACAACCGGCGCTTGGGTGGGCGAAGCCGCGGGAGACGGGGCAGGCGTAGAAAGAGCGCGTTTGGCTTCTTCCTCAATTTTCTGGTCGATATGAACCAGCAGGGCCTGAATGGCGCGGGCCAAAACGCCAATTTCGTCGTGACGAGCGTGGCCGGGGACTTCAGTTCTTTTGCGGGTTAAAAAGGCATGGCTGGTGTAACTGGTTAAGGCCCGCAGGGGTTTTTCCAGCATCCGCTGGATGTAGAAAAAGGCAAACACGGCCACCCCAATGGAAAACAGGGCCGAGAGCACCAACAGCATGGACACTTTGTTAAAACGCTCGATCAAGCGTTCGGACCCTTTGGGTTTCAAAACAGACCACGATAAACCGACCAGCGGATTCACCGCGTCGTTATCCAGAAAATCACCATTTAACGTGGCCACCAGAGCAGTGCGTTCCTGAATGCTGCCGGCCAGCGTTTCAAATTCCCCAAAAAAGGCAGAAATGTTTTTGCCCAAGGCCTCAAGCGATGGCTTCATTTTTTCGGGGGCATTTTGCTGCATCTGTAGAATGCTGTCATCCAGCGTTAAAAAATGTTCCCGAACCAACGCCAAATCCGAAGGATTTTCAAAGGCCTGATACCGCAGCATGGCCAGTTTGGCCTTGGTTAAAACCAGCTGAAAATCCAAAAGACGATCCTGCAAGGCCGCATCTTTGGGGCCCAGTTGGGATAGGGCGGCTTTGATGCTGTCTTCTAAATCCGACACAGGTTCCTTGGTGTCTTTTTTTGGGGCAGGGGGCAGGCGCAGGTCCACCTGATCAATCCCTTTGAGGGCTTCTAAGGATTCGTCAAAAGCCGCAAGTTTACTAAGCGATGTTTGAAGGGTTTCCTGCCAATCCGGACTGCCGGATTGTTTCAGCATCAGCTCTAGTGATGTTTTATACTCTGTGTTTCTTTTCTCAAACGCTTGGTAATCAGAGGCTTTTCGGGATGCGATGGCCCGTTGGACGGACTCTTTCCACGGGATATAGCGTTGCTGCAGGTGGTTGCCCTGGAAAACGTCCACCGTGCGACCTTCTTCGGTTACAAAATACCGATAGGCCGACAGAGACGACCACCCCCACGCCACCACGGCCACCGTGACCAAGGCAAGCAGAAACATCATCATATGCATGGCCACAAGCCGCTGGGTCAACGACAGACGCTTTAGAATCATGAGTCCTTTTCCCCTTTTTTGCCACCATAATCATGTTTGCCCGTTATGGCAAGGCGCAACACAAATTTGGCACAGGGCAAGGCCATTGACTGCCATTTCAGGGCGGCTAAACTGTGATCATTGCTTATGACAGGAGGTTTCCCTTGCCCTTTCTTTTGGTGATGATCTTGGTTTTATCGGGATGTGCTGGCCAGCGTGAGCCCCGCACCAATCCCTTTGCCCTGAGTGGGATGGTGCAGGAATCCCCGTCAGAGGGTTACGGCATTGTGGTGGCCCGTATGAATTCCGAATGGCCAGATACAACGGTGATGCGCTTTGCGCCCTATAATCCCGCCACGGGCAAGGCCCTGAAGGTCAAATCCCCCCCTAAAACCGATGCCACCGATTCCGCTGATGAGGCCCCCGCGGCCACACTGGATGACGAAACCCCCGCCCCCGTCACCGAAGCCAACCCCTACGGCGGGGTGGTGCATGATGCCTTTGCTTTGGTCCCCGTGGATCAACCCTATCAGGTCATTGCCCTGAAACCTGGGCATTATATGATTGATACCATTGCCCTGCGCAGCGAATGGGCCGCCAAAGGGGGCCTGCACAACGTCAGTTTGAAACCCATGTATGGGGGGTTTCAGGTGAACGCGGGGGAATTGCTGTATCTGGGGGATATCAACGTGGCCACGGACCGGTCGGGATATAAGGATTCCAACATGATCAATCAAGCCTCTGACCCCATCGCCATGTTGATGGGCACCATTGTGTACATGGCCACCCCAGCCTTTGGGGATGATGATGTGGCGCTGGGGGTTGTGGACAAAACAGCCGAGGCCAAAACCTATGTTAAAACCACCTATCCCAAACTGAATCGCGACATGATTTACCGACCCCTAGAACTGGGCTATTACGCGGGGCAGAATCATGGGGGGTAGGGGGTTATAAATCGTTGCACATAGAAATTGTGCGTTTAATCGAAAGAAATGTTAGGCCAAATTCAGCATCCTCTGACCATACCTTATTGGCTTCTTGTGAAGAAATCCCTAGTGCATCTCTTCCATCGTTTGTCGATTTTATAACCTCAGGGTTGTTACTCTTTGTTCCTCCTTTTTTTTGATCTTCTATCAATCTCTTAGAGGTTAATTCAGCAAGCTTACAAACCTGATCCCTTTTTTCACGAGTCACAAAAAAATGAATCCCATGGGGGATCTGTCCTAATAAAAAAGCAGCCAAAGCTATCTTACAAAATTTCCGATACACTATTTGCGATTGTTTATCGGCCATTGGTTGCTTGTCCTAAGATCTTTGCACAATACCTGTAGTTTTCTGTCTAGTTCATAAATCATCGCAGGAAAATCTCCCCCCATCCTCCCCCATATCCCCCACCCCTGTCTGTGACGTTTGTCACAGTGTGGCAAAGGTCTGGTTTTTGGGGGGCGTTTGGGGTAAAGAGGGGATGTTATGACCCAGAATGCTTTGTTTCGTTTGTCGTCTCCCTTTACCCCCTCGGGGGATCAGCCGGCGGCCATTGCGGCGTTGACGGCGGGATTAAACGCGGGGCAGCAGAATCAGGTGCTGCTCGGCGTGACGGGATCGGGGAAGACCTTTTCCATTGCCCATACCCTTGCGGCGGTGCAGCGGCCCGCCCTGATTATGGCCCACAACAAAACACTGGCGGCGCAGCTGTATACGGAAATGAAGGACTTTTTTCCCGACAATGCCGTGGAATACTTTGTGTCCTATTATGATTATTATCAGCCAGAGGCCTATGTCCCCCGCACCAACACCTATATTGAAAAGGACTCCGCCATCAACGAACAAATCGACCGTATGCGCCACGCCGCCACGCGGGCGTTATTAGAGCGTCGGGACACCATCATCGTGGCCAGTGTGTCGTGTTTATACGGTTTGGGATCGGCGGAAAATTACGAAACCATGGTTATTGATATCATCGCGGGGCAGCGGGTGGCCCTGCCCGATTTTTTCCGGCGGTTGACGGAAATTCAGTACAAACGCAATGATATTGCCTTTGCGCGGGGCTGTTTTCGGGTGCGGGGGGATGTTGTGGATATTTTTCCGTCCCACTACGAAGATCACGCGTGGCGCTTGTCCTTTTTCGGGGATGAACTGGAAAGCATTCAGGAGTTTCAGGTCCTCACCGGCCAAACCACGCAAACCTTGAGCGGTATTCGGATTTTTGCCAATTCCCACCACGTCACGCCGGCCCCCACTCTGCGTCAGGCCATTGAATCCATAAAAGTGGACCTGAAAATCCGCATCGCCGAATTTGAAGACGAGCAAAAATGGATCGAGGCCCAACGCATCCGCGAACGCACGACCTTTGATCTGGAAATGCTGGAAACCACGGGCATGTGCAAGGGGATTGAGAATTATTCCCGCTATCTCTCCGGCAAAAAACCAGGGGAGCCGCCCCCAACGTTGTTTGAATACCTGCCCCGTGATGCCGTGTTGATTGTGGATGAATCCCACGTCACCGTGCCCCAAATTCACGCCATGTATCGGGGGGATCAGGTGCGCAAAACCACATTGTCCGATTATGGCTTTCGTTTGCCATCCTGCAAGGACAACCGCCCGCTGAAGTTCGAGGAATGGGACACCCTGCGCCCCCAAACGATTTTTGTCTCCGCCACCCCAGCGGAGTGGGAATTGGATCAGGCGCAGGGGGTCTTTGTGGAGCAAGTTGTTCGCCCCACCGGTTTGGTGGATCCCGTCATTCTGATTCGCCCCACCACGCATCAGGTGGATGATGTTATTGCCGAATGCCGCACCTGCGCGGAGAATGACCAGCGGGTGTTAATCACCACCCTAACCAAAAAAATGGCAGAGGATTTAACGGGTTATTTGAACGAGCTGGGCCTGAAATGCCGCTATGTTCACGCGGATGTGGATACGTTGGAGCGCATTGAGATTCTGCGGGACCTCCGTCTGGGGGTCTTTGATATCCTCATTGGGATTAACCTGCTGCGCGAGGGGCTGGACATCCCCGAATGCGCCCTGGTGGCCATTTTGGATGCGGATAAGGAAGGGTTTTTGCGCTCGCGAACCTCCCTGATCCAAACCATCGGGCGGGCGGCGCGAAATGTTGAGGGCCGCGCCATCCTGTACGCCGACCGCATCACAGAATCCATGAAAACCGCCATCGACGAATGCACCCGCCGCCGCGAAAAACAGCTGGCCTATAATGCCGAGCATGG
>JBILTX010000064.1:0-5526 GCA_044371315.1 Alphaproteobacteria bacterium | reverse complement strand
ACTCACCACATATGATGGGCGGGAAACGGCGCCGGCTTCGGCAAAGCCCATGGGGTTTGTCTCGTCGATGAAAACCCCCATGCCGTTTTATGATGCGGTGCGCAGTGGCCGCTCTGTGGGCATTCCTGGGCTGGTGAAGATGTTGGATGTGGCCCACAAAGAACAGGGCAAAGCCAAATGGTACGACCTATGGATGCCCACAAATGTTTTGGCGAAAAAGGGCTTTGCTGTGTCGCCCCGTTTGCATGCTTTGTTAGAGGCCGATCCCTATTTGAAACAGGACCCTGCCGCCCGCGCCTATTTTTATGACAAAAACGGCAATGCCAAGGCCATTGGGACGTTGCTGAAAAACCCAGAACTGGCCGAATCTATTCAAAGCATTGCCACGAACCGGTCCATGGCATTTTATGTGGATCATTTAACGGACGCCATGATTACGGCAGTGAATGCGCGGACGCCCGGGCATTTTACGGTGGAGGATTTCTTGCTGTATGAACCCATAACGCGCAGCGCCCTGTGCGGCACCTATCACGGCAACCGCGTTTGCGGTATGGCGCCCCCCAGTGCAGGTGGCGTGGTCACCCTGCAAGTTTTGAAAATGCTGGAGCCCATGAATCTGGCGAAAAAAGACCCCCAATCCGTAGAGGCCATTCACCTGATCACCGAGGCCACCAAGCTGGCCTATGCCGATCGCAATGCCTTTGTGGCGGATCCGGATTTTACGACGGTGCAGGCGGATGATTTGCTGAATCCAACCTATTTGGCCAAACGCGCCAAAACCATCAACCCCGACCGCAGCATGGGTCTGGCCAAAGCGGGCAGCATCCAAAGCGGCACAAACTATGCCTCTGCCATGATGGGACTTGAGCCCGTTTCCACATCCCACATCAGCATTGTGGATAAAGACGGCAACGCTGTGGCCCTGACCACCAGCATCGAAAATGCCTTTGGGGCGCGGTTGATGGTGAAGGGGTTTTTGATGAACAACCAGCTGACGGATTTTGCCTTTTCCCCCGTGAAAGACGGCAAAGTGGTGGCCAATCGGATGGAGGCCGGCAAACGCCCCCGCAGTTCCATGTCCCCCACCATGGTCTTTGACAGCAAAGGGCGTTTGACGCACGTTTTGGGATCGGTGGGCGGCCCCTATATCACCCCTGTGGTGATTCAGGGCTTGGTGTCCAGTCTGGACTGGAAAGAATCCCCCGAAGATGTGGTGAATCAAGGTCGTTTTGCGAATTTGAATGGCCCGACGGAGTTGGAAAAGGATCGCTTTTCCTCTGACGTTGCCGAAGGCTTAGAAGCCAAAGGCCAACAGGTCAAAGAAAGCGTCATCGCCAGCGGCCTGAACATCATCGTAAAAAACCCCAAAGGCGGCTGGATCGGCGCGGCTGACCCAAGACGGGAAGGGGTGGCGCTGGGGGATTAGGGGGGGTGGGTAACGGGTAGGAGACCCTCCTGCGTCTTGACAAAGTGACACACTTATGACACACTTTGTGGAGATATCATGAAAAAAGGTATTGTCAATGGCCACCAAAAATCCCCGTATCAATATTACCGTATCCGCGGATGTGATGGAAATGCTGACGCTGCATGCCAAGAAAAAGGGCCAATCCTTGTCCCGCGTTGCAGGGGATTTTATCCGCTATGCCATGGAATCGCAGGAGGATATCGCACTGGCCCGACTGGCCAATCACGCTGATGGTGCTGGTATGAAAACCTATCCGCATCAGGATGCTTGGGGATGACCTATCCGCCCCTACCCCACCAAACGCCAAGGGATCAGACATACTGAGGCGGTGATTCCTGCCCAGATCAAAAGCAACAGGGGCATGCGATACAGAAAATCCGCGCCCATCAAGGGCCACAACAAAGCCACGGCCACCCCCATCACCAACAGGCCACACAACAGCGTGGGAATATGGGGCAGGCTGTTCCACAAACGGCGCCAAATTTTACCCTGGGCATCAAACAAAATCAGGGTATCCGCCACCGGTGCCAGCGTCACCCGCACAGACCGCGCCAGCAAAACATGGGCCCCGAACAGCACAATCAGACTCAGGCCAAAAACCCCAAGGTTCAGAATCAGGCGGTCTTTGATTCTTTCCCCCTGCCTTTGGGTGTCGGGATGAAGGCGAATCAAAAAGGGCCAAGCATCCTGCCAGTTTTTCCACGTTTTTTCCAAATCCCCCTTGTGTTGAGGATTCAGCGTTGCCACAAACAAAGGGGTTTGGATGCGATTAAGACTGACTTGATTGGGAAAAACGTCTTTCAGGGGGGAAACGTTTAGATTTAAAACAGCGGAATCCGTTTTTAAAATACCCTCAATGGCATCCCCTTGATCGGCCAAAGCGGGGGGCAGGGTAAAGACAATCTGGGTTTGTTCCTGATGACGCCATGTCTGATGCTTGGCCCACAAAAGGCCCGCCCCCAGCACAAGACAGAGCAACACCGAAGCCGTCACCAGCGTGACCGCGTAAAAAACAGAGACGTGATGGGAAACAAAAAAAATCCTACGCGACAGAGCGCGTAGAACTTTCGGTGATGCGGGGTTCAAGGTGGCCATGGTCCATATCATATCGACAAAAAAGGGGATCCACAAGCCCTAGGGCATCGGCCTCCCCTTGGTGTAGCGTCATCACCACCGTCATACCGCTGCGGCAAAATTCCACAATCAAGCGCATCATCAGCAAATGCAAAGATTCATCAATACCCCCAAAGGGCTGATCCAACATCACAAGGGCGGGACGATGCACAAACGCCCGCACAAACATCAAAATCTTTTTCTGTTGATGGGAAAGCTGGCCCGCGTTGACATGGCGATGGGGACCAAGGCCCATGGCCTGAAGCAGTTGGTTACAGAAACGAATATCCCGCTCTTGGATTTGCCGGTTCAGGGCCACAAAGGGCATAATGATGTTTTCCAATGTGGAAAGATCCGGCGCCAAGGTTACGGTTTGCGGCATCACCCCAAAGGCCTCAGGGGGCAGTTTTCCCGGATAACAACGGGAAGAAACACTGCCATGATGGGGGTGAAGGTGCCCCGTGAGTGTCCGCAGCAAGGTGGTTTTGCCGCTGGCCATACCCCCCTCGATCACCGCCGCCGATCCGCGGTCTAGGGAAAAGGTAACATCGTTCAGGGCCCAACCGGTTTGCCCCGCATAACGAAAAAAAACATGGTGCGCCGAAAAAAATCCAAAAGACATGCATCCACCATGACGGGGTTTGGGGCGTTTTGAAAGCCATTTTTGTCAAGTTTAACCCTTTTTTTTGCCTTTGACCAGAGGGGGGATTGGGGAAACTGACCACCCCACGACATTAACAGGTTTTGGTACAAATCCCATTGTTCTCGTGGATTCCACAATTCCGCAGGAAATGATACGGAACAAGGCACTCAAGGGAAAACACGCCAGGTTCCTAACCGATAACGAATTTTTTACCCTTTGGGCGCACACTTGGGGAAAAGAAAAATAATAAGAAAGACCCATCATCATGATCATTCACAATTTAGGGCACAGTCAGGCTTCGACATCATCGCGGCGCACGACGCGGGGTGGCAAGGCGTTTTCTTTGGGCAACCCTTCTCCCACAGGGGAAACGGAGTCCACGTCACAAACGGCCTTCTTGCAATCCATTCCGTCCTTTGTGATCAGGGAAGACGAAGACGTGCCGCTGGAGCAAAAACGCCGCCAGCAGGGTAAATCCATTCTGAACACCCTGAAAAACCTGCAGCGGGATTTGATGATGGATCGGCTCTCGCCCCAGACACTCAATCAATTAAAAAAACAACTGGCAGAGGATTTATCCGTGCCCACATCCCCCCACTTGCATGATATCTTACAGCAAATTGAACTACGGGCGCGGGTGGAACTCGCGAAATATGGCCTGTAACCCTTCGCGGTAGGTGGGATAGACAAAATCATAAAAACTCTGGATTTTTTGGGGCAAAATCACCCGATGATCCGCATAAAACCCCCGTGCCATAGGGGATAAGGTTGCGTCTGCAAAGGGGATTAAGGGCGGCAGGGGGTACCCTGAAATCTGGCAGGCGTATTCCACCACCTCTCGCCCCGTGGCGGGCAGGGTATCACACACATTATAAACATCTGGCGCCCTGGTTAAACTGGCCGCCAGAACGCCCGCAATATCCACCCCGTGAATACGGGAAAACAGGTGCCCTGGCTTGTCCAAACGTTGCGCCCGTTTCGTCATCAGTTTATCAAAAACACTGCGGCCCGACCCGTAAATGCCGGAAAGGCGAAAGATCGACACCGGCAATCCATGATCCCTGCTCATGGCCAACCACGCATCCTCTGCCACAATGCGGGCCACGCCGCGGGTGGATGTGGCCAGCCGCGGGCTGTCTTCGGTAACCATGGCCCCCTGATGATCCCCATAAACGCTGGTTGAGGAAAGATAGCCCACCCATTGCAACGTGGGCGAGGCCAGCAAAGCCCCCTGATAAAGCCGTAAACAGGGATCCCCCTGATCATCCGGTGCCACAGAGACCAAAACCGCATCCACGCTGGCAATAGCCTTTAGGATATCCGGATGAACCGTTTGAAAATCGGTGATGATGGGAATGATGCCGGCGTTTTTTAAATCATCCCCACGTGTGCGGGTGGTGCCGTAAACGGTGCCCAAATCATAACGGGCTGCCAGATGCAAAGCGCTGTATCCCGCCCCCAAAAACAGCCATTTACGAAATGTTAAGCATGAGTGTTTCATAGTATAAAAAAAAGAAAACCCCTCATCAAGAGATCATTATGGGAACACGTTTTACACGCCGATTTTTGATATGTATCATGTCGGTTCTGGTTTTGGCCAGTGCCTCTTTCGCTGCATTTTCCGCGCCAGACAGCATTGACCACGATCGAGAGTACACATCCTGCCTAGAACTGGCACAGCAGGACCCCCAGCGGGCTGAGGCCTCGGCCGTGTATTGGAAAAGTTTGGGCGGCGGCCTTGGGGCCATGCATTGTCAGGGCGTGGCTTTGATGGCCATGCGGGATTATGCAGGGGCGGCAGGGGTCTTTTTGGCGTTATCCGATCAGGAACGCCTGCCCGTTAGTGAGCGATCCCGCTTTATCACCCAAGCCAGCCAATTGTTTTTAAAAGCGGGACAAAGCATCAAAGCCCGCGACGCCATCAATCAGGCCATTGCGTGGGATGGGGAAGACCTGAATGCCTTTGTTTTGCGGGCTCGGATTGCCGCGGCCACAGGGGACAGCCTGTCTGCCCTGAAGGATCTTGACTATGTCCTGCTAGAAGATCCCAATCAAGTGGAGGCCCTGATTTACCGCGCCAGCCTTTACCGCAGTTTGAAACGCTATGATCTGGCAACGGAATCCATCGCCAAGGCCCAGAGTCTGAGCCCCGATCATCCCTATATGCTGCTGGAACGCGGCATTCTGGCCGCCACACAAAACGACCCTGCCACAGCGCGAGACGCATGGCAGCAAATCCTAAATACCCACCCCAACTCCGCCGCCGCCACCGCCGCCCAGCAAAATCTGGGTAAGTTACGGG
>JBILTX010000080.1:0-3631 GCA_044371315.1 Alphaproteobacteria bacterium | reverse complement strand
GGTGCTCGGGTCCTTGGTCACGCTGGCGGTTATGCCGTTTTTGATGTAGCCCCCCCCTCTGGCCCCCTTTTTGCATCCCTAGGGCACCACCCTTCTGATTTAACCGTCTGTTCATCATTAGGGGTGTAACATGAATCAAAGAATCGTGCGGACAGGGAAACAATGGCCGATATCAGCTTTGGAAAAGTCAACATTAACGACAATGGGTCCATTAACCTGTCATCCAAGGTTTTGGGCGTGGACCTGAATGAATTGGTGGATGGCTTTGTTAAGGCCAAAAGCGTCCCCATCGCCCGAAAAGAGGTTGAGGTTTCCAAAAAAAGTGCCATTCTTTCGTCCTATAAAGATTACGAAAATTTGCTCAGTGCCATGAAAACCCCCGCCAGCAATTTACGGCGGCCCAGTTTGGCCCAAAGTGGGACGGATGTTTTTGGGCAAAACATCGCGTATGCCACATCATCCTCGGGCGGAACGTCCACGGCCATCACGGTGACGCCCAAAACAGCAACGCCTCTTGGTACCTATAGTTTGACCATCAATCGACTGGCCAAGTCCGATGCGGTGCTCAGCAGTGCCGCGGAAACCTTTTCCAGTCAGGAAGATCCCCTGATCACAACCACCGGAACGCTGTCCGTCGCTGGCACCGCGATTTCTGTCACGGCGGGGGAGAGTTTAAAAACCGTGGTGGATGCTATCAACGCCCAAACCAGCACCACCAAAGTCCGCGCCCAGATCGTAGATTTGGGCAACAGCACCTATCGTTTAAATTTATCCGCCACAGAAACCGGCAAAGCCATCACTCTGACGGGGTCCGATGCGGGGGTTTTGGATGATTTAAATCTGAATGTTGCGGGATCTGGTCAAACCGATACGTCCCTATCCGCCGAAGTTGTTTATAATGGCGTCACCGTCACCCGCAGCAGCAATACCATCAAAGATTTGATTCCCAGTGCATCGATTGATTTGTTTTCCGCCAACCCTTCGGACAGCATTCGGATTTCTGTGGAAACCAACAACCAAAACGTTCGCTCTCAGGTTGATGCATTTGTTGAGGCCTATAACGCCCTGCGGGATTTTTACGATACCCAAACCCTTGTGAACGGGGATGGAACGGTTCCGGAAACTTCGATTTTGGTGAATCAAACAGCTTTTCGGGGGTCTTTTTTGGGATTGGAAAGCGTTTTAACAGGCGGGGTTTCTGGCCTTTCGGATATGAACAGCCTTCGTGATGTTGGTATTACCTTGGACGATAATAACCGTTTGGTTGTGGATGATGTGAAACTGAACGATGCCATTGTGGAAAAGGGTGATGCAGTGGCCAAACTGTTTGGCTTTACCAGCACCAGCAGCAATAGTGATTTTTTTGTGGCGCGGCGTCCGGAGTTTCTCAATATCTCAAAAAATAGTGGGTTTAGCAGTACGAATAAAAATTTTTTCTTAGGCAATCCCCCTACGAATTTGGCCTCATCTCTTGTTAATACAGACATTGTTGTTCGTGTTTTGGAAACCAATGATTCAGGAAAACCCACCAAAGCGGAAATGGTGGTGGCGGGGGTGACGTATAATTCAACGCAGGTCACGATTTCATCGGGGGGATCCATCATTCCCCCGAGTGGTATTGGATTAAATGGGGCAAATTTTTTTTATGGAGGCGGGGTTGTAATCTCAGGGGGGACCCCTCAAACCACCACCATCAAAATGACACGGGCAGATGTAGGAAACACAGACGTTGTCGTTCGGGTTTTGCAAACAGATTCCTCAGGAAAACCCACCAAAGCCGAAATGGTGGTGGCGGGGGTGACCTATGATTCAACGCAGGTAACCATTTCCCAAGGGGGGGCCATCGTTCCCCCAGAGGGCATTGGTCTGGATGGGGCCCGTTTTGGATATACGGGGGGCGTTGTCACTTTGGGCAGTCCCAAAACCTCCACCATCAAAATGACCCAAGGCATCGCCGATCAGGTGGCCAGTTATTTGGATCAAAGCCTGAGCGCCGATGGTGTGATTGCTAACCAAAAAGACAGCATTCAAACGGACATTGATAACATTGATGCCCAAATGGCCACGCTGAAAACCCAGGTGTCGGATTATGAAAAAACCCTACGGGCCTCTTTGCAGAATACAGAAAACCGCGTTTCCCAGCTGACCGCCACGCAAAGTTTTCTTAAAGCCCAAACGGATGCCATGAATTCCAATAACTAACCGTTTTTTATCTTTTTTGGATTACGATTGAGGGATGTATAAAAAACACGCCCAAAGTGCCTATCAGGCCACGAATGTTTCCAGCCTGCCCCCAGGGGAGCAGATTGCCCGCCTGCTGGAAAAAGGGGCCAGCTATATCAAGCAGGCCAAAATCCATGTTTTGGCCAACGAATACGAGGCCCGTTACAACGAAACAGAAAAATGCATGACCATAGTCACGGGGCTGATGGGATGTCTGGACCGCAACCCCGCCACAGATCAAATGTGCGATGTTCTGGAAAAGTATTACCAGTTTGTCCAAACCATGCTGGCCAAAATCAACATCAACAATGACCCCCAGATTTGTGATGCCGTCATTGATTCCATGACCACCATGGCCGACACGTGGCGGCAGATTCAAAAGGTTTGTGATGAAGGGAATGCCTGAGGGCTTATCCGTTCCCCGACCCTTCGTCACCCAGAACCCGCGCAAAAATCTCGTCCACATAACGCAAATGGTGGGCATCGTCACATAGAACCATCAGGGTTTCCGCAGGGATATAGGCCGTGATGGCCGGATCGGATTGCAGACGCTGGCAGAACAGCCCCCCCTCGTGCCACGTGTCCATGGCGTTTTTTTGCACCAAGGCATAGGCATCTTCGCGGCTGCATCCCCGCTGTGTCAGTTCCAACAGGATTCTTTGGGATGCATGCAATCCCCCCAAGGAATCTAGGTTTTTTTTCATCTGATCCGGATACACCTGCAACGTTTCCACAACCCCCGCGGCGCGGTGCAGGGCAAAATCTAGGGCAATGCACGCCGCCGGCAGCAGGGTGCGCTCCACCGAAGAATGGGAAATATCCCGCTCGTGCCACAGGGCCACGTTTTCCATGGCCGGAATCACCGCTGCGCGAATCACGCGGGCCAACCCCGTTAAGTTTTCCGTCAAAACGGGGTTACGTTTGTGGGGCATGGCCGAGGATCCCTTTTGCCCCTTGGCAAAATACTCCTCAGCCTCCCGCACTTCGGTGCGTTGCAGGTGGCGAATTTCCGTGGCCAGACGCTCTAAACTGCTGGCAATCCCGCCCATAACCCCCACAAGAAAGGCATGACGGTCCCGCGGGA
Organism: Alphaproteobacteria bacterium; assembly: GCA_044371315.1. GTDB lineage: Bacteria > Pseudomonadota > Alphaproteobacteria > JAJTHO01 > CANGYM01 > CANGYM01. The sequence continues at coordinate 324 of JBILTX010000080.1, read as the reverse complement.
TGACCTGTGTAGAAATAGGCTCGGGCGTCAGGCCCAGTTTTTCGGCGACATAGCTTTCAACGGAGGGCGGGATGTTGGCAAACGTCCCCACAGCCCCCGAAATGGCGCAGGTGGCAATGTGGGACCGCGCATACAGCAGGCGGGATTTTTGCCGATCCATTTCCGCATAAAACGTTAGCATTTTCAGGCCAAAAGTGACGGGTTCCGCATGAATCCCATGACTGCGGCCAATGCACAGGGTTGTTTTGTGGGTTAGGGATTTGTCTTTCAGCGCCGCCAGCAAACGGTCCAGCCCCTGCAGCCACAAATCCACCATCTGGGTCA